>JBATNZ010000110.1:0-32964 GCA_049290615.1 Candidatus Contendibacter sp.
AGCGTCTGCTGGAACGCCAAGCGCGCGGCTTCGAACCAGCCCTGCCGCAGGCTGGCCTGCGCCAATCCCAGGCGCGCGCGCAACTCGCCCTCCGGATTGGACAACATCGTCGCCAGCCGTTGCACCCGCTGGAAACTTCGTTCCGCCAGCGCCCAGTCGCCGAGCGCCAGCGCGACCGCCCCAACATTCAAGTCCTGCGCCAGCATCGCCGGCCGGTCGTCGGCGATTTCGGCCCAGCGCAGGCTTTCCTGATAGGCCACTAGCGCTCGCGGCAATTCGCCCCGGGCATGATAACGCAGCGCGCGCTCCGCCTCGTGCTGATACTGCGACTGCAGCGGCGTCAGCGCCGGACCGCCGCAGGCTGTCAATCCCGCCAGCAACACCCCCCCGGCAACCCGCGCCGCACCGCCCGTCCGCCCGGTCATCACCGTCGTGCCAGCTAGGGCGACGGCGCGCTGGGCAGCGCTCCCCCCCAATCGCGGGGCGCTTCCAGCAACGGCCGGTCGTTCGTGGCCGCCGATGGACTCAGGGCACGCAGCACGGCGCTGCGTTTGACCGAAGTCACCACCTCGCCCACATCCTCGGTCACCCCCCGACTTCGATCCATCAGACCAGGCGCATGCGCGCTGGCCTCGGCCAGTTTGGCCGTGATCGCCCCGGTCTGGCGCAGAATCTGCTCGACCCGCTGGCCATAACCGGGCAACTGCCCCGCCAGCGCCTCCAAGCCGGTCATGACCGCTTGCAGCCTTTGCGCGCTGGCCGCAATCTGGCGGGACAGCGGGCTGGCGCTATCGGTCAGACCGCCCAGCGCACCCTGCCCGGCCCGAATCCGCGCGCCGACCGCCGCCAGATCAACGGCCAGCCGGCTCATCTCCTGGCTGGCGACCGTCAGATTCCGCAACAGCGGCGTCAACTCCCGCATCACCTGGGCGAAGGTGCTCAAGGCGCCCAGTAGAGCGCCCTCGGGCTGCTTCAACTCATCGGTGATCGCCTTGACGTTGGCCAGCACCGCGGCGAGCTGCCCCAGTTGTTCCTGGGCTTGCCGCAGCAAGGCATCCAGGTCGGAGGCGCTCTGGAAGGGAATCGCCGCGCCATCCTCCAGCATGGGCCGCGCCGGATCGCCCATGTTGATCTCGACCGTCGCGTTCCCCAGTACATCGGTTTTGAGCTGCGCGGTCGAGTTCTGGCGGATGCGCGGCTGGTATTCGTGGTAAAGGATCAATTCGATTCGGATCTGGTTACCGTCGGTCATCGTCAAATCGCGCACCTCGCCGATCTTCAACCCCGCCAATGTCACCGGTGTGGTCTGCCGGAGATTGCGGACATTGTCGAGAAAGCCGTGCAGGCGATAGGTGTGGCTGAAAAACCCCAACTGGCGGTTCGCCATCCACAGCAGGGCAAACAGCACGCCCAGCGTCGCCAGGATCAACAGGCCGACCGCGCGCTGATAGCGTCGATAGCGGGCGCCGATGGCGGTCTCAAGCATGGTCGAGCCTCACGTGGCTCCGGACGACGGCATCCGGATGCACCGCCAGATCTCTCGCCCGGCCCGCCGCCCGCAGCGTCCCCTGGTCCATCACCAGCAGGCGCGTCTCCGCGCTGATCGGCAAGGCTTGCGGACCGGCATCCACCACAATCGCCATGTTCATCGGTTCGACCACCTCCGCGAAAAACGCCCACACGCCATAACCCGCCACCAGGGTTTCCTGGGGCAGGTAGGCGCTGACCAGCAACAGACGTGGCCGGATGACCAGCGCCCGCAGCAAGCCGATCCAGCGACTCTCCAGCGGTGACAACTCGCTGGCCAGCCGGCTGAGAATCGCGCGCGGCAAGCGGCAGGACTCCATGAACTCCACCACGTAGTCCTCGACCGCGCCGCCCGGCGCCAGGCGATGATAGCGAACCAGCAGCGCCAGATTCTCGAACACGCTCCAGGCCGGCACCAACCCCGGCTGCTCCAGCACCACCCCGATCCGGCTGTGCAAGCTGGCGCGCGCGCGCGGCCCCAAATACGCGACGTCGCGCCCGAACAGCTCCAGACGACCCGCCCGCGGCTCGACCAGGCCAGCCATGCCGTGAATCAACTCGCGCCGACCCGAATCCACCGCGCCCACCAGCATCCACAACTCACCAGGCATTGCCTGGAAATTGAACGGTTCCGGCGCCGGACGCCGATCCAGAACCCAGTCGCACACCCGCAAGGCCGCCTCAGCCATAACGCACCAGCGAGAACAACAGAGTAATGATCAGGCAGCCGATGAACGAGCGCGCGAAGGCGCTGGGCAAGGTCCGCGGAATATCCACATAGGCGCCAACCCGAAAGGCGCGCGAGGTCTGAACCAGAATGACATGGACAGCCTGAATGACCACCATTCCACCAGTCAAGGCCAGCGATCCATAGGTCAGACCGGCCAGGCAAACCGGGAAGAACACCGTCGGCGGAATATTCTGATAGATGCTCAACATCGCCGCCGCGCCGACCGTGACGCCGACATTCAGCCAACACACCAGGATCGGTAGCGACAGCACCATGCCGATCAGGCGAGGCAGCACGAAAAAACGGTAGGGATTGACGCCCATCGCCACCAAATGCTCGATCGCCTGGTTCGCCCTGAGTTCACCCAGTTCCGCGGTGATGGCCGCGCCCGACAACCCCGCCACGAACAGCGTCGCCAGAATGGGATTGAGCTGATGATACATCATGATGTGCATGATGCGTCCCAGCAGATGAGGATCCTGAATACGGAACACGATCAGCGGAAAAGCCATCAGTACGCCGATGATCAAGCCCACCACCGTAAAAATATACGCTTGCTGTACCGCCGTGAAATAAATCTGTTGCCAGGTATGCCGGATCAGGAATGGCCATTCTCCCCGCGGCAAGGAACCAGCGCTCATCAGTACGACCGCCAGAAAATCCAGTTCCTCGAGCAACCCATCCAGCGGCCGGGTCACGGCTTGACCCAGTTGCTCGATACCCCGCCACCATCGGACCAGAACGGGCGCGGTCATGACCGATTCATTCGCGGGGGTGGGAATCAGGACTTAGGGCAACTCTCGAACCAGGCGGAAACCCAGGAAGTAATCCTGGAATTCGGGCTGGCTGCGATGCCGGTCGGCCAATCGGACGTTGCGCGGCTCATCGTTCCAGGAACCGCCACGCACCACGAACTGCCGGTCCCGGGCTGGTTCCTCGCAACTCTGAACCGGCGCCGAGGCATCCTTGTCGTACAGCGAACAGGTCCATTCCAGCACATTGCCGAGCATGTCGTGCAAGCCGAAATCGTTATCGCGGTAACTACCAGCCGGCGCCGTGTAAACCTGGCCATCGTGGCATTTCATCGCCGTCCAGCCTACAAACACCTGCTTGCCATCCAGATCGGCGGCGTTGGCGTAGGCACAACCCTGGTCGGGATCGTCGCCCCAGTAACGGCTGGTCGCCGCCCTGGCGCGCGCCGCATACTCCCACTCCGCCTCGGTCGGCAGGCGATAGCGGGCGCCCGCCTGCTTCGACAGCCAGTCGGCATAGGCCACGACATCCTTCCATGAGACGTTGACGACCGGCCGCCGGTCGCGGCCCCAGCCCTGGTCGTTGGGCCGCGCCCGCCCGGCCGCCGCCGCGAACCGGTCGTACTCGTGGAACATCACTTCGTACTTGCCGATAGCGAACGGCTTCTCAATTCGCACGGGGTGGGGGGCTTCATCGCCGTAGCGACCCTTTTCATAAGGTGGAGATCCCATCAGGAACCCACCGGCTGGAACCACCACCATCTCCGGGCCTTGCGAACCATCGCTCAGGCGATCGCGCAGGATCGGATGAGCCGGCGCCAATCGAGCCAGCGCGGCTTCGGCATCGGCGCGGTGGTCGCAGCCCGGCGCGCATCGCTCGAGATAAGTCCAGTAGGCGCGGCGGCTGTCGGCGCGGCGGGCGACGGCAAACGCCTCCTCATCCAGCCGCCGGGCCTGACCCTTGGTCTCGGCCTGCTCCAAGGCCTGGGTCAACCGCGCCAGTTCAAGCTGTTTCGGCTGGGCCGATTCAGCCTTTTTCAACCATTTCCGGGCATTGGCCAATTCTCCCTGGTTCAGGCTTGCCTGCGCCAGCGCCGCCCAGCCTAGCGCGAGGCGTCGCCGGCCTTCGGCCACCAGGGAATCGTCGGGCGCCAGCGCCGCCAGCGCCGCCAGCGCCGCCAGCGCGTCGTCACCTTGGTCGCCACGCCCTTCCTTCTCCAGCGCTTGCGCCGATTTTTCAAAATCCGCCTTGATTCCGCGAATTTTTTCCTGGACCTCCAAGAGCGCGACAGCGGCTTTTTCCTGGGCCTCCAAGCGCGCGATGGCGGCTCGCCCTTCTTTTTCGTAACCACAACGCGGGCAACGCTGCAAATAGAGCCGGTACGCCAGCAACGTATCCACCAGCTTGGCGGACTCGAAGGCGCGCAAATCGATTTCGCGCTCGGCGTCCCGCGAGGAAACCGTCAAACCGGCGTCCGGTTCCGGCGCCGGAATCGATGATGCGGCTTCGTCGGTCGGCGCCGGCCGCAGCGACTCCAACCCACCAGAATAACGTCCAACCAGCCAGTAGATTCCCAGGGTCGTCGCCAGCCCCAACCCAGCCGCCACCAACCCCCATCGCTTCAAACCCATGGCGCGGCCACGCGCTCTATGCATGGCCGGCTGTTGCGCGGCTTCCAGCTCACGCATGAATTTACCGGCATCGATCGGACACAGCTCACTCGGATAGGCCAGTCCCCGGCGCAAGGTTCGCCAGGTCTCATCCGTCAACCCGGGTGGGCGCGACACCGTGTTCGGTTGCGAAGCCTGAACCTCGTAGGCGCTACGTCCCGCCAGCAACCGGTAGGCCAGCAGCGCCAGGGCGAACACGTCGCGGCGGAAGGTGGTTTCGGCGGCCACCGACTCCACCAGCCCGGCCGCCCCGGTCGAATCGCCGGTGCTGAACAACACGCTGCGCGGTTCCCGCGGTTCGGCGGCCAAGCCGAATCCCAACAACTTGATCTCTCCCTGCGCGGTGACGAACACCGTATCGGCGTCGAGGTGCTGATGGCCGAGCCGATATTCGCGGCGGCCATAATCCAGCGCGGCGGCGACGGGCCGCAGCCATTCCAGCACGGTCTCGAACGGGAATCCGCTCCGGCCCTGCTCGCGCAGCAGTTGCGCCAGGCTGCGACCGTAATGGTGATCCAGATATTCCATCTCGACGAACGGCCAGCCGTCGGCGCCATGACACCAGTCATAGGCGCGGGCAATGTGCGGATGGTCCAGCTTCAGGGCTAGATCGACTCGGGCCTTGACTTTGGTCAGGTAGTTTCGCAAGTTGATCATATCCGCCCGCGACGCCCGTTCATCGCGACCTGCTTCCCGGCCGCCGGTCGCGATGGGCAGAAAAATCTTGATGGCCCGGAACTCTTCCGGCGCGCCTTCACCCGCGTCAGAGGCCGATGCGACCACCCGCGCCAGCCAGATTTGTCCCCGACCACTCAGATCGCTCACCAGGCGAACCCGGCGCTGGGCCGGCCCGATCACCATCCCGGGCGCCAGGATTTCGGGACCACCCTCTGCGTCGGGACCATCCTCCGCACCCGCTGGATTGGCCTCCGCGTCGGATAATCCCGCGACATCCAGCGTCGGGGGAGACTCGCCCTCCGCGCCCGCCTCGGCCATGGTCGGTTCCTCATGGTGCGCATCTCCAGTCTCGTCCGGCTGGCCAGCGGCGCGCGCTTTTGCAAGTGATTCAGGATGCGTTTCGAGATCCATAAGTCTTAAATTCGCCAGATGGCTCCGAAGATAGGTTGGATAGAGCAGTATCAAGTCGCATTATTGTCTAGTTTAGCATGAGGATAAACCGTCACGCGCCGGGGCGACGCCGATGGGCGGGTTCGGTCGCGCCCGCCCTCGCCCGCCCTCGCAACCATCACGATCCCACGGAATCTATTCGTCATACCACCATGAACATCACGGACGCTCTCGACCCCATGCCGTCCCCGCCTGATCGGCCCCTGGAAATCGCCGTGCGCTCGTTGCGCTCGCCCACTGGCCATGGCCGCCAGGAAAATCAGGACAATTACCTCGTCATTGACGGCCAGGGACGAGCCCGCCTGCTTTGGCACGAACAGGAAACCGAAATACGTCTGCCCGACTGGCCGCTTGGGCACCGGCGGCTAGCCGTGCTCGACGGCATGGGTGGTCACAGTCATGGCCGGGATGCGACCGAAAAGACCATCGAGGGCCTGCTCGATCTTCCGGCCGCCGTGGCGCTGGCCCCGATTTCCAGCGGCCTGGACGCGCTACATCGCCGGCTGCACCGGCAGTTTCAAGCGGCCGGGCTGGAAACCGGCTGTACCCTGATTTTGCTCGAAATCCCTCCCAGTGGACCCGCCCTGCTGTTTCACGTCGGCGATTCGCGGGTCTATGCCGTGAATATGCGGCGGGCGCAGTGCCTGACCGTGGACCACGTGCCGGCCACCCACATGGCGATGCTCGGGCTGGTGAATGGCCAACAGTGGATTCAACAGGTTCATGTCCAAACCAATTCCCAGATCAGTCAGGCCTTCGTGCTGGGCAGCACCCTCGGCGCCCCCCAGCTTTACGCCGAAGCCATCGCCGAGGAACTGTTCGAGTTGCACGAGGGCAACCTGCCGCTGTTCCTGCGCGGGTTGGGCGACCGCCGCACCCTGGAATTGGAACCGGGTTGGGTCTATCTGCTCGCCAGCGACGGACTCTGGCATCTCGCCAACCCGCAGGCGTTCATCCATCGCTGGCCGGCGCTGCTCGGGCAGTCGCACCGGCCACTAGGGGAACTGGCGGACGAACTGCTGGCCGAACTGGCCGAGAACATTCGCCAGCAACGCAGCCAACCGGACGATAACTGCACGGTCATTCTCGCGCGACGACCCGGACTGGCCGAGGATCAACCGATGGAGGACATCCCGTGAAAATCCGACACATCCTGCTGGCCGTGCTGGCCCCGCTGGCAATCGCCTTCCTGCAACCGCTGATCACCTTCCTGGGCGGATTGACCCTACTGCTGGGGGTGGGGATACTGGTCTTCCGGGATTTGACGCCGGCCGGGCAGGATGCGGTGGAGCGCCAAGTGCTGGGCTGGCTGCGCCGGGCGCGCGCCGGGTCCACGGTCGAACCGAACCTGCCGACAGTCCCCCCCCACCAGATCCCGGCCACGTCGGTGAAACCGGGTCTGCCGGTCGAACGGCCCCGACGCGAACGGATTCGGCCCGCGGCGCCAGCGGATCCGACCGGCGGGAGTTCCGCGCCGCCGGTCCTTTAATTTCGTGGAGCAGTCCTTTTAAAATCAGGATCCTCACTGTCACACTCTCCCCAAAATGGCGGCGCTTCGACCCCGGCGAAATTACCCGGCACCCGCACCGTGTCCCGCACTGGCGCGGACTCGTTGGCCTGGGGATAATCCAGGGTGTAGTGCAACCCCCGGCTTTCCCGCCGCGCCAAGGCGCAGCGAATAATCAAATCAGCTACTTGCGCCAGATTGCGCAGTTCGATCAGATTACCGCTAACGCGGAAGTTGCCGTAATACTCGCCGATCTCCCGCAACAGCAGCTCCACCCGATGCTGGGCGCGTTGCAGGCGTTTGTTGGTGCGGACAATGCCCACGTAATCCCACATGAACTGGCGCAATTCCGCCCAGTTGTGGCTGACCACCACCTCCTCGTCGGAGTCGGTGACCCGGCTCTCATCCCAGGCTGGCAGCAGGGGCGGCTCCGGGGCGCGCGCCAGCCGTGGGTGCATATCGTCAGCCGCCGCCGCCGCGAACACCAGGCATTCCAGCAGCGAGTTGCTGGCCATGCGGTTGGCGCCATGCAAGCCGGTGAACGCGACTTCGCCCACCGCATACAGGCCGGCGACGTCGGTTCGCGCTCGCAAATCGGTCAATACCCCACCGCAGGTATAATGGGCCGCCGGCACCACCGGAATGGGCTGGCGGGTCATGTCGAAGCCGTATTCCAGACACTTGGCGTAAATGTTCGGGAAATGCTCCTGAATGAACGTCGCCGGTTTATGGCTGATGTCCAGATACACGCATTCCGCGCCCAGCCGCTTCATCTCATGGTCGATGGCGCGGGCCACGATGTCGCGGGGAGCCAGTTCCATGCGCACATCGAAATTACGCATGAACCGGCTACCATCCGGCAGCAGCAGAATGCCGCCCTCGCCCCGCACCGCCTCGGAAATCAGGAAATTCTTGGCCTGCGGGTGATACAGGCAAGTCGGGTGAAACTGCATGAATTCCAAATTCGCCACCCGGCAACCCGCCCGCCAGGCCATGGCGATGCCATCGCCGGTGGAACCGTCGGGATTGCTGGAATACAGATAAACCCGGCTGGCCCCGCCGGTGGCCAGCACCACGAATCGCGCCGCCAGCGCTTCCACCTGCCCGCCGTGGCGGTCCAGCACATAAGCACCCAGGCAGCGGTTGCCATCCAGGCCCAGCTTGCGGCGGGTGATCAGGTCCACCGCGATGTAGTGATCCAGCAGGGTAATGTTCGGATGCTCGCGGGCGCGCGCTTCCAGGGTGGTTTGAATGGCGCGCCCGGTGGCGTCGGCGACATGCGCGACCCGACGGTGGCTATGACCGCCCTCGCGGGTCAGATGATAGTCCGCGCCGCTCTCGGCGTTGGGATCGCGAGTGAAGGGGACGCCTCGCGCGCTGAGCCACTCGATCACCTCCCGGCCGTGCTCTACCGTCAAGCGCACCGCATCGGCATGGCACAGGCCCGCGCCGGCGACCAAGGTGTCTTGCAAGTGTGACTCGATGGAGTCACCGGCGTCCAGCACCGCCGATACTCCGCCCTGGGCGTAGTAAGTGCTGCCTTCGGACAGCGGCCCCTTGGCCAGCACCACGACGCGGGCGGCGTCGGCCATGCGCAACGCCAGGCTCAGACCGGCGGCGCCGCAACCGATGATCAGAATATCGGTGGAAACAGGAGAGGTGGCCATGGCTTGTGGGCGGTTCCGTGAATGGGGTATCGTTGCGGGCGAAAATACCGCGCAGTCGATTGAATCAGCGCCCGCACGGTTATCCCACCACCGCATGTCCACACTATAACATCCCGGCAAGTACGCGAACTAACGAATCGAGCGTTGGTCTACCGTTATGGTTGCAGGGAAATTGCCATTGAGCTGAAAGGAGTCTGCCCGGATGGGCGAGGGTCATCTGGACCGTGATCTGGTCCACAGGGTACAAAAAGGCGACAAAAGTGCGTTCGATCTGCTGGTGCGCAAGTACCAATACAAGATCATCAAGCTGATCTCCCGCTATGTGCATGATCCCAGCGAAGCCTTGGATGTGTCCCAGGAAGCCTTTCTCAAGGCCTACCGCGCGTTGCCCGGTTTTCGCGGGGACAGCGCGTTCTATACCTGGCTGTACCGGATCTCCATCAACACGGCCAAGAACTACCTGGTCGCCCAAGGCCGCCGTCCGCCGGGTTCCGATATCGACGCCCACGATGCCGAGCAATACGAAGGTCAGTCCGCGCTGAAAGAGTACGAGACGCCCGAGCGGTTGTTGCTCAAGGACGAAATCGCGGAGACCGTGTTCCGGGCGATTGAGGATTTACCGGAGGATTTGCGCACGGCAATCACCCTTCGGGAACTCGAGGGAATGAGTTATGAGGAAATTGCCCAAACCATGGGGTGTCCGATCGGCACGGTGCGCTCGCGGATTTTCCGGGCGCGCGAATCGATCGACGCCAAACTGCATCCACTACTGCATTAATTTCGGGATAGAGTCATGGCTGATAAAACGGCTGAACCACAATCGGCGCCGCTCGCCCACGATGTCCCCGTCGCGGCAAGCCAGCTTTCGGCGATGGTCGACGATGAACTGGCGGACATCGAGAGCGAGATGGTCCTGCGCCGACTGAGTCGGGATCACGGCGCGCGCGACCGCTGGGAGCGGTATTATTTGATTAGCGACGTGATGCAGGGCCATATACCGGCGGTGCTCGATACCGATTTCGCCGCCCGCATCCGCCAGGTCATCGAAGCTGAATCCCTGCCGCAACCAGCCGCCAGGCCACTGCCGGCCTGGTATAAGCCGGTCACCGGGTTCGCACTGGCCGCATCGGTGGCGCTGATGGCCCTGTTCGGACTCAAGCTGAACCAGACCGACGCTTTCCAACCCACCGCTCCACTTGCCGCCGCCACACCCACCTTTTCTGCTCCCACCGATTCCCTCCCCATCCAGACCGTCGCAATCGCCCGGCAAGCCGATCCTTCCGGTGAACCGACCGAAGCCCGGTTGAACTACTATCTGGTCAATCATAACGGCTATGCCTCCAGGAACAGCATGCACGGCATGCTGCCCTACGTGCGCATGGTCGGTTATCAAACCGGAACCAGCCGCTAAGATCACGCATGAAGCGCAGGCTCCTGTATTGCGCGATCCTGGCGCTCGCCGCCAGCACGCCGCCACTCACCGGACGGACGCAACCAGCCACCACCGAGAATGCCAGGCAATGGCTGGAGCGGATGCTGGACTCCACCCAGACCCTGAACTACGAGGGCACCTTCGTTTATGTGCAGGGACCCCACGTGGAAGCCATGCGCATCATCCATGGCGGCGGACCCGAGGGCGAGCGACAGCGGCTGTTTTCGTTGAGCGGCCCACTGCGGGAAATCGTGGTCACCAACAACGGCGTTGTCTGTCTGCTGCCGAAGCAGCAGGCGATATTCGCGGGTGGCGGCTACCGACATTCACCCTTCCCCTTGTCCATTCCCCGGGAACCTGGCCGGCTGGAAAGCCACTACGAACTGGAAATGTTGGGCGAAGACCGCGTCGCCGGGTTGGAGGCGCAAGTAATCGCCATCAAGCCGCGCGATGCCTGGCGGTTCGGTTACCGGCTGTGGCTGGACCGGCGCAACGGTTTGGCGCTGCGTTCGGCGCTGCTGGATGAGCGGGGCTATCCGGTCGAGCAGTTGATGTTCACCGATTTGCAGCTCAAGCCGCGCATTGACGATTCCGCCTTCGAAGCACCGGCTTTACTCCCGGAGAGCGCCGCGCCTGAAGCGGGTTCGAATGCCAAAAGCGCTCAAACTCCCAGCGGGGTACCGGTAACGCAATCCGCATGGCGGGTGGAGCAGTTGCCGGAAGGCTTTGCCGAAGTGTCGCACAACCGTTTCACCGAAGCATCGGGTCGCCACCCGACCGAACACCTCGTGTTCGCCGATGGCCTGGCGACCATCTCGGTGTTTCTGGAACAGTTGGAAGGTGCATCACCGCTGCTGCAAGGCGGTTCCCAGCTTGGCTCGATGAACGCCTTTGGCGCGGTGGTCGACGGCTACCAGGTGCTGGTGGTCGGTGAGGTTCCGGCCGCGACCGTACAGCGCATCGCCACCTCGATTCAGTATGTGCCCGAGGCCGTCAAGCCATGATTGAAGAACCAGCAGTCGTGGTGGAGGCCGGCGACGGCTACGCCTGGGTGGAAGCCCGGCGCCGGTCGGCCTGTGGCGCGTGCTCCGCCAGCGAAGGCTGCGGCGCGGCGGCGCTGGCGAAGGTCTGGGGCGAGCGGCGGTCTCGGGTGCGGGCGATTTCGGCCTTGCCGTTGCAACCGGGCGACGCGGTGATCGTGGGTCTGGCCGAGGGCGCGCTGCTGCGCGGGTCGCTGTTGGTCTACCTGTTGCCACTGCTGCTGCTGCTGGCTGGCGCCCTGCTGGGACAAGCCGCGTTCGCCGGCGCGGGCGAGGAACCGGTGGTGCTGGCGGGCGCGGTAGGTTTGGGGTTGGGATTCCTGGCGGCGCGCGCCGGATCCCGGTGGTTGCGGGGCGACGCGCGATTTCAGCCGGTGGTGGTGCGCCGACTGGATGCGGTGCCCGGAAATGTGCTTTCTACGCCCTGATGTCGCTATAATTCCGTTTTTACTGGTACTTGCCGCGATGACTAATCCAAGAAAATAAGGATTGAAACAAAGCAACGATTACATTCGCAGTTTTTCCATCATCGCGCATATTTCCAAGAGAACAAGGATTGAAACAGGATATTGTTCGCAATTTTTCCATTATTGCCCACATCGATCACGGCAAGTCCACGCTCGCCGACCGCTTCATTCAACTCTGCGGCGGCCTGAGCGAACGGGAAATGGCCGAGCAGGTGCTCGATTCGATGGATCTCGAACGGGAACGCGGCATCACCATCAAGGCGCAAAGCGTGTCGCTACGCTATCCGGCCCGCGATGGCCGAACCTATCAGCTCAACATTATCGACACACCGGGGCATGTGGATTTCTCCTATGAAGTGTCCCGCTCACTGGCCGCCTGCGAGGGCGCGCTGCTGGTGGTGGACGCCGCCCAGGGCGTCGAGGCGCAGAGCGTCGCCAACTGCTACACCGCCATCGAACAACACTTGGAAGTGTTGCCGGTGCTCAACAAGGTGGACCTGCCCTCGGCCGATCCGGAGCGGGTGGCGCGCGAGATCGGCGACATCATCGGCCTGGACGCCAGCCACGCCCTGCGGGTCAGCGCCAAAACCGGTCTTGGGGTTGCGGAGTTGCTGGAGGAAATCATTGAACGCATCCCGGCCCCAAGAGGTGATCCGGACGGATCGATCAAGGCTCTGATCATTGATTCCTGGTTCGACAACTTCGTCGGGGTGATCTCGCTGGTGCGGGTGGTGGACGGGCGGATCGCGCCCAAGCAGAAAATCCAGGTGATGTCCACCGGCCGGACCTTCCAGGTGGAATCGGTCGGCATCTTCACTCCCAAGCGCAGTGAACAACCCAGTCTGAGCGCCGGCGAGGTGGGTTACATCATCGCCGGAATCAAGGATATCGACGGGGCGCCGGTGGGCGATACCCTCACCGGGGCGGACCGGCCGGCGACGGAACCCTTGCCCGGATTTCAAAAAATCCAGCCGCGGGTGTTCGCCGGACTATTCCCCGTGGATTCGGACGACTTCGGCAACCTGCGCGAGGCCTTGCAGAAGTTGCGCCTCAACGACGCCTCGCTGTATTTCGAGCCGGAAACCTCGCAGGCGATGGGCTTTGGTTTCCGCTGCGGTTTTCTGGGCCTGCTGCACATGGAAATCGTTCAGGAACGACTGGAGCGGGAATACAATCTCGATCTGGTGACCACCGCGCCGACCGTGGTCTACGAGGTGCTCACCACCCAGAACGAAATCCTGAAGATCGACAATCCGGCCAAGCTGCCGCCGGCCAACGAGATCGCCGAGATTCGCGAGCCGATCATCGTCGCGCACATTTTGACGCCGCAGGATTATCTGGGCGCGATCATTACCCTGTGCATCGAAAAGCGCGGCGCGCAGCGCAGCCTGCACTACGCCGGCGGCCAGGTCCAACTGAGCTTTGAGTTGCCGCTGAGCGAGGTGGTGATGGATTTCTTCGACCGGCTGAAATCGGTCAGCCGTGGTTTCGCCTCGTTCGAGTACAGCCTCGACCGGTTCCAAGCCGCGCCGCTGGTCAAACTGGACGTGCTGATCAACGGCGAGCGGGTGGACGCGCTGTCGGTGATCATCCATCGCGAACAGTCCCAGCGCCGGGGCCACGAGGTGGCGGTCAAACTCAAGAAACTGATTCATCCGCAGATGTTCGAGGTCGCCATCCAGGCGGCCATCGGCAGCCAGATCATCGCCCGCACCACCGTCAAGGCGCTGCGCAAGAACGTGCTGGCCAAATGCTACGGCGGCGACGTGACTCGCAAGCGCAAGCTGTTGGAGAAGCAGAAGGCCGGCAAGAAGCGGATGAAGCAGGTAGGCAAGGTGGAAATCCCGCAAGAAGCTTTCCTGGCGGTGTTGCAGGTCGGTAAAAACTCATGAGAGGCGAGGTTTCGCCGTTGGATCGTCATAGCCATGAATATTGATTTTGCCGCCGTTCTCGTGGTGCTGACCGGCTTGACCGGCGGCATCTGGCTGCTGGACGCCCTGGTGTTGGCGCCGCGCCGCGCGCCGGCCGTGGGGGAGACGGACGTATCGCGGCCGGTCGCGATCAAGCTGCCGTGGTACGTGGATCTGTCGAAGTCATTTTTTCCAGTGATTCTGGCGGTGCTGGTGCTGCGCTCGTGCGTCGTCGAGCCGTTCCGGATTCCTTCGGAATCCATGGTGCCGACCCTGTTGAAGGGCGACTTCATCCTGGTCAACAAATTCACCTATGGCTTGCGGTTACCGGTGCTCAACACCAAGATAATCTCTGGCGGCTTGCCGCAACGCGGCGATGTGGTGGTGTTCCGCTATCCACCCGATCCAGCGGTGGCCTATATCAAGCGAGTAGTAGGTTTGCCCGGGGATCGGCTGACCTATCGCGGCAAGCAGATTTCGATCAATGGCCAGCCAGCGCCGCTGACGCCACTGCCCAGCAATTCCGCCATGCCGGGTTACCAGCAGTTCGAAGAGCGGTTGGACGAAACCAGCCATCGGCTTCAGACACTGGCCGACGGTCGCTGGGGCCTGGTTGGATTCTGGCCCGGTCTCCAGCCGCGCCGCGAGCCGGATGGCACGGTCGGCTGGGAATATCAGGTGCCGCCGGGACATTATTTCATGATGGGCGACAATCGTGATAACAGCAGCGACAGTCGGGTGTGGGGGCCGCTACCCGAGGAAAACCTGATCGGCCGGGCGTTTTTCATCTGGATGAATTGGGATTGCATTACCTTTAATGGTCAATGCGGTCGGATTGGCGATGGTATTAAGTAGGCAAAGGGGGATATGAAGATGCGAGTATTCACGCTGATGAAACGGCAAGCGAACGGACGGCAACGCGGCATCACCTTGATCGCGACGCTGCTGCTGCTCATTGTGATCGGGATCATGTTTTTGATCGCGATGCAGGTCGTGCCGATGTATATCCAGTATTACTCGATCAAGTCCACCGTCGAGAGCGTCCGCAAGGAGCCGGTGGCGCAGATGGAAAAGGAGCAGATCTGGAAAGCCCTTCAGAAGCGGTTTGATACCGGCTATGTGGACACCATCAAGGCCCAGGATTTAAAAATTCGCAATGAACGCAGCGGGAAGGTACTTGATCTGGTCTACAACGACGAGCGGGAGCTGGTTAAAGGTCTGTTTGTCGTACTCAAGGTCAACGAAGTCGTTCCCCTTCAGTGAATTCGTCAGCCGCGTGGCTATGCGCCGCCCTGGGTTATGTCTTCCAGCAGCCTGGGCTGCTGGAAGAAGCGCTCACCCACCGCAGCGCCTCGTCGCGCAACAACGAACGCCTGGAATTTTTGGGCGATGCCTTGCTGAACCTGGTGATAGCCGAATGCCTGTTCCAGCGCTATCCCCAGGCTAGCGAAGGCGAACTGAGCCGGCTGCGGGCCAATTTGGTGAAAGGCGAGACGCTGGCGGAACTGGCCCGCGGCCTGAAGCTGGGCGAGGGCTTGCGGCTGGGGCAGGGCGAACTCCGCAGCGGCGGCCCCCAGCGCGAGTCCATTCTGGCCGATGCGTTGGAGGCGATTTTCGCGGCGGCCTACCTGGACGGCGGGCTAGCCGCCTGTCGCGCGCTGATTTTGAACCTGTATCGGGATTGCCTGGAGGGGCTGGCCAGCGCCGACGAGTCGAAGGATCCCAAAACCCGCCTGCAGGAGTATCTGCAAGCCCGCCAGCAGCCCCTGCCGATCTATAGTGTGCTGGAAATCCGCGGCGAGCCGCACGCTCAAAGTTTCACGGTGGAATGCGCGGTTGCCGACCGCCGCGCGGTCGCGGTGGGAAGCAACCGACGCAAGGCTGAACAGGACGCCGCCCGTCAAATACTGGAGCAACTGATTCCGTGACCGTTTCCACCCACGCTGGCTACGCGGCCCTGCTGGGCCGGCCCAACGTTGGCAAGTCCACCCTGCTGAACCGGCTGATCGGCCAGAAGATCAGTATTACCGCCCCCAAGCCGCAGACCACCCGCCATGTCATTCTCGGCATCCAGACCCTGCCGGAAGCCCAGATCGTGTATGTGGACACGCCCGGCCTGCACCGCCAGGGCCGGCGGGCGATGAATCGTTATCTGAACCGGGCGGCGGCCAGCGTGCTGGGCTATGTGGATGTGGTGGTGTTCCTGATCGAGGCTCTGCGCTGGACCGATGAGGATAGAGATGTGCTGCAACGACTGGCCGATTTTCCGGGGCCGGTGGTGCTGGCGGTCAACAAGGTGGACCGAATCGCCGACAAGGCGCGCCTGCTGCCGTTCCTGCGGGACATGGCGGGCCAGCGCGAGTTCGTCGAGATCGCGCCGCTGTCCGCGCTCAAGGGCGATAACGTGGCGGCGCTGGAGCGCGCCATCGCGCGCCTGCTGCCGGTCGGCGATTTCCTGTTCCCGGCGGACCAGATCACCACCGCCAGCGAGCGCTTTCTGGCCGCCGAACTGATCCGCGAAAAGCTGACCCGGTTGCTGCGCGAGGAACTGCCGTATGCCCTGACGGTGGAGATCGAGCGCTTCGCCGAGGAGGAGCGGCTGACGTGGATTCACGCCGTGGTCTGGGTCGAGCGCGCCAGCCAGAAAGGCATCGTCATCGGTGAGAAGGGTGCAACGCTACGTGAAGTCGGTCGCCAGGCCCGCCAGGATCTGGAGCGCCTGCTGGACCGCCCGGTGTTTCTGGAGACCTGGGTCAAGGTGCGCGAAGGCTGGTCCGACGACGAACGGGCGCTGCGGAGCCTGGGTTACGCCGATCCGGCTTCGTCCTGAGCCACGCTGGCCACGCGAGGCCATCGCATCATGCGAGTGCTGTTGCAACCCGCGTTTATCCTCCATCGCCGTCCCTACCGCGATACCAGCTTGCTGCTGGAAGTCTTAGGCCGGGATCACGGCCGGCTGGGCCTGGTGGCGCGCGGCGCGGTGGCGCCCCGGTCGCGGTTGAAGGGTCTGCTGCAACCGTTCGCGCCGTTGTTGCTATCCTGGACCGGCGAAAGCGAGTTGGCGACGCTGACCGCAGCCGAGGATGCGGGCCGTCCCATCCCCTTGCCGCCGAATCGGGTGCTGGCCGGACTGTATGTCAACGAACTGCTGCTGCGGTTGCTGCCGCGCCTGGTTCCGCATCCCGGCCTGTTTGCCGCCTATGAAACCCTGCTGGCGGAACTGGCCGCGGCCCCCGGCGAGGAACCACCGCTGCGGCGGTTCGAAAAGCGGCTGCTGGATGAGTTGGGTTATGGCCTGACCCTCGATTGCGAGGCGGTGAGCGGCGCGCCGATTGTCGCCGAGGAACAGTATTGCTACGTACTGGATCGGGGACCGCTGGCCGCCGACCAGTCCGGGATCGGGGTGCCGATTTCCGGCCGAGGTCTGTTGGCGCTGCGCGACGGGATGCTGGCCGATCCAGCCGTGCTGCGGGAGGTTAAGCGTTTGACCCGCGCCGCGCTGGCCGAGCAGTTGCGCGGGCGGGCGTTGAAGACGCGGGAGTTGTACCGGGTGAGGCGGACGTAAGAGACTGTATAAAAACTAACTCCTTGATCTATATGATTGTCGATTTGGGCTTCCAACCGATTTTGGCCTATCCAGCCGGTTGGAGACGGAATCGGCGAAAAATTTTTCTGAAAAATCAATGAGAAGTTTTTCGACAGCTTCTAAGCATCGCCGGAACGATATGGTTGGTGGAGCGGAGATTTGATTGCCAGCGACCCCAAGAACCTATTGCTGGGCTAGGCTGTATGAGCCCATATTTACCTGATTCAGGAAAACCAGGGTTGAGCCTGAATTTCCCTTCGTGAAGTCAATCCTCAACCCTCCCATATCAAATGGGCTTTGTCGGGCTGTCTTAATAAAATTAGCTCGCGTCACGGGATCTTCCATTGAATTCAGGATGATTAGGAACATGCGCCCCACAATATAACCTTCCAAGCTTATAGGATTCAAATCACTTCCCAGAGCATTTCTAGCATCCACTACAATCGGGAGGGATGAGTTCAACGCTGGGACTACTTGGCTAATAACTATGTTTTTTTCAATTCCGTAGGATTTTAGATAGCCATTGAGCGCATGACCGGCGGCTGTGACGGACACCGCGCCAAAGGACCAGGGTTCGTTCTTGTAGTGCGTATAAGCGATGAAATCAGCAGCAACTTTTGGCATGGCCAACAGGATAACGAGCTTGCATTGATTTCCACTTTCCCGCTCCCAATTTTTCAAGGATAGATAACCCTCTCTAATGAATACAGTTTCATACTGATAAAATCCAACGGGTCCAATGCTATTGAGAGCCGGGTTAATTCCACCCATCATCATATCGAGAGTGTGATCTAACTTATTAATTATGCTCTGTGTATCCGGAAGTTTTTCCAGAGCTGCCTTGAGGCCATTAACACCCGCCATGCCAAAGACATCATTCTGAGCAAAAATACAAACTTGGGTTGCATTGGCGCCATTTTTCACCACAAAATTATCGATAATCGCGGTTACTTCCTGGGCAGTATTTGGACGATAGCTTAACATATTTTCAGCATTGATATCGCCCATTGTGTAGAAGCCCATGGCAGGTATCTGATTAGCCTCCAGAACCTTAACTAACTTGAGGGTCGAGATCGATCCGACGTTGCCCAACATGAGAAAAACGCCCTTGTCCATCAGTTCCCTGGCAGCCTGAACGGTGGTGATCGGATCATTGGAATCATTGATTACCTCAAACTCTATCTTTTTACGATCCTTAATAATTTGGCTTTCTAGCGCGGTTTTAATACCTTTTTTCATGCTGATACTATAGTTATTAAGATCATAGTAAACACTATCATTGGTTAATGGCATTACCGATCCTATAAGAATATTCATATCCTTCTTGTCCAGATCAATTTCCGCGGATATAGCGCTCTTTAGTGCGCCAATATAAAAGACTATTATAAGCAAGCCAAGCAACATACCTCGCCATGTCTTCTGTGCAAATTTTGTATTAAATAAATCTCTTGACAAGTACATGGGGAATCATTCCTCTGAAAACCAACAGGATTTTGGGGGGTTATTTTGAGATGAGCCTAGCATATTGCTGATGACATTTTAATGAAGAGGCAGAGCGGCTTGCATCGAATTTCCAGGCTATCCAGCCCTCCAAGCGTGCGTGGGCGCCCGTTTCCGGTTTTCATCAAACCATAACAGACCGGTGGGATGATGCGGGTTCTTGAAGCCGGATAACGTCGTCGAGCACCGCCCACCATGAACGAACCCCGCGAACCCTATCTGTTGACACCCGGTCCGCTGACCACGTCGATGGCGACCAAAACCGCGATGTTGCGCGATTGGGGTTCCTGGGACAGCGATTTCAACGAAATGACCGCCGGGATTTGTCGCCGGCTGCTGGCGGTGGCCCACGCCGAAGACACCCACGTCTGCGTACCCTTGCAGGGCAGCGGGACCTATGCCGTGGAAGCGGCCCTGGCGACCCTGCTGCCGTGGGACGGCAAGGCGCTGGTGCTGATGAACGGCGCCTACGGCCAGCGCATGGCCCGCATTCTCAAATACCTGGGCCGCGAGTTTGTGTCGCTGGACATGGGCGACTACCTGCCGCCGCCGCCCGAGCGGGTCGAGACGATGCTGGCGGTCGATCCGGACATCACCCACGTCGCGGTGGTCCACTGCGAAACCTCCTCCGGCATCCTCAATCCGTTGGAAGCCATCGCCGAAGTCACCCGCCGACAAAAACGCCGGCTGTTCGTGGACGCGATGAGTTCGTTCGGCGCGCTGCCGGTGGATGCGCGCGAACTACCCTTCGATGGGCTGGTGTCGTCGGCCAACAAATGCTTCGAGGGCGTGCCCGGCTTCGGCTTCGCCCTCCTGCGGCGGGATGCGCTGGAACACTGCGCCGGTAACGCTCATTCTCTGAGCCTGGATTTATACGATCAATGGCTGTACCTGGAACGCACCGGCCAGTGGCGGTTCACCCCGCCGACCCATGTGGTGGCAGCCTTCGCCAGCGCTCTGGAGCAGCACGCGGCCGAGGGTGGCGTTGCCGGCCGGCTGGCACGCTACACCCAAAACAAAACCGTGCTGGTCGAGGGTATGCGGGCGATGGGTTTTCACACCCTGTTGGAAGATCGCTGGCTGTCGCCGATCATCGTTACCTTCCACGCGCCGGATCATCCCAATTTTGATTTCAAGGTTTTTTACCAGTCGATCAAACGGCGCGGTTTCATCATTTATCCCGGCAAGCTGACCGAGGTGGACAGCTTCCGCATCGGCTGCATCGGCCAGTTGTTCGAGGAGCAAATGCGTGGCGTGCTGGCCGCGATCCGCGCCACGCTGGACGAGATGGGTATTCCGGACGGTTCGCCCCGGCCCGACGATCTGAACACGGTCGAGTTTTGAAAACCGGTGCTTGCTTGGTCAGGGGTTTTTATATCCATATCCACGTCAGGAAGACTACCCTTCCATGGTTCAGATTCCAGTCCTCATGTCGATGGCTGGGTCAGATGAATCGTCGCCACGACCTCCTCTCCATCCGTATCGTTGAACCAAGAGATGGCCGGCCAACTTTTTAAGGCGCGCAACACACCGCTGCCAATTCCACGGTAGTTCAGTAAATCGGGTGCAAAAGAGGCCAGCAGCACATTCCGGCTCCGTCGAAGTCCGCGGCGAATCTGTTCCACGGTAAGGCTATTTGGCAATTTGCCGGGACTGCGTATCTCGATACGATCATCGAAGATGAACACTTTGATCGAATCCTTGATGAAGTAATCCCGATGGATCAGCGCATTGATCAGAAGCTCCTCGAACACGGTCTCGGGGACTTCTGGGCGGCCTGCCTGATTGAAAGAACCTTCGCCTTGGACACGGGAGTTCCAGCGTTTCAAGAAGCTCATTCCGCCATCATATTGCTCAGGGAGCGTTCCAGTGATGATGCGCTGGTCCCACCACTCGTCCGATGATCTCTCGGATCCTTTGAGCCATACCGCATCAACCTTCATTTCCGGCAGCAATACTGGCAAACGCTTTCCGAAGAGCAGCAGGCCGGCGACAGTGACGCGGTTTCCCACGATGAGTTCGAGATTTTCGAGAGTCCTCAGGTAGGCGCCGCTGTCGATGCTTGGATCCGGCGCGGATTCGGAATATTTGGCCTCGTAGAAGCGAGTGAAGCGGTCGCGGTCGAAGTCCTCGAGGGTCGAAACGGCGACCGGCTGGTTTTCGGCGTAGAGCTTCTCTCCAAGCTGGAACAGGTGCGCGAGTTCCTCCGGACTCTGCACTCGCCGTTTGTCCGGCCCGTTTTTCACCCAGTAAACCCCCTTGTTGTCGCAGTAGGGCTTGGATGCGCCATTGGGAATTTCGACCACGACCACAATTCCATCGCTGGTGGCTACGGCTTTGGTAAGGATGGAAAACGGGGGACGCACGGAATCCCACGCAATCTTGGCCATGTCCTCGCCGACCTTCTCGGCCTCGGCGCCGCTCATTCCGTGAATGTCGCCTCCCTTCTCGACTCCGACGAAAATACGCCCCCCGCTACTATTAACGAAAGCGACAATTTCCCCTGCCATCTTCGCGCCGACGGAAGGTTCACGCTTGAATTGCCGGGTGCTGTCCTCGCCCAGGAGGATTTGGCTTCTCAATTCAAACTCTTCCATAACTGGTAAATCTCTTTTCTGCGGCGGAAGGCATCCTCACCGGTTAATGTGGTTCTCGCCATTAGCCAGCCATTGATCCGAAAACACGATCAGGGTGTGGATTCCATTGGCCCCATCGTTGACAGAAAGCTCCACCCCCGGCAAGAGGTTGATCCCCTGTTTCTTAGCGGTTGAACGAAGATCTTTGAATTCGTCATGATCAAACTTGTTGTGGTTGGTGATGACGCCAAGGCGAATTCCAGCCTTCTGCAAAGCTTCGACGTAATTGCTGTTGTAGTAATTGGGATCGCCCTTGTAGCTGAATTCTTGGTCAGCTTTTGTATGCAGGTGGAAGTCTGCCCGCACCCATTCCGCACCGTGCGAAAAATTCGCATCGGGATTGCTCGATTTGAATTCACTCACAACTTGGTCTCCATTGTATCGGCCTTTTCCTCGCCCCAAACGCAGGTGAGTGTGGCCCGGATATTCTTCTCCATGCGTTCGGTTCGATTAGCGCGCGGTTGGCGTTGACCAGCGCTTGCTCGGCTTCGATCTCGGTGACGACAGCTTGCTAAATTTCGCGGGATACTTGTCACTCACTCAGCAGGCGGAAACCATCGAAGCAGCGCGTTTCGCAACGTGTAAAAAGCCTGGTCAGTACAGCCTCGCGCCGTGACCCGTGTCGCGAATTGCTGATAGATCGCGGACGACCTCCCCTTTTTGGACCGACGAAGCGCCCATTCGACAGCCTCTTTGGGGCGAGCCGGTTTTGCCTCGTTTGGTTGCCAGAAACCTTGAATTTCTAGAGTCGTGCGAAGCTCAACGAATGCCCCGTCAAAACCCAAGGCCGAACAGACATGAGGACTATCCTGCCATACCCAGTTTTCCAGTTCCGGGGCGATAACTATCCCGCACCCGCTATCGTCTGGCCAACCGGCGTTTGCCAGGTGTTCATTCAAGCGTTGCAATATCGCGTCCTTACCCGGTGAACCGCTCCATTCGGCATCGACAATGACGACCGCGTGACGGTGCGTGCGAGCATAAGGCTGCAAAAATTCATTGGCTCGGGTGTATAGCCCAGGGTCATTCTGTCCGTGGGCAACTCGCAAATCCTGACGCCAGTCGAAGTCAAAATGCCCGCAACCCATGACGCTATGAAAGGCATCACGCGAGAAAAAGCCCTTGAGCATTCCCTCCATATTCTTGTCCGCCACGAGAAACAGGCAATCCCTCATCCCAGCACTCCCGTTGCAAACAGCTCACCCAGATTCAGTGCCGATTGCCATTCGCGCAAACGTGGATGTTCATTGCCGCGAACAATATCAACCGCGCCTTCATCCGTTTTGCCAAAACAGAGAATCTGCCTTGATTCCAGCAGGCTGAGCACTACCGGAGAATGCGTGGCGCACAAGACCTGTGCGTCATACACAGACGAAAGCGACTGCATGACGGTTTCCATCGCCTTCGGATGGATACCATTTTCGGGTTCTTCAATCAGCACCACGTTCGGGGATGTCGGCGCATAGGCCAGCAATGTCAGGGCCAGCAAGCGCAGCGTGCCGTCAGAAAGCACCCATGAAGGGGCGATCAAGCCGCTCCTGTATTTCACTTGGATATAACGGGCACGGTCTTCAGGCTTTTCACAAGTCTGAACATCCTCCAGATCGTCCAGTGTGGTTGCCAGATGCGCCACCCAGTCTTCTTTGGCTTGTGACCCGCTTTTATTTTCAAGCGCATGGACCACCCATGGCAGGTTCGAGCCGTCCGGCAAAAAATCGGAAGGGGAGCCGGCGGGAGAAGGCATGCGCATTTTTTCCGCATTGAGCATCAAGCGATGAACGCCTTCCATCAATACGCGCTTCGCCCAGGTTGCGGCGGGAAACTTCTGTTCATCTTCGGGCAGGTTGGCGAGTGCGCTTTTGGCTGGGCCAAGGCGAAACAGGTTGTTCCACTCCGACATTTCAGAACGGAAATAGTCGTTGCCACTTTCAACCACTTTGCTGACCACCTTGCGCCAGCCCGGTGGACTCTTTTTGTTCTGGGGCAAAACGATATGTTCAGGCGCCATTTCCGGACACGGGAACAACGTTGGTTGATGCGATTCGCACGGCTTGATCTCGTTGCACAGCCACAGCGTTTCATGGTCGAAACCCAGGCGGTCATCGGTATGGATGCCCAACTCGTAACGCGCGTAGCGGTAACGCTGCCCCAATTTCTCGACAATCGCGGCGGGCAATTCCAAGGTCACGGCGATTTCCACGCCGCCGCCCTGGCGCAGCCAGGTCAAGTCCAGCGGATCAACCGCGCGTGGCGCGATGTTCATGCGGGTATTGCCAAATACCGCAGCATCCAGTCCGCTGGCCAGAACGTCACGCACCAGCAACAAGGCATCGAACAGCGTGCTTTTGCCGCAGGCATTCGGCCCCACCATCACCAGAAATGGCTCGAAATCGACCGAAACATAGCGCAAGGCGCGCAGGCCTTTGACTTCCAGTTGCCGGATCATGCGTTTTCTCCGAAAGATTCAGCGGTATTTTCGCCCCAGATGCGGGCGAGGGTGGCTTGAATCTTCTGCTCGAAGCGGGCGATCAGTTCGCGGTTTGCGGCGACCAGCGCTTGCTCGGCTTCGATCTCGGCCACGATGGCTTGCTGCGTGGCGAGGGGTGGGAGGGGGATTTTGAGTTGCTTGATTTGGGTGTAGTTGAGCGCTTCACGAGTTCCACCCGCTTGGAAAGATAGAATCTGGTTTTGACCAGTATCCGAATTTAGAAAGAGCGAGAGGAAGACGCGGTTGAGTTCAGGTCCTACTCGAAGAATCGCAACGTGCTGGTTGACGTTGGCAGGAACGTCCATGTCCATCCAAGCGCTGCGCCCGATTGAAGCACCAGTGATGTTCAGGAACACGTCGCCATACTTCACTTGGCTCCGCGACATCTCCTCGTGCGTCTCCTGCGATATGAATGCCGCGTCGCTGAAATCGTGGGAACCACAAAGAATGTTTTGGCTGCGGATGAACAGCACCCCTTTCTCCAAGTAGGTCTCTCTACCGCCCTTGGGCGTTGCTCCACTCGACACAAACGAAAGTTTGTCGCCCAACTCCACCATCGGCCAGTCGGGGTGGATGGGGATGTGGGGGCGGTAGTGGTCGAGGACAGCGCGGGCACCGTTGATGACTTTCTGGTAGCCCTCGATCTCCGCCGCGATCTCCTTCTGCACGTCCAGCGGCGGCAGGGGGATTTCAGCGTCGTTCAGCTTCGTGAGAGTCAGTCTGCTAATTGCAACGCCTGACATCATTCCGAGCATGTGCTGTTTGCCAATGGGTGAATTAAGGTAGGAGACCAAGAATCGGTTGTCCAAAACTCCGACTTTCCCGCGAAGGACTGCGACGCTCGACAGAAGCGAGAACTCTTCATCAAGTGGATTGATGGTGGCGACGCCGGTTGTAGCTCCGTCTTTAATGTAGAGAACGTCGCCCTTCTTGACCGGGCACCGCCGGTAGATCTCATCGTGGTCAGCCTTCGTGAGGTAAGTCACGTCATCGAGAGCGAGTCCCCATTCCTTGATATTCTTCGCGGTGATGTAGCGGAATTCGCCTTGTTCTGTGCTCTTGGGAGAAAAGTGCGTTCCGTCCATTATTCGCTCGCAGGCATCACCGAGCCGAACCTTTGGGAAAGTCGCATTGCTTGCCGCTCCCTCCCTATAACGCTCGCCACTGAGGTTGTAGTCGCCATTGGTGGCGATCTTTTCCTTGGGGACGATGAGGCCGGTGGTGAGGGCGAGCGTGTCCGTGGGCGCTTTGGCGCGCAACGCTTGGAGGTAGGCGGCGAGTTCGGCCTGGACTTGCGGGAGGTCGTTCTTCTCAATGGCGCGGCGCTGGGCGCCGAGGCCGAAGCCGTCGTTCTCCACTTTGAAGAAGGCGATGGTGTCGCTCTGCCGGGCAAGGGATTTGTCGAGGATCAGGATGCTGGTCTTAACCCCGGAGTAGGGATTAAAACAGCCCGCCGGGAGGGAAACGACGGCGACGAGGGAGTTTTCGACGAGCATTTTCCGCATGTCTTTGTAGGCGGTCTGGCTCTGGAAGATGATGCCCTCGGGGACAATGATGCCGGCGCGGCCGGTGGGCGTGAGGTGCTCGGCCATGTAGTCTACGAAGAGGACTTCGCTGCGCTTGGCCTGGATGGAGAAGCGCTTGTGGGGCTTGATGCCGCCTTTGGGGGACATGAAGGGCGGGTTGGCGAGGATGACGTCGGCGAATTCGTTCCAGCGCTCCTCGGAGGTGAGGGTGTCGTATTCGAAGATGTGCGGATCGCTGAAGCCGTGCAGGTACAGGTTCACCAGCGAGAGGCGCACCATGTCGGGCGAGATGTCGTAGCCCTTGAAGTTTTTGGCGAGGCGGCCCTTTTCGTCGGGGGTGAGCAGGTCGCCGGGGCGTGACGCTGCTCCCTCACCCCCAGCCCCTCTCCCAGAGGGCGAGGGGAATGATGTGTTGGCGCGGAGGATGTGCTTGTAGGCGGAGATGAGGAAACCGGCGGTGCCGCAGGCGGGGTCGAGGATGGTCTCGCTCTTCTGCGGGGCGATAACCTCGACCATGAAATCAATGATATGGCGCGGGGTGCGGAACTGCCCGGCATCGCCCTGCGAACCGAGGACGCTGAGGAGATACTCGAAAGCGTCACCGAGGCGCTCGCTGTGATCGTATGAAAATTCGTCAATGATCTTGAGGAAGCTTTTAAGCGTCTCGGGGTCGCGGTAGGGGAGATAAGCGTTTTTGAAGATGTCGCGGAACAGCGGCGGGATACCGGGGTTTTCGGGCATTTTGGCAATGCCCTCGCCGTAGAGGCCGAGCATTTCGTGGCCGCCAAGGGAGGGGGCCATGAGCTTGGCCCAGCCGTAGCGGGCATAGTCGCCGGTGAAGAACTTGCGCTTGCCGCCGAGTTCCTCGGATTCGGCATCCATGTCGTCCATGAACTTGTAGATGAGCGCGATGGTGATCTGCTCGACCTGGGATTTCGGGTCGGGGACTTTGCCGACGAGGATGTCGCGGGCGGTGTCGATGCGGCGTTTGGTATCGGTGTCGAGCATGGGATCCCTTCAGGCGGCGAACTGATTCAAGGAGACGTAATCCTTGATGTATTCAGGGACGAGCGTGCGGTACGGCTGGGGCACGGCTCTGAAATCATGGCTGGTGAAGAACGGGTTGGTCGCCAGATCGGTGAATTGCTTGCTCTCGATGATGTCGCGCACCCGGTTGCTGGTGACGTAAGCCTTGAAGTAAGTCTTGATCGCCGGGATGGTTGAGGGCGGTTCGGGCACGCGGTCGGCGATGAACTTGGCGAACTCCTCTTCCAGCAACTCATCCTTGGACTTGAAGCGCGGGATGAGGCCGAAGACCTTTTCCAGGATCTCGCGCAGGGTCAGGCGACGGTCGACGGCGGCGGCTTCGCGCAGTTTGTCGAGGGTGTAGTACTCCTCGGGCTTGTCGAAGACTTCGCGGTTCACGTAGTCGATCACGCGGTCCCACTGGCCGGCTTCGACGGCGGCGGCGACCGTATCATTGGCGCGGATCACGTCTTCAAACCTCTCGAAGAACATGCGGTCGATTCTCATGCCCTGGGCGGTGATCTCCTCGACACGCATCGAAGCCAGGATGTCGGCGCCGAGGTGCTCGTAGGTGGCCCCGGGCGGTGGCGGCGGGTTGGGGCCTTCGCGCTTGCCGCCGGGCGGCTTGGGAAGCTTGAGCACCTCGTCGTACTTGAACTCCGTCTCGAAGTACTCGCACGAGGCGAAGAAGTCGAAGAGCTTGAAGGCGGTTTTGATGGGCTTTTGAACGCTTTCCTTGAGGGTATCGTCGAACAGCACCTCGCGAAAGTCATGTTTGCGCGTGCCGCGTCCCTTGATCTGGATGAAGTCGGTGGGCGAAAAGATCGGGCGGAAAAGGCCGAGGTTGAGAATGTCGGTGCAGTCGTAGCCGGTAGTCATCATGCCGACCGTCACGCAGATACGCGCTTTGCTGGTCTTGTAGGCCGGGATGAAGTTGCCCGACCCGAGCAGGTTGTTGTTGCTGAAGTTGATGGTGAACTGCTGGGCGTCGGGTATCTGGGAGGTGACCTGCACGGCGAAGTCGGACTGGTACTTGGTCGGGAACATGCGGTCGGCCATCTGATTGAGAATCTGCGCCAGCTTGGCGGCGTGGTTCTGGCTGACGGCGAAGATGATCGACTTGCCGATTTCGCCGCTGACCGGATCGCGCAGGGCGTTCTCCAGAAACGTCTTGCACAAGAGCTGGTTGGTGGCCTCCGCAAAGAAACGCCTTTCAAACTCGCGTTGCTTGAAGGCCTGCTGCTGATCATCGCCGGCGTCGTCGGTGAACGAGACGACAAAGCCCTCTTCGGAAAGCAGCGTGGTGGTGATCTCGGTGCGGGCATCCACCACGATGGGGTTGACCAGATAGCCGTCCTTCACGCCATCAAGCAAGGAGTAGCGGAAGGTCGGCTGGCTGTTCTCGCAGCCAAAGGTGCGGTAGGTGTCGAGCAGCAGGCGGCGCTCGGCCTCGCGCGGGTCACGGGCGCCGGGCTTTGCGCTGTCGAATCGGCGCAGGTAATCGCGCGGCGTGGCGGTGAGGCCCAGCTTGTAGCCAATGAAGTAGTCGAACACGGCGCGGGCATTGCCACCGATAGAGCGATGCGCTTCGTCAGAGATGACGAGATCGAAGTCGGTCGGTGAGAAGAGCTTTTGGTACTTATTGTTGAAGAGCAGGGATTGCACGGTAGTGACGACAATCTCCGCGCGTCGCCAGTCGTCCCGGTTCTCCTTGTAAATCACCGTTTGAAAGTCGGCGGACAGCACTGCGGCGAAGGACTTCTTGGCCTGATCTTCCAGTTCAAGGCGATCCACCAGGAAGAGGACGCGGCGGACATTCCCGGAACGGAGAAAGATCTTGATGACAGCGGCGGCAGTCAGGGTTTTCCCGGTGCCGGTGGCCATCTCGAACAGGAAGCGGTCCTTGCCGTCGCTGACTGCGGCCTGTAGGCGGTGGATGGCCTTGAGCTGATAGGGCCGCAGAAAGCGCAGCTTGTTGGCCTGGATGTAGCCGGGGCGCTCCGCTTCGTTTTGCCAGGCAGCCTCCGATGGGTAGTTCGGGCGCTGGGTGCGAACGATGTAGTCGTCGCCGACCTGCTCCTCGATCAGTCGCTGCGGATTAGGCGTGACCTTCTGGTAGCCAGTGACCGAGTCTGGAGTTGGAAACGAGGTGATGACGTAGGGGTTGCCCCGTTCAAGATCCCAGAAGTAGTGCAGGTTGCCGTTGGAAAGAATAACGAAACGGCAGTTCTGGGACTTGGCGTATTTACGCGCCTGCTCTTTGCCGATGAGTGGATTTTTGTCCTCGGCTTTGGCTTCGAGGACGAGGAGCGGGAAGCCCTTGGCGTCGAGCAAGAGAAAGTCGACGAAGCCTTTTGTACTCTTTTCGAAGTTATCGCCGAGCGCGTCCAGGTCGGTGGACTTGATCGTGACGCTGGGTTCGAGGCGAATGTTCGCGGGCGCGTCGCCTTCCTGAAAGAAACGCCAGCCAGCGGCTTCGAGCAGCGTGTTGATCTTGATACGGGCCGTGGCTTCCTTATTGGACATTCAGGGTCCTGTTCCGGCGATGGCGGTCAAGCGGCATAACGGGGCGGGGTCAAGTCTCGTCTTTTGCCAGCCGTTGCTGCTTCACAATCCGACTGACCCGGGAGTAGTGCAACCCAAAGTGGTCCCCGATCTCCTGCAAACAGTAACCCCCACTGGCATAGGCTCGGAAGATCGCCTCATTCCGTTCATGCTCCCGAGCGATCTGCGCCAATGGTTGCGGTGGCGGTCGGCGTTGGGTTATTCGATTCGTAAGGGTCTGGACATGAAAAAAAGTTGGCGAAAATTGCAGCAAAAGACAAGACCTGACCCCTTTTTCTTCTCATGTGTATGATTATAGGCGCGCTAGCCATGCTCTGACGATGGTAGCGACTACAGAGCCACCGGAAAGCGCGTCTGGAAAATGAACCCACTCGCCAGTGGAGGTTTGTAATGCAAGAGGGACACCCTTCTCGCCAATTAGCTTGGTGGACTCTAATGCAACCGAACGTGCTAATTCAGCGGCGGGTCACGCAGCGGACCGCCACTGCAACCGGTTGTTAAGCGCCACTCCATTATTACCATGCTCTCATCTTGAATAGTCGACCGTGCTCGCCCTCATCGTGCAACGTCACAACAACTTCGCCCGCAGCAAACACTGGCTCATCCGCATTGGTCCGCGCCGGCAAGTCAGAATCGATCAGTGTGATGATCGGTTGCAAACCTAGCTCGGCGTACCGGCGAATGACTGTCAGCAGGTTTTCTTTCTTGCGATCATCTAGGGATTCGAACACACCGTCGTGATAGACGAAGCGCGGGAACTTGTCGTCCAGATGCGCGCGAAGCACGGCCAAGTCGAAGGCGATGCACAGCAACTTGCGATACGTATGCCCTAGGTCGGCACTAGTCGCATTGCCAGACTCGTCGAGAATTTCTGCCTTGAAGTCCAGATGCCCCTCTTTGTTCGGCGATACACTCAGCAGCGCTTTTCGGTCAATCACGTCTTCTACGATCTCGCTGAAGAACAGACGGATCGCCGAGAATAAACTGCCCTGATCCGAGTTCTGCTTCTCCACGTCCCCTTCGATTTCGGTCTGCAAATGACCGCGTTCTTCGGTCAACGCCCGAATTTCGGTGCGCAGTTCCTGCAGGCGATGCAGGAAGCCGCGCTGACGTTCCAGCGAAGTGATGTCAGCGCGCAGGGTCACTATCTCGTCCGAAACTTGCTTGTACTTGCCGAAGATGTCGGTACCGCTCAGGAATGACAGCATGTCCGAACGTTTCTTGCCCAGCGCATTCAGTTCGGCATTGATGCTCTTGAGTTCGGCTTCGACCTCCGCGCGGTCTTCCTGCAGATAACCACGGCGCTCATCCGTAATCGCTCGGTTGAATGCGATCAACTGCTGGAAGTCCTTCTTGATCTGCCCCATGAAGAGGACGCCCGCTTCCTTGAAAAAACGCTGGGCCTCGTCGGGATTGAAGAGAATCTGGTCCTCCTCCAGTGAGGCGAGGATCTTCTTCCTGTTCTGATTGAGCGAATAACGCTCGGCATTAAGGGCCGCAATGCGTTCGTCGATGTCATCGACTAACTGCTTGGTGCGGTCTTTGTCCTGCGCTCGGAAGTCAAAGGCATCAAGTAGCATCTGCTTTTTTTCGGCCTCCTTCTGCTTGAGCAACAGGATGCCTTCAATTTTGCTGATGTCCTCAATGGATCCGCCCAGCTCGTTCTTGATGGTTTGTGCGGTGGACTGCTTTTTATCGAGTTGTTTTTCCTTCTCATAGTGACGAGCCACCCGTTGCGCGTCAAAGCCGAGAACATGGGCGAGAAAGGGCTTCCAGTCCGAATGGCCGGCCGCGAATTTGCGCAGATGAAACACGTCGCGGAAATCTTCCTGCGAACGCAGCAGATAGCCCAAGCCTTTGCGAAAAATCCATGGCTTGAGCGCACGCCAGTCGAGCAATCCGTCCAGCAGATCTCGCGCCCGGTCGAATGGCATGTCCTGATGATCCCACTCTCCCAGCGGCAACATCGACAAGTCTTGATGCCTCGCCTCGTGGCGCTTGAAGCTGATCTTCGTGGCTTCCTCGACGCCACGCCGAATCGTCACGAATGAAGCGTCTTCCAGCTCGATCTCAAGGTAAAAGACGAACGCTTGAAACAGTTCAAGGTGCTTAAAGAGAAAGAACCTGTTATCGCTCTTGGCCAGGAAGCAGAAGTCAAGCAGCCGCCCGAGCGTGGTCTTGCCCAGGTTATGGGTATCCTTGTTGCGGTTCTCCGGCAGACGGATTTCAGCTATGACGACATTCAGGCTCTGGACGAACTCCACGGGTTCAAACATCTCCGGCTTGTTGGAATAGAGTCTAGACAGCTTCATTGGGCCCCACGTACTCCACGGCGTCGGTCTTGGGGCGATATTCGATCAAGCCCATGAGATACAGGAAATTCAGGGCTGGCAGGAACAGCACGTCGCCGCCGACCACGCTTTTCTTGGCGAACTTGCGCAGCACATCGTACTCATCGACCCGGCGAGCTTTCAGACGCGCCAGCAGCAACAGCGCCACGTTGATAACCGTGCGATCAGGGTGAGAGTGTTTGGTCGGCCGAAGCATCGCCCACCTCCCCGATATCACAATTCCAATACATGTAGAACAACACGGCGCGGGTCAGGCGCTTGTGGGCGTGCTGCCGCAAGACCGGATCGCGATTGAACAGCAGGTCCATGAGGTACTCCATCACCTCGTCGAAAGTTTGATAGTTCTTGCGTTTGGCGATGATCTTGAGCTGGAATTCATCGACTACCGACTCGTACATGCGCATCAATTCAAGGTTTTCCGGCGCCGCCAGAAAGGATCGAATCTGCGCGGTCTCCTTCAGGTACTTTCGCCGCTGTGCCTTGGCGTAGTCGGCGCTCATGTTGTTGAGCGCATTCTTCTGCTCGTAGGTCACGCGGGGCGTCGGCGGATCGTCGAGCAGAGCCAGCACACCGTCTTTCTGCCGGGCCAGCGCTTGCACCACTTCAGCCAGATCGTCGGGGCTAACAATCAGCGGCGAATCGACCGGATCAAGGTCTGCTTCCTTCGCCACGCCCGGAAAGCGCTTCAACCAGATATCCAGTTGCTCCAAACCACACAGGTAGATCGACGAGACCGGAATGCCGCATTCCGACGCTATGTGGGCGCGTATTTCCGTTTCGGCGTTGCCTGCTAGGCGTCGGTTGGCGAACAGCATGTAGTGATCAAGCTGCTTGGCGTCGCGCAGCTTCTTGATACGTGGAATCTCCTTGCCCAGCACGGTGTTCACGGCAGACGTGTTGAAGAAGTCGGACTCGGAGAAATTACGGTTAAAGCCGCTGGTATGTTTGGCCTGGATGATGGTGGTTCCGGCCCAAGGCGCTGCCGTGCTCGGATGAAGTTCGGCCGTGCCCACGAACTTGGCATCGCGCCCGCCATCGGGCCCTTTCGCAAAGCCTTGTACAGCGACCCCGATCAGACGCTGGCACAGGAGCACGATCAGTCGCTCGAACTGCTCGTCACTGAGATCCTCGTATGCGAACTTCATTCGATCTCCACGTTCCCGTCTTCTGGGTTGCGATCTACAGGTGCCTAACGGGGCGGCGGATAAGCAGCGCCGGTCGAGAAAAGCCGCAGGCTTTTCCGCCCGGAGTCGGCTTGATCCGCTGGTTGTGCGGCGCGAAGCGCCAAACAAGCAGCGGATGCTCATCCGCCGCCCCGTTGTCGCGTCCGCGACAACGAGGAGATGAGCGGCGGAGCGAAGCGGAGTCCGCTCGATCTCCTGGTTCATCCGCAGCCTGTGGAATTTTATCCTTGAAAAATTGACAAAATCACAAAAATTCTTAACGAACAAGCGC
>JBATNZ010000111.1:0-4406 GCA_049290615.1 Candidatus Contendibacter sp.
GGGCGATGGCACGCCCTTGCAGCCGGCGGGGAATATGGACGAGGCGGTAGCGGCGGCGGCCCGGCTGGCCCAACCGGGCGATAGCGTGCTGCTATCGCCGGCCTGCGCCAGCTTCGACATGTTCAGCGGTTACGAAGACCGCGGCGCGGCGTTCGCCGCGGCGGCGCGGAGGCTGGCCGAATGCTGAGCGCGACCGCCGATGGTTCCTTGAATCGGAACAAACTGCCGCGCGCCGGCGAGGGCCGATCCACGCTGCCGTTCCCCGATCCCTGGGTGCTGGTGCCGGCCCTGTTGCTGCTGGCGCTGGGTCTGCTGATGGTCGCTTCGGCTTCGATGCCCACCGCCGACCGCCACACCGGTCAACCCTTTTATTTCCTGTTTCGCCAGGGTGTTTATGTGGGAATCGGCCTGCTGGCGGCTGGAGTGATGTTCCAGATTCCATTGGCGCGCTGGCGGCGGGCGGGTCCGCTATTGCTGCTGGCGGCTATCGGTCTGCTGACGCTGGTGTTGATACCGGGCATCGGCAAGGAAGTGAACGGTAGCACACGGTGGATCAACATCGGTCCCATCAACATCCAGGTGTCGGAAATCGCCAAGCTGTTCGCCCTGATCTACATCGCCAGCTACCTCAAGCGGCACGGGGATGAATTGCAAACCGCCAATTTTCGCACCTCGGCGCTGGCCTTGTTCCGGCCGATGGTGGTGCTGGCGGTGCTGGCGGTCTTGCTGCTGTTGGAACCGGATTTCGGTAGCGTGGTGGTGCTAATGGCGGCCGCGCTGGGCATGGTGTTCCTGGCCGGGGTCAATCTCTGGCAGTTTGGCGGCTTGCAGGTCGGGACGGTGGCGGTGATGGTGGTCTTGATCCTGTCCTCGCCTTACCGGCTGGAGCGGGTTTTGAGCTTTCTCAATCCCTGGGCGCATCCGGAGACCAGTGGTTACCAGTTAGTCCATTCGCTGATCGCCATCGGTCGCGGCGAGCTGTTCGGGGTCGGGTTGGGCGGAAGCGTGGAAAAGCTGTTTTATCTGCCGGAAGCCTATACCGATTTCCTGTTCGCGGTGCTGGCCGAGGAACTGGGGCTGGTCGGCATCCTGGTCGTCGTCGCCTTGTTCATGACCGTGGTGTGGCGGGCATTCAAGATCGGGCAACGGGCCGAACGATTGGACATGAAATTTTCGGCTTGGCTGGCCTACGGCATCGGCCTGTGGTTCGGTATCCAGGCGCTGTTCAACATGGGGGTCAACATGGGCGCGTTGCCCACCAAGGGTTTGACCCTGCCGCTGATGAGCTACGGCGGCAGCAGCGTGGTGGCGATGTGCATGACGCTGGCGTTGTTGTTGCGGATCGATGTCGAGACCCGCGCCGGGGGAGTCCACGAGGAATGAGCGGCGAGCATCCGGTGCTGATCATGGCGGGTGGAACCGGCGGTCATGTGTTTCCGGCGCTGGCGGTGGCCGAGCGATTGCGGGCGCGCGGGGTACCGGTGGCGTGGATGGGCGCCCGGAACGGTCTGGAGGCGACCCTCGTGCCAAAGGCGGGCATCCCCCTGAAATGGATCGACGTGAGCGGTCTGCGGGGCAAGGGGCTGGGCCGGAAGTTGCGGATGCCGTTCATGCTGGGACGGGCGCTGTGGCAGGCCGGCGCGATCCTGCGGCGGCTGCGCCCGCGGGTGGTGCTGGGCATGGGCGGCTTCGCCAGCGGTCCCGGCGGGATGATGGCCCGGCTGCTGGGGATTCCGCTGGTGGTGCATGAGCAGAACGCCATCGCCGGACTGACCAACCGCTGGCTGGCGCGAATCGCCAATCGGGTGTTGGAAGCATTCCCCACGACGTTCCCAACGGAGCAGCGGGCCACCACTGTTGGCAATCCGGTGCGGGAGTCCATCGCCGCCCTGCCGCCACCAGCAGAACGATTGGCTAGGCGTGGCGGCCGGCCACGGTTGCTGGTGCTGGGCGGTAGCCAGGGCGCCCAGGCTTTGAATCAGCTCGTGCCGCAAGCGCTGGCGCTGCTCGGTGACGACGAACGCCCGGAAGTCTGGCATCAGGCCGGCGGCCAGTTGCACCAAGCGGCGACGACGGCCTACCGGGACGCCGGGGTGACGGCGCGGCTGACGCCGTTCATCGAGGACATGGCCGAAGCCTACGGCTGGGCCGACCTGGTGCTGTGCCGTTCCGGGGCGCTGACGATTGCGGAACTGGCGGCGGCGGGGATCGGCGCGGTGCTGATCCCGTTCCCGTTCGCGGTGGACGACCACCAGACCGCCAACGCCCGGTTTCTGGAACGGAGCGGCGCGGCCCTGATTCACCAGCAGGCGGAATTGGACGCCGGGCGGCTGGCCGCGATCCTGCGCGAGCTACTCGGCGACCGCCCCCGCCTGCTAGGCATGGCGATGGCGGCGCGGAGTCTGGCAAAAATTGAAGCCGCCGAACGGGTGGCGCTGGCGTGCCTGGAACAGGCGCGCTCCTGAACGAACGATGGATGCAACGAGAGTCGAGGATATGGATAAACCGGTGATCAGGACCATTCCCGAAGCCTGGCGCGACATGCGCCGGATTCGTCAGGTGCATTTTGTCGGCATCGGCGGGGCCGGGATGAGCGGCATCGCCGAGGTGTTGCTGAATCTGGGTTACAGCGTGTCCGGCTCCGATCTGCGCGCCAGCGCGGTGACGGCGCGGCTGGCCCAACTGGGCGCGATGATCCGGCCGGGTCATGCCGCCGAGCACATCGCCGGCTGCGACGCCGTGGTGATTTCCAGCGCGGTGGTCGAGGATAACCCCGAGGTGGCGGCGGCGCGGGCGGCGCGGATTCCGGTGGTGCCGCGCGCCGAGATGCTGGCCGAGCTGATGCGGTTCCGCTACGGCGTCGCGGTGGCGGGCACTCACGGCAAGACCACCACCACCAGCCTGATCGCCAGCCTGCTGGCCGAAGGCGGGCTGGACCCGACCTTCGTGATCGGCGGGCGGCTGAACAGCGCGGGAGCGAACGCCAAACTGGGCGCGGGTCGCTACCTGGTGGCCGAGGCCGACGAGAGCGATGCTTCGTTCCTGTTCCTGCAACCGATGCTGGCGGTGGTGACCAACATCGACGCCGACCATTTGCCGACCTACGGCGGTGATTTCGAACGGCTGCGCGCGACCTTCATCGAGTTTCTGCACCATCTGCCGTTCTACGGACTGGCGGTGCTGTGCGCCGATGATCCACAGGTGCGGGCGATTTTGCCGCGCCTGAGTCGGCCAGTATTGACTTATGGCACGAGCGAGGATTGCGACGCCCGGGCCACCGACATCGTCCAGGATGGGTTGCGCACCCGCTTCCTGGCGCATCTGCCCAATCTCAAGACGCCGCTGCCCATCACTCTGAACCTGCCGGGTCGGCACAGCGTGTTGAACGCGCTGGCGGCGATCGCGGTGGCGTTGGAACTGGGCGTGGCGGAAACCGCGATCCGTCGCGCCCTGCTGAACTTCCAAGGCATCGGTCGGCGGTTCCAGCAACATGGCGAGTTGAAGCTGCCCGATGGCGGCCGCGCGACCGTGATGGACGATTACGGCCACCATCCCCGCGAGATTCAGGCGGTGCTGAACGCGCTGCGCGGCGCCTGGCCGGAGCGACGGCTGGTGCTGGCGTTCCAGCCGCATCGCTTCACCCGGACTCGCGATCTGTTCGACGATTTCGCCCAGGTGCTGGCCGAGGTGGATGCGCTGATCCTGCTGGACGTGTATCCAGCCGGCGAGAAACCGATTCCTGGGGCGGATGGCCGTAGCCTGAGCCGGGCGATTCGGACCCGCGGCAAGGTGGACCCGGTTTTCGTCGAGCAGACCGCCGACCTGCCGGCGGCGCTGCCGGGCCTGCTGCGCGACGGTGATTTGCTGTTGCTGATGGGGGCGGGCGACATCGGGGCGATGGCGGTGCAACTGGGCCGCGATGGCTTGCCGGATGAGGGGTAAGAGGTGATCGCTGATCACTGGGTCGTTGAGCACTGACCACTGAGAGGGGAGACAGCGGATGCAACAGACACAACGGCGGGCGGTAAGCGATCCGGCGGAATTCGGCAAGGTGGCGGTGTTGATGGGCGGCTGGTCGGCGGAACGGGCGGTGTCGCTGGTCAGTGGCCAGGCGGTATTGAGGGCGCTGCAAGCGCGCGGCGTGGACGCGCGCGGCATCGACGCCGACCGCGAGATTGCGCGAGTGCTGGCCAACGGCGGTTTCAACCGGGCGTTCATCGTCCTGCACGGCCGCGGCGGCGAGGACGGGGTAATGCAGGGGGCGCTGGATTTGCTGGGTCTGCCTTACACCGGCAGCGGGGTGCTGGCCTCGGCGCTGGGGATGGACAAGCTGCGCACCAAGCAAGTCTGGGTGGGCGCGGGCCTGCCGACCCCGCCTTGGCGCCTGGTCGGGAGCGTGGCCGAAC
>JBATNZ010000112.1:0-22125 GCA_049290615.1 Candidatus Contendibacter sp.
CCGCCGCGCACTTTGGCCAATTTTTGCGATTTTGTCATTTTTTTCATTAGCTTATCCATAGGCTGTCGGAATGAACAAGTGATTATACAGTTTCCGCCTATCTACCATAATCAGCTATTGCTGACGATATTTATTTGATTTTACAGACATTTTCCAGCGGCATAAACCCACACACACCCACCGCTTAGGAAATCCCGACATGCTCGCCATCCCCCGGAACTGGCCCAGCGCTACGAGGCGTGATTGACGCAGCAGAATCGGATCGTTGGGCAGCGCCCCTACGATCACCAGTGGCTACGCGCTGACTCATTCGAAGAAATTGCCTACCCCTCGACAGCGGAAGCCATCTCGATGAGCCTGTCTCCTTGACCACCCGCCCGCGTCCCCATGCGCCTAGCGTCGTTCAAAGATAGGCCACACCCCCACACTTTTCCAGCGTTTTCCGCCCCGCAACCGCCACAACCGCCGCAATCAACGCGACATTCCCTAATCCCGCGTCAATCCTGGCGCCCATCGTTTCGGAGACCGAACCATGGGCGACTTCCAAAGCTGTATCAAAATCATTCTGGCCGAAGAGGGCGGGCTTGCCAACCACAGCCGCGACCATGGCGGATTGACCCAGTACGGCATCAGCCAACGCAGCTATCCCGACCTCGACATTGCCGCGCTGACACTCTATTTCTCCGACGACGTGTCCGAGTGTCCGAGTGTCCGAGTGTCCGAGTGTCCGAGTGGATCGAGACGCCTTGGAAGTCGGCGAATGACGGTGGAGAACGTCAGCCGCTTCGTGATTCAGGCTACCGGCCCGGCGACACAGAGCGCGTACCGCTTCGGCGTGCTGGCGAAGAACCGCACCACCAAGAGCGAGATGACGGTCAGCGCCGTGCCCACGCTGATCACCAACAAGCTCGCCGACACCAGCCCGCCCACGCCGGACGATGAAGCTGGAACGGCGGTAGCCGCCACGCAGAACATGCTGTTGAACGACGTGAGTCTGAAGCTGGATGGGATGCAGATCCCGGTGGAATACCTGATCCAGGCGCAAATGGTGAAAGCCTGGGTTCTGGCAGCGGTAATCCTGTCGATCAAGGATTTCGTCATGAAGGGCGGCAGCGTTGATCTCGATAACCTCGGCACCTTCCGCGCCAAGTGGAACAGCGCCCGCTGGAGCCGCAAAACGCTTGGCAGGAAGATCGAGAATCCCGCCGAAGCGCAGCGGCTGCCAGAACCACCAGGGAGGAATCGCTGGCTGACCCAGGATGAAGCGACCAAGTTGCTGTTGGCCGCGCGGCACGAAGCGAAAGCCCCTCACCTGGTGGACTTCATCCTGCTGGGCCTGCTGCATACCGGGATGCGCCGGGGCGAATTGCTGGGCTTGGAATGGAATGTTTGCGACATACCTGTGCGGCGTGGTTGGTCAACACAGGGGTGCCGATGCCAGAGATTCGCGATCTGCTGTGTCATTCTTGTGTGAGCATGACGGAAAAATACGCGCACCTGGCACCAGAGAATATCCGTATGGCCGTGGCCACCCTGGAAGATGCGTCACGATCTGGTCACGCGCCCTCGGAACCGTTGGAGAAAACAGGCAGGTAAGCTATTGAAAATGATGGTCGGGGTGACAGGATTTGAACCTGCGACTCCTGCCTCCCGAAGGCAGTGCTCTACCAGGCTGAGCTACACCCCGACAAGGGAAGGGAATTAATAACGGCGGCCCACCGCGAACTGGGCCAAGCCGATCAGCGCATCCCTGGCGGGCGAGTCCTGTAACATCGCCAAGTTGGCAATCGCCCGTTCGGCTTCCTCGACAGCAAGACGCGCAGTGTAGTCCAGCGCGCCAGTAGACTCAATAGTTCGGATCACGATGTCGAACTGGTCCAACCCGCCGTGCTCGATGGCCGCGCGGATGATCCGGGCCTCCTCGGGCGTGCCATGGCGCAGGGCGTAAATCAACGGCAGAGTCGGTTTGCCCTCGGCCAAGTCATCGCCGATGTTCTTGCCCAGCTCCGCGCTGGATGCCCGGTAATCCAGCACGTCGTCGATCAACTGGAACGCGGTGCCCAGATGCAGCCCGTACCGCCCCAGCGCCAGCTCTTCATCCCGGGGCCGGCCCGCCAGCACCGCGCCCAGTTGCGCGGCGGCCTCGAACAGCTTGGCGGTCTTGCAATGAATCACCGCCATGTAGCGTTCCTCCGTGGTGTCGGGGTCGCGGCAGTTGAGCAACTGCATGACCTCGCCCTCGGCGATGGTGTTGGTGGTGTCGGCCATGATTTCCATCACCCGCATGCTGCCGATACCGACCATCATCTGAAACGAACGGGAATAGAGAAAATCGCCTACCAGCACACTGGCCTGATTGCCCCAAACCGCATTCGCCGTTTCCCGCCCGCGGCGCAGGTTGGATTCGTCCACCACGTCGTCGTGCAGCAGGGTGGCGGTGTGGATGAACTCGACGATGGCGGCGGCGGCGATGTGATGGTCGCCGGCGTAGCCGCCAGCGCGCGCCGCCAGCAACACGGTGACCGGCCGCAGCCGCTTGCCGCCGCCGTCGATGATGTAGCCGGCCAACTGGTTGATCAGCGCCACGTCGGAGTGAAGCTGCCGGCGGATCAGGGCGTCTACGACTTGCAGATCGTGCGCGATAGGCGCGCGGATCGGTTCGATGTCCATGGGGGAAGCGTGGCTTGGCGAAAGACGCCCGCCATGCTACGGATTGGCCGCGACAGGGTCAAGGCGAGCGCCTAAGCAGCGCTAGCCACTGGAATTTGTTTGACCTGAGCAAGGGTGCGGGGCTAAAATCCGCGCCCTTGCCTCAGCGGCTCATCCATGCAAACAAGGATTGAAATAAATATGTACGCTGTCATCAAAACCGGGGGCAAACAATACCGGGTGACCGAGGGCGAGACCCTCAAGGTCGAGAAGCTCGAAGTCGAGGAAGGCGCCTCCGTGGAATTCGACCAGGTGCTGATGATCGCCGACGGCGACCAGGTTCAGGTCGGCGCGCCCTATGTCGAAGGCGCCCGGGTGACCGCCACCGTCAAATCCCAAGGGCGTGGTCCGAAGGTGCTGATCGTCAAGTTCCGCCGCCGCAAGCACTACCGCAAGACCCAGGGCCATCGCCAGTCCTACACCGAACTGTGCATCAGCGGCATCGGCGCCGCGCGGGCTGCCGCTTCGGTGGCGTCGAAGCCGGAGGCTTGAACCATGGCACACAAAAAAGCGGGCGGCAGCAGCCGCAACGGTCGCGATTCCGAATCCAAGCGCCTGGGCGTCAAGCTCTACGGCGGGCAACTGGCGCGGGCCGGCAACATCATCATCCGGCAGCGCGGCACCAAATTCCACCCTGGCCGCAACGTCGGCTGCGGCGTTGACTACACCCTGTTCGCCAAGGTGGACGGTCAGGTGGTGTTCGAGACCAAGGGTCCGTTCAACCGCAAGTACGTGAGCGTCCAGCCGGCGCAGTGAACGGCCAGCGGTTCGGGCGCGTCAAAAGCCCCATCCGGGGCTTTTTCTTTGCCCGCAATTCGAGAGGGACGCCATGAAATTCGTTGATGAAGTGACTATTCGAGTCGAGGCCGGCGACGGCGGCAATGGTTGCGTCAGTTTCCGGCGCGAGAAATACGTTCCTTTCGGTGGCCCCGATGGCGGCGACGGCGGCGACGGCGGCGGTATCTGGCTGCAAGCCGACGCCGAACTGAACACCTTGGCCGATTACCGCTTCACTCGACGGTTTCAGGCCGAGCGCGGCCAGAACGGCATGGGCGCCAATTGCACCGGCCGCGGCGGCGCCGACCTGACCGTGGTCGTGCCGGTCGGGACGGTGGCCCACGACGCCGATACCGGCGAGCTGATCGGCGATCTGGTCGAGCCGGGCCAGCGGCTGCTGGTGGCGCGCGGCGGCTTTCACGGCCTCGGTAACACCCGCTACAAGAGCAGCACCAACCGCGCGCCCCGCCAGTTCAAGCCCGGCACGCCCGGCGAGGCGCGCGACCTGCGGCTGGAACTGAAGGTCATCGCCGACGTGGGCCTGCTGGGGATGCCGAACGCCGGCAAATCCACCCTGATCCGCGCGGTGTCCGCCGCCCGGCCCAAGGTGGCCGACTATCCCTTCACCACCCTCCATCCCAACTTGGGCGTGGTGCGGGTCGGGCCGCTGAAAAGCTTCGTGATGGCCGATATCCCAGGGTTGATCGAAGGCGCGGCGGCAGGGGCGGGGCTGGGCGTCCAATTCCTCCGGCATCTGTCCCGCACCCGGCTGTTGCTGCATCTGGTGGATGTTTCGCCGTATAGCGACAGCGGCGACCCGGTGCGAGATGTCGAAATCATTCTCGGCGAACTGGCCCGGTACAGCACCGAACTGGCCGGGCGCGAGCGCTGGCTGGTGCTCAACAAGCTGGATCTGTTGCCGCCGGAGGAGCGCGCGGCGCGGGCGGATGAAATCACGGCGGCGCTGGGCTGGACCGGGCCGGTGTTCGGGATCGCCGCCCTTAACGGCGAGGGGACCGAGGCGCTAATGAGCGCGGTCATGGAGCGGCTGGAACAGCGGCGGCGGGCGGAAGCGGCGGCCGAAACCACGGCGCTGGTGGATATTGGAGCAGACGATGTTCGACAAGAAGACACGTGAGCAACTGGGCGTGGCCCAGCGCTGGGTGGTCAAGATCGGCAGTGCGATGATCACCAACGACGGGCAGGGCTTGGACAGTTTTTCCATCGACGCCTGGGTGGCGCAGATGGCGGAACTGCACCAGTCCGGGCGGGAATTGCTGCTGGTCACCTCCGGCGCCGTTGCCGAGGGGATGCGGCGGCTGGGCTGGGGCCAGCGGCCGACCGCGTTGGCCGATTTGCAGGCGGCGGCGGCGGTCGGGCAAATGGGGCTGGTGCAGGCCTGGGAATCGGCTTTCGAGCGTCACGGCATCCAAACCGCGCAGATTTTGCTGACTCACGAGGACGCATCCGACCGCCAGCGCTATCTCAACATCCGCAACACCCTGCGCACCCTGCTGCGGCTGCGGGTGGTGCCGGTGATCAACGAAAACGACACGGTGGCTTTCGAGGAGATCCGTTTCGGCGACAACGACACGCTCGGGGCGCTGGTGGCGAATCTGGTCGAGGCCGAACTGTACGTCATTCTCACCGATCAGCAGGGGCTGTACGATAAAAACCCGCGCCAGTTCGTCGATGCGCGGCTGATTGGCGAGGGTCGGGCCGGCGACGCGGCGCTGGAGGCGATGGCGGGCGGCGCCGGCAGTCTGGGCAGCGGCGGGATGATGACCAAGCTGCACGCGGCGGCCAAGGCGGCGCGATCCGGGGCGTTTACCCTGCTGGCCTGGGGCCGGGAACCTGAGGTGCTACGGCGGGTCGCGGCGGGCGCGGAACTGGGCACTCTGCTGCGGCCGAGCCAAAGTCCGCTGGCGGCGCGCAAGCAGTGGCTGGCGGTGCAATTGCAGGTCCGGGGCCGGCTGCATCTGGACGCCGGCGCGGTGCGGGCGCTGCGCGCGGCGGGGAAAAGCCTGCTGCCGGTCGGAGTGACCGCCATCGAGGGCAGGTTCAGTCGGGGTGATCTGGTGGCGTGCCTGGACCCTGGCGGGACCGAGGTGGCGCGCGGGCTGGTCAATTACGATACCGAACAGGCGCTGGCGTTGCTCGGCAAGACCACCCGCCGGATCGAGGCGTTGCTGGGTCATGTGGACGACCCGGAGCTGATCCACCGCGATAATCTGGTGCTGGCGTAGTGTGGAACCGGGGTTGAAGAGCGCGGTTTTCAGGGTGGGAAAGGATCGGCGTCACTATGCAATATATTAAATATAATAGATTTTCTGGCTGGTGAAACGAGAGCTTACGCAACCCCCTACGGTTTTAACAGCGGCTCCAGCGTCGGCCAGACGTTGTCCAGAATCCTTGGCTGCGCCTCGGCGCGCGGGTGCAGTCCATCCTCCTGAATCAGCGCTGGGTGGCCAGCCACGCCCTCCAGCAGAAAGGGAATCAGCGGAATATCGTAGCGCTTGGCCAGTTCGCCGAAGGTCGCCTGAAACTTTTGCGTGTACAGCGGGCCATAATTCGGCGGAATCCGTATCTCCGCCAGCAGCACCCGCGCGCCGGCCTGTCGAGACCATTCGATCATCCGCCCCAGATTGTTGGTCATCAGCATCGGCGGTTGCCCGCGTAGCCCGTCATTGGCGCCCAGTTCCAGAATAACCAGAGCGGGACGGTGCTGTTCCAAAGCCGCGGGCAACCGACTCAAGCCGCCGCTGGTGGTGTCGCCGCTGATGCTGGCGTTGACCACCCGATGCGGAAAGCCGCGCTCCGCCAGCCGGCGTTGCAGCAGATCGACCCAGCCCTGTTCGGCCGGGATGCCGTAGCCGGCGCTCAAGCTGTCGCCCAGCACCAGGATCACTGGCGTCTCGGCGCGGGCCGCCAGGCCGGGCAGGGTCGCCAGCCACAACAGCAGAATGGGAAGCCATCGTGAGCAAATCGATTTCATCGTCGGTTTCAATCCACGCCAGCCAATCAAGGCCGGCGAAACAAGCGGGAAACGACATTAGCGTAGTCGCCGCGCCGCTATTGGACAAGCCGGCCACCGATTGCATCGTGCGGGCCGAACGACTGGGCAAGCAGGTCCTCAGCCCGGAAGGGCCGCTGATCATTCTCGCCGACATCAGTTTCAGTATCGCCCGGGGCGAGAGCGTGGCGGTGGTCGGGGCGTCCGGTTCCGGCAAATCCACCCTGCTGGGCCTGCTGGCGGGGTTGGACACGCCGAGCAACGGCCGGGTGTGGCTGGCCGGCGCCGATCTCGGCGGACTCGACGAGGACGGCCGCGCCCTGCTGCGGGCGCAGCAGGTTGGCTTCGTGTTCCAGTCCTTCCAACTGCTGACCGGACTGACCGCGCTGGAAAACGTGCTGCTGCCGCTGGAACTGGCCGGCCAGCCCGACGCCCGCCGGCTGGCGCTGGAACTGTTGGAACGAGTCGGTTTGCGGGCCCGCGCCCGCCACTATCCGTCGCAACTTTCCGGTGGCGAGCAGCAGCGGGTCGCCATCGCGCGCGCCTTCGCCGGTAATCCCGCCGTGCTGTTCGCCGACGAACCCACCGGCAACCTCGATCAGAAGACCGGCCATCGCATCATCGAACTGCTGTTCGCGCTTAACCGCGAGCAGGGCGCGACCCTGATCCTGGTGACCCACGATCCGGAACTGGCCGCCTATTGCGACCGGGTGTTGGAATTGGACGACGGGCGGTTGCGCGGGCAGCGGGAGTAATAGCCATGGACGCGCTCAACCTGATCCGCATGGCCCTGCGCGCGCTGCGCCGCGACTGGCAATCCGGCGAGCTGCGGGTGCTGGCGGTGGCGCTGCTGACCGCCGTTGCCAGCGTCGCCGCCGTCGGTTTCTTCACCGACCGCATTCAACTGGCGATGGAGCGCAAGGCCAGCGAGTTGCTGGGCGCGGATCTGGTAATCGCCGCGCCAACGCCGATTCAGCCGCTGCTCGCCGAGGAAGCGCGGCGGCGCGGCGTGCGAACCGCCGAGACCTTGAGCTTCCGCAGCGTGGCGCTGGCTGGCGAGACCACGCAACTGACCGAAGTCAAGGCCGCTGGTCCCGGTTATCCGTTGCGCGGCGCCCTGCAGGTCAGCGACCAGCCGTTTTCGCCGCCCCGCATGGCGACTACCTTGCCCGGCCCCGGCCAGGTTTGGCTGGACGAGCGGCTGATGCAGGCGCTCGACCTCCAGGTGGGCGATTCGATCGACCTCGGCACGCGCGCCTTTCGCGTCGAACAGGTGCTGGCCTATGAGCCGGACCGGGCCGGCGATCTGTTCAGCATCGCCCCCCGGCTGCTGATGAATTTGGCGGACGTGCCCTCGACCGGGCTGGTGCAACCCGGCAGCCGGGTCGAATACCGCCTGTTGCTGGCCGACGAGCCGGCGGCGCTCGAATCGTTCAAAACCTGGGCGCAACCTCGACTGGCGACCGGCGAAAAGCTGCAAGGGGTGCGCGAGGCCCGCGCCGAACTGCGATCCGCGCTGGATCGGGCGCAGCGCTTTCTGAATCTGGCGGCGCTGGTCAGCGTGATCCTGGCCGGGGTCGGCGTCGCCATCGCCGCCCGCCGCTTCGCCGCCCGCCACTGGGACAGCGTGGCCATTATGCGTTGCGTCGGCGCCACCCAGGCGCTGATCGTCCGGCTGTTCGTGCTGGAACTGCTGGCGCTGGCGGCGCTGGCCGGGGCGATGGGTTTGCTGGTCGGCTACCTGGCTCAGTACGGCTTGAGCGGCGTGCTCGGGTCACTGGTCAGCGCCACCGAACTGCCGCCACCGTCCTGGCGGCCGATCCCGCCGGCGCTGGCGACCGGCTTCGTCACCCTGCTCGGCTTCGGGCTGCCGCCGCTGTTACGCTTGCGGGAGGTGCCGCCGCTGCGGGTGTTGCGCCGCGATCTCGGTCCGGTCGATCCGCGCCTGCTGGCCTTGTACGGCCCCGCCGTGCTGGCGACCCTGGCGCTGCTGGTCTGGCAGGCCGGCGAATGGCGGTTGGCGCTGTACGTCTGCGCCGGGGTGGCGGGGACGGTCGTGGCGCTGGCGCTGGGGGCGTGGGGCCTGGTCAAGGCGCTGGGCCTGCTGCGCGGCCGGGTTGGCGTGGCCTGGCGCTTCGGGTTGGCCAACATCGCCCGGCGCGGTTCCGGCAGCGCGGTGCAGGTGGTGGCGCTGGGGCTGGGACTGATGGCCCTGCTGATGCTGACCCTGGTCCGCACCGATCTGCTGAGCAGTTGGCGGGCGAGTTTGCCGGCCGACGCGCCCAACCATTTCCTGATCAACATCCAGCCCGGCGAAGTGGACGGACTGCGGGCCTTTCTGCGCGAGCGCGGCTTGAGCGGCGCCGAACTGTTCCCGATGGTGCGCGGCCGGCTGACGGCGATTAACAACCGCGCCGTGGGACCGGGTGACTATGATAACCCGCGCGCCAAGCGACTGGTGGAGCGGGAATTCAATTTATCCTGGACCGATCGCTTGCAGGAGGACAACCGCATCCTGTCCGGTCGCTGGTGGAATGCCGGCGAACACGGTCAGGGCGTCGCCTCGGTCGAGGTCGGGCTGGCGAAGGATCTGGGCATCACCCTGAACGATACCCTGCGCTTCCAGGTCGCCGGCCAGGCGCTGGAGGCCAAAGTGACCAGCCTGCGCAGCGTGGAGTGGGACTCGTTCCGGGCCAACTTTTTCGTGGTGTTCCCGTCCGGCGTGCTGGACGCCTATCCGGCGACCTGGATCACCAGCTTTCACCTTCCCGCCGGGCGGAAGCCGCTGCTGGCGGAACTGGTGCGGCAATACCCGGCGATTACCGTGCTGGACGTGGAAGCGCTGATGAGCAAGGTCCGCGAGATCATGGACCGGGTGATCGCGGCGGTCGAGTACGTGTTCCTGTTCACCCTGGCGGCGGGGCTGGTGGTGCTGTACGCGGCGATTCAGGCTACCCAGGACGAGCGGCGATTCGAAAGCGCCGTGCTGCGCACGCTGGGAGCGCAGCGAGCAGTGGTGCGGGAAAGCCTGCTGGCGGAATTCGCCACCCTGGGCCTGTTGGCCGGAGTACTGGCCGCCACCGCCGCGACCCTGCTCGGCTACGTGCTGGCCGCCCATGTCTTCGAGTTTCCGTACCACTGGAACCCGTGGATCTGGCTGCTGGGCGGCGGCGCGGGCGTGGTGGGCGTGGGACTGGCCGGGCTGCTGGGCGCGCGCTCGGCGCTGAACCAGCCACCGTGGCGGGCGCTGCGGGAGCTTTAGAAGGCGAGTCGGACTCCATTACAAGACAGCTTTTGACTGAATTTAAGGTGGATTGGTCCAGATGAGTTTCTGCATATTCCCTATGCCAGCCAGCTTGCCACCTGCGTGGCCCAAGCGATCGTCGATCACTCGGTGCAAGGGTTCTTCTCGAGCGCGGCCATTTTAGCCCACGCCAAAGTGAACCGAACCGATCGTTTCGGCCCAAGGAATGGCCATTCCGATCCCGTTACCGTCATTTTGTCGCGGTTATCGGTCGTTCGTGGGTACTTGATCAGACGTGGCACGAAGTGTGCCCTCATATCGCTAGCGTAACTCGAAGGAGAGATTACTATGGCTGCCCACTTTGCGGAAATTCGACCGAACGATGGTTTTGACAGATTTGCCTCCCCGAATTGGCAGATGGTGCCTGTCGGTGGCTTCAAGATAGTATGGCTATGGAATGCCGCAGGACTTCCCATTGCAAGCAGCAACTCTCGTATCGCCACGGTGCGGGCCTCGAACATCTTGAATATGACGATCCTGACGATAACTGGCGTGCGAGCGGGGAGTTGTCAGATTCAGGTAGGTTTAGGGCCACTATTCGACGCCGTTCTCGATGTCTCGGTGAAGAATAAAAAGACAGTGCGAACCGCATTTCATTATGTCGACGACGGCCGCGTTCAAAAGACCAGGCGCCAAATCGCTGACTTGAACAATTTGATCGCCGCATCCAATCAAATTTTATTGCCTCAGGCGAATATCGAAATCACTCGCCATAGCGCGGCGGTGCTACCGATCGCGCAGAATCTGAGGCGGGTGGTGCGCTTTTCTTCACATCTTCCCGGTGTCGCGGCGCGCCAACACGAATGGGATATCGTCACCGGTCACGCGGACAGAACCGCCGATTTCAACGTGTTCTTCGTCGTGGAATACGAGCAGGATAGGACGCCCCATATTGATGATTCTGCTGACGCAGGCACGCTGGGCGGAAGCTGCATTTTCGAGGACAACACCGTAGACCCGGCGGGGTTGGTGTTAGCTCATGAGCTTTTGCACCACTTGGGCGTTGATCATACCAACAACCGCCGGGATCTGATGTTCGATGGTTCGCCGAGCGGCTCCTTTATCCCCAAGGACCACGCCAACACGGCTAACCCTTGATCCACGCAGAGGGACAAAACCTTGTCGGCTATGTCGATCCAATCATTGCTGGTCTTGGCCGTGTCCACTCTGGTACTGGTGGCAAACCCTCTTGATGGAAATCTCGCTATGGCAGAACAGACCGTTAACATTGAACAGCAGGTCGAGCAGGCGTTTCAAGCCGCGCGCAACAACGAGTTCGACCGGGTCAGCCAATTGCCGGCGCTGGGGCCTCGCGTAGCCCCGTTGCTGGCGCCTTATCTTCGTGATGCTCAGGTGGATATACGCCGCGAGGCGGTCGCGGTACTCGCCGCCATTGGCGGCGCGGCGGCCTTGCCCTTGCTGCTGGAGGCGCTCGGCGACCAAGACGCCGACATCAGTGAACGCGCGGCTCGCGTCCTTTACGCGCAGTATGAGCCGACCTCATTGGCGCGCGACAAAGCGGCTGGCCTGGCGCTGCGCGCGAGCGTCTTGGCGGGCCATCGCACGGCGGCTGGCCTCTTGTTATTAGGGTATTTCCCCGATGCCGAAAACGAGCAGGCGTTGCGTGTCGTGGTCGATGAGTTTGGCGCGGAACGCACCAAGCTTTCGGATTGGACGCCGTTAGTGGCCGTGGCGCTGCCCGCCCAGGTTGCGTTGTCGCAACTTGGAGATCACGCCGCCCGCGCCGCATTGCTGCGCGCTATCGACCACGCGAGTATCGCCGAGGCGGAGTTTTTCCTGTCGGTGCTGCGCGACATCGATTCGCCGACCGTGTTGCACGCGGTCAAGAAAACTCTGGGCGATAACCGAGAGATTGCTAGCGGGGTTCCATCCGGTGCCGGGCCGCGCCGCAGGTTGAGCGATGCCGCGGTCAACGCTTTTGTGCGGCGCTTGAATCTGAAGGTCGATTTCGAGCTGGCCGACAGCCGCCGCTATAGCGATGAGCAGGTCGCCCAGGTGCGGCGCTTGATCGATACCTCATTGCCGCGATAGGCGTGCGCGCCTTCGTGGCTATTTCACCGCATCCGTTGGCGTCGCTTCGCATGGATCGCCGTTTTGGTAAAGGATACTCCTGCTGGCCTACCTCAACGTCCTGCCTGGGTAGATCGGCCGGAGCGCAATCTCCCAAGAGGCGTTTTTATACGGTATCTAGCACTCTAAGTGATTGAAAAACAACCCTAAACCCTGGCCCTCTCCCGCTTGCGGGCGAGGAGTTCTCATACAGCTTCCAAGATAACAGCGTCCACGCCCCTTCCGGCGGCTGGCCCTTCAACGCATTTCCAACTCGTCCAGATGCAGATCGAAATGCTGGATCGCTTCCGCCAGGCTGCGGATTTCCTCCGGCGTCGGTGCGTTGGCCGCCTCGGCGCCGGGGCCAGTCCTGGAGAGCGCCAGCCGGGCCAACTGCTTGAGTTCGCGCAGGCCGTCGTCGTCCTCGAAGGCATCCATGACCTTGCCGCATTGCACCAGTTGGTCAAAGAAGTCGTGGCCTTCCTGCTGGGCTCGCGCCAAGGCGCCAATCCCCGCCAACCAGATTTGGCTGGCCAAAGCCAGCGTATCTTCCACCTTGCGCGTTGCGCGCATACATTTCTGCAATTGCTGGTACGCCATCATTGCTGCTCCTGTAAAAAACCCAAGAACGGTCATCCGTAACAGCCGGTTCCGGGTGTTCCGAACCCTTATGGTGATTCTCCGTGGCGGACCTCTAAAAAGCTTTTTAAACCGTTACTTACCATCCAGGTTAGGGCGGTTCGAGCAGCCGGGCGACAGCCCCGATCCACCGTCGCTTTCCACATTAACGGTTCGGATTAGAATAAACACACTAATGGGCATAAAATGCGGAATCCAGGTATTTAGCCATGCTAACTACCGCATTGCACAATAAAAATGTCGCGCCGAAAAATCAGGCAACATCCTGAAAACCGCGACTGGCGGGCCGCTTTATCGTGGATTTGTCGGGGAATTTGGAGCGTTAGCGTCTTGACCGGCCTGGCGCCGCAAAACCCAGTACAAACAGCGTCGTGGCAGCCACCACCACCGAGGGTCCGGCCGGCGTATCCCAACGCAGCGAGGCCCACAGCCCCAGCCCGACCGCCACGCCGCCGAACAGGCTGGCCAGCGCCGCCATGCTTTCCGGCGAGTGGGCGAAGCGCCGCGCCGCCGCCGCCGGGATGATCAGCAGCGAGGTGATCAACAAGATGCCGACCACCTTCATGGCCACCGCGATGACGATGGCGACCAGCAGCATGAACGCCAGCCGGACTGGAAACACCGCCACGCCCTCCACCCGCGCCAGTTCCTCGTGGACGGTGATCGCCAGCAGCGGCCGCCACAAGCCCGCCAGCGCGCCCAGCGCCAGCAGGCCGCCGCCCCAGATCCAGCACAGATCGCTGGCGTTGATCGCCAGGATGTCGCCGAACAGATAGCCGACCAGATCGACCCGCACCGTTTCCAGAAAGGCCAGTGTGACCAGCCCCAGCGACAGGGTGGTGTGGGCCAGGATGCCCAGCAGGGTGTCGGTGGCCAGCCCGCGCCGCCGTTGCAGCAGCACCAGCGCCAGCGCCACCAGCAGGCAGGTTGCGGCCACGCCCAGTTGCGGGTTGACGCGCAACACCGTGCCGAGCACCACGCCCAGTAACCCGGAGTGCGCCAGGGTATCGCCGAAATAGGCCATGCGCCGCCAGACGATAAACGTACCCAGCGGCCCGGCCGCCAGCGCCACCCCAAAGCCACCCAGCAAAGCCCGCGTCAGGAAGTCATCCATCCGCATCGTGCTCCACGGGTTCCACGACAACGCCGTGCAGGTCGTGACGGTGGTCGTGGTGATGGTGATAGACCGCCAGCCGCCGGGCGCCGTCGAGGCCGAACAGTTCCAGATAGGCGGGATCGCGGGCGACGTGATCGGGATGGCCGGAGCAACAGACGTGCCGGTTCAGGCACAGCACATGATCGGTGGTCGCCATCACCAGATGCAGCTCGTGCGACACCATCAGAATTCCACAACCCCGCCGCCGGCGCAGATTGCTGATCAGATCGTACAGTTCGTACTGGCCGTTCAGGTCCACGCCCTGAATCGGCTCGTCCAGCACCAGCAGCTCGGGTTCCCGCAGCAGCGCCCGCGCCAGCAGCACCCGCTGCATCTCGCCGCCGGAAATCGCCTGCACCGGCGCATCGAGCACCGTCGCCGCGCCCACTTCCGCCAGCGCCTCCCGGACTCGCGCCCGTGAGGCTGGCGTACCGAGGGTGACGAAGCGCCGCACGCTCAGCGGCAGGGTCTCGTCCACGACCACCCGCTGCGGCATGTAGCCGACCCGCGCGCCGGGTTTGCGCCAGACCCGGCCGCTATCGGCCCGGAGCAGGCCCAGGACCACCCGCACCAGGGTGGATTTGCCAGCGCCGTTCGGGCCAATCAGGGCGACGATTTCACCGGTCGTAACCCGCAGATTCACCCCTTGCAGGATCGGATTGCCGCGGATGGCGAGATTGATGTTTTCGACCATCAACAGTGGTTCAGCCGGCATGATTTATCGCTCCCCGCCGGCAGTCCGGGCAGCAGCCCAGCACTTCCACCCTCTGCGCCAGCACCTCGAATTCACGGACGGCGGCCTCGATCCGCAGCGGGTTTTCGACCGCCGGGTTGCTCGATTCATTGATTTGGCCGCACTATAACAGCCGTTATTTATACCATAATCTGGGGAGGGTTCATGCCGGGTCAGCCACGAAGTTCCCGTCGTTGGTGGGGTCTGTTGGGATTGGCGCTGTGGTTCGCGCCGCTGTTCACGGTTGCCGCCGAGTTGACGGTGGCGGCGAGTATCAAGCCGGTACATTCGCTGGTGGCCGGTGTCATGCAAGGGGTGGGCGAACCATTGCTGCTGGTCTCCGGCGGCGCCTCGCCGCACGAGTACAGTCTCAAACCGTCGGACACGCGCGCCCTCGACGCGGCCCAGGTCGTGTTCTGGATCGGGCCGGATTTGGAGAGCTTTCTGGTCAAGCCGCTGGCCAATGCCAAAAAAGCCCGGTCGGTGGCCTTGATCGACGCGCCCGGCGTTACGGTTCTGCCGCTGCGGGAAGGCGGCGCCTGGGAGCGGCATCGGCACGGCCCTGACGAACCGGCGGGCCGTCACGCGGAGCACGACCACGACCCTGATCACGAGGCCAGTCGCGATGCCCATGTCTGGCTGGACCCGGCCAACGCCGCCGCCATGGTCCATCGGATCGTCGCCGTGCTCGGCGAGGTGGACCCCGCTCACCAAGCCGACTACGCGCGCAACGGCGCGGCGCTGGTCGAGCGGCTCGACCGCTTGAACCAGCAACTGGCCACGGCGCTGGCTCCGGTCAAGGATCGACCCTACATCGTGTTTCACGATGCCTATCACTACTTCGAGCAGCGCTATGGTCTAAATGCGGTCGGTTCGGTGGTCCTCAGACCGGAACAGCGGCCCGGCGCGAAGCGGGTGGCGGACATCCAGGCGCGCGTCCGCGATCTCAAGGTCCGCTGCGTGTTCAGCGAGCCGCAGTTTCAGTCGGCCCTGGTGGAAACCGTCATCGCGGGCAGCGACGCCCGCCGTGGGGTGCTCGATCCGCTGGGCGCGGACTTGCCGGCTGGCCCCGACGCCTATTTTCAACTGCTGCAAGGATTGACCGATGCGTTGCGCGGCTGTCTGACCCGCGCCTGAACTCTCGGCCGGGGCGAGGGAACGCCCGCGGGCGGGATTTCCTTCCAGGATATTCTATGCTGTGATGCGCAACCGTCGGTCATGCACGGGTCACTTGGTGTAATAGCCGACTATTTGTTTTGGCGGTTGCTATTGGAGTACCCAAAAAAACCAAAGGTAAATCACGATGGCCAACGCACTCACGGAATTTGCGCTCTACTCCGCCGAACAGGGCAATGATTACATGAACGATCAGCAGAAAGCGCATTTTCGCGCCATCTTGCTGGCCTGGAAACAGGAACTGGTGGAGGAAAGCCGGCGCACCGTTCATCACATGCAAGACGAGTTGTTGAATCTGCCGGACCCCAATGATCGCGCCAGTCAGGAAGAAGAATTCTCGATTGCGCTGCGGGCGCGGGACCGGGAACGCAAACTGCTGCACAAGATCGACAAGTCGCTGGCCCGGCTGACGAGCGACGATTACGGCTATTGCGAGGCCTGCGGCGTGGAAATCGGCCTGCGTCGGCTGGAAGCGCGGCCCACGGCGGAATTGTGCATCGACTGCAAGCATCTGGAAGAGCAGCGGGAGAAAAGTCAGGCGACATGAGCCTGCCTGGAGGCCCGCCATGCGCTTTTTCAACACCGCCGGTCCCCCTCAACCCCAAGCCGGTGGCGCGTCCCGAGGGACCATGGGATTCTTGCCCGACTTCTGCGACAACCGCACGGTTTTCCTGATCGTGTTGATCGTCGAACTGCTGGCCTTTGTGCTGGCGCTGATCCAAAGTCGCACGCTGGAAAGCTTCTGGACCGAACTGGCGCTGGTTTCCCTGTTCGTGCAGTGGGTGGCGCTGGTGGTGGCGCTGGTGTTATGCCGCTGCCGCCGCTGGCTGGCCCGCTGGCGCCCTCCCGCCGTGGCCCTGGCCACCTTCGGCATCGCCCAACTGATCACCCTGCTCTGCTCGCTGCTGGCGTTGCGGCTGGGCGCTGATGCCGGCCTGGGTCCAAACCCGCCGGTCATCATCGGCAATCAGGCGATCAGCGGCATCATCACCCTGATGGCGCTGCGCTATTTCTACATTCAGCACCAGTGGAAGCAACAGGTCCAGGCCGAGGCCCGCGCCCGCCTGCAAGCCCTGCAAGCGCGGATTCACCCGCATTTCCTGTTCAACACCCTCAACACCATTGCCAGCCTGATTCGCGGCCGGCCCGATCAGGCCGAGCAGGCGGTGCTCGATCTGGCCGATCTGCTTCGCGCCGCGCTGGTCCAGCGCGACTCCATCACCCTTCACGAAGAACTGGAACTGACCCGCCACTATCTCGCCATCGAGAGCTTGCGCCTGGGCGATCGGCTGCGGGTGGAATGGCGGCTGGATCCCGATTTGCCGCTCGATCTGCCGATTCCCGCCCTGCTGTTGCAACCGCTGGTCGAGAACGCCATCCACCATGGTATTCAACGCCTGCCGGACGGCGGGCTCTTGACGGTCCAGGTCGAGCGACGGCCCCACGACTTGCGGATCACCGTGGTCAATCCTCGCCCGGCGGTCGGCGGCGAGCCACACGGCTCGGGCCAGCGCCTCGCCCAGGACAATATCCGGCAACGATTGCAACTGGCCTATGCGACCCTCGATCCGCTGAACATCGTCCAGACGCCCGATCACTATCAAATCGCCTTCACCCTGCCGCTGCCCGTCCGGTCGATGTCCGGTTAACGACTCCGGGGCTTCGCCATCAAGCGTCTGCTACACTGGCGATACGGACCCCCAGGCTGGCATTGACTGATGAAAGTACTGATCGTCGACGACGAACCCCCCGCGCGCGACCGGTTGCGCGAATTGCTCAACCGTCTGGCCGATTATGAACCGTGCGGTGAAGCGGGTAACGGTGCGGAGGCGTTGCGGTTGGCCGCCAGCACGCGGCCCGACATTGTGCTGCTCGATATTCAGATGCCGGGCCTGGACGGTTTGGAAATCGCGGGGCGGCTGGCGGAACTGGCCCAGTCCCCCGCCATCATTTTCGTTACCGCCTACGGTGATTATGCGCTGGAAGCTTTCGACGCCCACGCGGTCGCCTACCTGCTCAAACCGGTGCGGCTGGAACGCCTGGAACAGGCGCTGGCCAACGCCCGTCGGCTTAATCGCGCGCAACTGGCCAGCCTGGCGGCGGAACCGGCCACCGCCGGCCGCGTCCATATCCGCGCCCGCATCGGCCAGCGGCTGGAATTGATCCCGCTGGCGGACGTGTTCTATTTCCAGGCCGACCAGAAATACGTCACCGTCCGCCACCGCCACGGCGAAGCGCTCATCGAAGACTCGCTGAAAACCTTGGAAACCGATCTGGGGACGCGGGTGGTGCGGGTGCATCGCAATGCGCTGGCGATGGCCGCGCAGGTGGCCGGGCTGGAGAAAACCGCCGATGGCGGCTGCGCCCTGGTCTTCCACGACATCCCCGACCGGTTGGAGGTCAGCCGTCGCCATCTCGCCGCGATCCGCCTGTTTCTGCGGGATGTCTGAAAACGCCAAGCTTGTGCCCCACCGCCAAATTGGCTATATTTCCGTTCTGAATTTTCCCCGCCGGAATAGCTCAGTCGGTAGAGCAACTGATTCGTAATTAGTAGGTCGGAGGTTCGATTCCTCTTTCCGGCACCAGATAAAACAAAGGCTTACCGAAACACCGGTAGGCCTTTTTCGTTTTGGGTAGCAGTTTGGGTAGCAGAATCGGGAGTGCCAGGCTTGGGAAGCGGCACCGCCGGCTTACCGAATCCGGTCCACCGCTTCCCGCTGTCCCCGTAGCGCCCGTGCCAGTTCCCGCAGCTTCGGGCGGATTCCGCCCTTGTAGCCGCGCCGCCCGCCCGCCCGTCGTTCAGTTGGCGGGGGAAATCCGGAACGGTATAGTTTCGCTAATTATGATCTATACATGGTCATGGCTAAATTAGTATTAATCATTATAAATCATAAGACTATGCTTAACCAAGCGACCGAATGTATAGCTCTCAATTAGCAAGACTATATTTTGCGCCCGGAGCAGGATACTACCGATGAGGAGATAAAGATGAGCAAACCTGAGATCATGTTTCTCGATGAAGCATTCCATTACAGAGGACAAAGCTATCCATACTCAAATGTGGTAAACGTTGAGTGGTTTGCTACCCGCACGAAAATCTCCTATAACTTCGTGCCTTTTGGATCGTACGATAACGCATGGCTCAAAATCTACCTGAAGGGTCAGCCGAAGCCTCTAGAACTCAAAGCGGGAATTGTGTTCTTTAACCCGGCAGCCAAGACTCAGTCCCTTTTTGAGGCCTATCGGAGCATATCTGAACGTACGTTTGGGTACCGCGCTCTAGGCTATCTCGATCAACTTCAAACATCAGGATTCTTCGCCTACAGTGGATACCGATTTTTTACGAACGGGAATATCGCAAACGACAAGAACGGCAAGGTGCTCTACAATATTCACAGAGACCATCTGCTCGCTACCGACAACTCATTTGAACTTTCGATTCGCCGAGACTCTCAAGGCGTTCTCGACGGTCTCAAATCCCGTCTCGGGACACACTTCATCAGCCTTTGGGTAGACAGAGACGTTTTTTACTACCTACTCTACACCGTATACAGACTATCCTTTCGCACCGTCGAACGAGACCCCCTTCTCAAGCAGGTGTATGGTTTCATCAAGAGCCAAGTTGTCGGCGGTCACAAGAAGTGCCCGTATTGTGCAGAACGGATCAAGGTCGAGGCGATCAAGTGCAAGCATTGTGGATCAATGCTCACAGAATTGTCCGATAATGGAGTCCGATGGTGAGTTCTAATTAACTACGGGCAAACGGGAAGCGGAGAATGCGCCCGACGATCTGTTCGATGGCAGTGGTGGAGCGGGTCTCCTTGAGACTGCACAACACGTAGGCGAACGGGCAATCCCTGCCTTCCTTGATAGATTGCCACATAAATGATATGGAAGGCCGAATCGAAGAAGGTGACACCATCAAGCGCCTTATTTGGTTTAAACTAACGAGCATTATGCTGAATCGAATCAAAGTCGAAGCATTCAAATCCCTTGAAAACGTTGAGATCGATCTCGGTCGCGTCAATGTTTTCATCGGTGCCAATGGCAGCGGAAAAAGCAATCTCCTGGAGGCTATCGGAGTGCTTGGTGCGGCTGCCAACGGTCGGGTGGATGACGAAGCGTTGTCGCGGCGCGGCGTCCGGCTCGGCCTTCCTGCGCTCTACAAATCTAGTTTCAAATCCAGCAGACAACCTAAAGAAATTCGTTTCACAGCGTCCAGTGAAGGAGCATCCTACTCTGTAGGGCTTTTTAATCCCTTGGATAAACCAGAACCCTCTTGGAGATTTAAAACGGAACTGTTAGAAGAGCCGGGAAAAGAATCTATCGGACGCTCCCCTGCGACCAAGAAATTTCGTCTCGACCCCACCATCGGTTACATTGCCTTGAAAGCGGTAGAACTACCGGAAGAAAGTCTTGCCGGCAGGTTGTTAAAGGAGCTGCGCCAGTTCGCGATTTTTGCTCCAGATACCACAACCTTGCGCGGACTCGACACAGACTCGCAAAGTCGTGAGCCTGTTGGACTCCATGGCGGTCGCCTTGCAGAAGCGGTCAATAGTGTTTTCGGCCGTCTGCCCCTCCTTCATCATGACCATACGGTGCGCGAGCTTTACGAATCTTTGCTGGACTTGATTGACTGGGCCGATTTTCTGGCGGCGACCAGCCCCGATTCCGTACCCGTGTCAAAGAATATTCCACAACCGACCCGAATTCTCCGTTTCCGCGACCGCTTCATGGCCGACGGCAGAAATTACCTTTCCGGTTACGATGCCAGCGAGGGGGTGCTGTATGTGCTGTTCATGACCGTGTTGGTGCATCATCGTGAGTCACCTCCGGTGCTGGCCGTGGATAACTTCGATCATGCCCTCAATCCACGCTTGGCCAAGGCATTGACCCGCAAGGTGTGCGACTGGATGATTGCTCGACAGGATCGGCAACTGCTCCTGACCTCACACAATCCCTTGGTTTTGGATGGGCTGCCTTTGCGGAACGACGCTATTCGCCTTTTCACCGTGGAACGTAGCAACCGGGGAAAAACGGTTGTGCGCCGTGTCGAAGTAAGCGAACAACTGCTCGATATGGCCGATCAGGGCATTCCTCTGTCCCAACAGTGGGTTATGGGCACTTTCGGTGGCGTGCCCACAAATATCTGATGAAGCGTATCTACTTCGTAACTGAAGGCCGCACGGATCAAATCGTCATTCAGGGCCTTATTGAGCAATGGCTGGGGAAAGAAGATTTCACCGTCAGTCGCATTCAACCGCCGTCTTCAGCCTATGCCGAAGGACTGGACAGCAATCTTTCTGAAGGCTGGAAGGGCGTGCTGGCTTGGTGCTCTGGACAGCGCATGGTGGGCCCAGCCGGACGTGACGAGGCATTCAGACAGGCAGATTGTCTCATCGTCCATATGGATGCTGATGTGGCATCTGATCCCGATTTCAAATCGCCCACATTCAATGGACCTTGTCCGCCGGCTGGAAACGCCTGTGACTGGGTGCGGGATCACCTGACTGCATTGCTTGGCGGAGATTTGCATTCGAATGCTGTCCTTTGCGTTCCCGCGCAGGATATGGAAGCATGGGTTCTCTGTGCGTTACATCCCGATGTGGCCGATGACAATGCTCCTATCGAATGTCGCCAGGAACCCGGTGCATTACTCGTACAACGGACGCCGTATCGCCTCGTGCGGCGCAAGGATGGCCGTTTAAAGAAGGAAGCGATCAAGTATCAGCATAATTTGTCAAGGATCATGCAAGGATGGCCGAATTGCACGGCGGGCGATGAGCCACATTGTTCTCAAGCGGTCAGATTTGAGCAGGACGCAAGACGTGTGTTGGCTAGTAAATCGCCCCATCTTCCCGTAAAAACTGTTTCAACAGCGCCAAGCGCGGATACATCATGCACAATCAGCAATCACGCTGGTTGAGTGTTTCCCTCTCCTTACCAACCGTCTTTCCCAGCCATTCCCGGATCACCTGACTGTTCACGTTGTCGTTGTAAACCCAGCCCTCGTTGCCGGTGTTGTACGGCGGATCGATGTAGATGCACTTCACCTGCCCGGCGTAGTAGGGCGGCAGCGCCTTGAGCGCCACGAGGTTATCGCCCTGAACGATCAGGTTGCCGTCGCCCGGTTGGCCGCACGCCAGTTCGGGTACGTCCTTGAGCAGGTGAAAGGGAACCTGCTGGTGGTGGTTGACCACCGCCTCTTTACCAATCCAGTTCAGCGTCGGCATGGTTTCAAGTTGTTGTTAAAGGGCCAGTTGGCGGGGAAAGTATATGGCATCCCCTCGGGGTATCGGTGCTCATGCCGCGTTCCACCAGCCGGGCGAACAGGCTTTGCAGAGCCGTGGCCTGATTCATCAGCATCGCTTCCACATGGGCCAGGTCGCCGGTTTTGACTGCCGCCGCCTGACTCCGCAGGCATCGAACCAGCGCCAAGGTATCCAGTTTCGCCCCATAGCCCACACGATTACCCACATCTATATTTCATTGATTAATAAGATTATTATAGGCGATTATCCCCTCCCCCTTGCGGGGGAGGGTTAGGG
>JBATNZ010000113.1:0-3546 GCA_049290615.1 Candidatus Contendibacter sp.
ATCCGTAGACGGTGCGCCCGCCGGCGAGCGGCACCAGCGTGACGTCGCGTTCCTGGCCCGGCTCGAATCGCACGGCCGTGCCGGCGGCGATGTCGAGACGATAGCCCCGCGCCTTCTCGCGGTCGAAGCGGAGACCCTCGTTGGTCTCGAAGAAGTGGTAGTGGGAGCCGACCTGGATCGGGCGGTCGCCGGTGTTCGCCACGGTCAACCGCGTGACGCGGCGGCCGGCGTTGAGTTCCAGATCACCGTTGGCGGTGACGATTTCGCCGGGAATCATCGGCAATCTCCTCAGGGAATCGGGTTATGCACGGTGACCAGTTTGCTGCCGTCCGGGAAGGTAGCCTCGATCTGCACTTCGGGGATCATCTCAGGGATGCCGTCCATGACCTCGTCGCGAGTCAGCAGCGTGCGGCCGTAGCTCATCAGATCCGCCACGCTGCGGCCTTCCCGCGCGCCTTCCAGCAGGACGCAGGAAATGTAGGCGACGGCTTCGGGATAATTGAGTTTCAGACCCTTGGCCTTGCGTCGTTCCGCCAACAGGCCGGCGGTGAACAGCAACAGCTTGTCTTTTTCGCGGGGCGTTAGCTCCATGGAGGGTTTTCTCGCGGTGGTCAGGTGTTCCAGAAGCGGGAGGGACAGGGCAGACGTTTCATTATAACCGGTCTTAGCAAGCGCCATGCCATGATAAAAAGCCACCGGGCGCGCGCCGCCGACGGCCCCAAATAACGACAAATCAAGACACCGTCCAGCAAGGTTACAGCGATCTGCTCTCCTTCTTTCCCTCCCCGCCAAAGCGAGGTGTCCCGAGATGGGTCGAACCGCCCCGGCGCTCCGCGCCACCCCTCCTTATCCAAGGAGGAGAAGGTGGATCTGCCCTGGTCAGGGAGAATGGCCGGAGGTGAGGGTGCCGTAAGTCGTTCCCACTCGGCGCGGATGGCGTTGACCAAATCCGGCGCCGAACCGGTGCAAACAAGAGTGGCGCTCACCGGTTGGCCCCGCAAGCCCCAACGGGCATCGAGGATAGCGTCATTGCCGGCGTAGCGGCCCTGTTCGAGATAAAGCGGCTCGCCGTCGCGCCAGAGCTCCAAACCCTGCCGGTACTCGCCGGCAATGAAGGTTTCGCCCGCGGCTGGACGACCCAGACAGAGGATCTCCCAACCGATGAAGCGGGCGTCGCCCTGGAGTTCGACATGGGTGAGGGTATGAACGCGGGCGCCGTTGTAGACGATGTTTTCCTGCGGCAGCCATTCCAGCGTCGCGCCGGCGGCAACGGTCAAAAGCTGGGTCTGGTGGGCGAAGGGGCCGGCGCTGCGATAGAACTTGCCGGCGGCGGGCGTGGTGATGAGAACCTGGGCGTCGACGTCCAATGCGGCTTCGATGCGCAACTCGTCGCCGCCGACCACGCCGCCGGGTGGATGAAGCAGGGCGATGTGGCATACCCCGTCGCCCTCGGGATAGAACGGCCGTTGCACTTGCAGGGGACCTTGATGCGAGCGTTGCCCCAGAATGGTGCGGGCATTCCGGCATTGAAAGCTTAGGGTCAAGCGGGCCTGCCAGCCGGTGGGGGATGCCGTGGCGGTCATGGCGAGGGTGGCCGATTATTTCCAGCCACCGGCTTTGCGCGCGGCGGCGATGTTGCTTGCCCGCGCCGGCTTGCCTCCACTGACATCGGGCATGCCCACGGTTCCAGGATTGCCAAGGGATGCTTCGACCACCGCCGCCGCAACCGCTGCCCTTTTGGACCTCGTATCACCACCGCTGCCAATCGCCGCGCCGTTCCCATCGTTGCCTCGTTCGCCAATTTGCCCAGCGCGGCAGTTTAGCTCATCGCTGACAGGGGATAAGCCCGCTCTATCTTGCACCATTCCCTGAAGGTCTCGCACCGTTACAAGGCGCATACCACTCACTCGATTGGGCAAAATTCGAACAAGCTGCTAATAAATTAATATTTTCTTCAATTGGCACGATCCTTGATGAAGAGCCTTACCCAGTTCGCGCATGACTGCGGACGGGTCAACCACAACATCGAGGGCTGCGCATGACGAAGACAATGCCGAAATTTCACCACTGGCTGCTGGCCGGTGCGCTAACGTTGGGCGCCACGCTGGCCCACGCCGCCGATACCATCAAGGTTGGCGTCCTGCATTCACTGTCCGGCACCATGGCGATCAGCGAAACCACGCTCAAGGATACCGTGCTGATGCTGATTGACGAGCAGAACAAAAAAGGCGGCCTGCTCGGCAAGAAGCTGGAGGCCGTGGTGGTGGACCCCGCCTCGAACTGGCCGCTGTTCGCCGAGAAGGCGCGCGAACTGTTGCAGAAGGACAAGGTCGCGGTAGTGTTCGGCTGCTGGACCTCGGTCTCCCGCAAGTCGGTGCTGCCGGTGTTCGAGGAGCTGAACGGCATCCTGTTCTATCCCGTGCAATATGAGGGCGAGGAGTCCTCCAAGAACGTGTTTTACACCGGTGCCGCGCCCAATCAGCAGGCGATTCCGGCGGTGGATTACCTGATGAAGGATCTGGGCGTGAAGCGCTGGGTGCTGGCCGGCACCGATTACGTCTATCCCCGCACCACCAACAAAATTCTGGAAGCCTATCTCAAGGCCAAGGGGGTCAAGGACGAGGACATCATGATCAACTACACCCCGTTCGGCCATTCCGACTGGCAGTCCATCGTCTCCGACATCAAAAAATTCGGCGCCGCTGGCAAGAAGACCGCCGTGGTCTCCACCATCAACGGCGACGCCAACGTGCCGTTCTACAAGGAACTGGGCAACCAGGGCGTCTCCGCCAAAGACATTCCGGTCGTGGCCTTCTCGGTCGGCGAGGAAGAATTGTCCGGCATCGACACCAAGCCGCTGGTCGGTCATCTCGCCGCCTGGAACTACTTCATGAGCGTCAAGGGCAAGACCAACGACGCCTTCATCAAGCAGTGGCACGAGTTCATCAAGGACAAGAAGCGTGTTACCAACGACCCGATGGAGGCGACCTATATCGGCTTCAGCATGTGGGTGAAGGCGGTGGAGAAAGCCAAGACCACCGATCCGGACAAGATCATCGAAACCATGATCGGCATCGAAGCCCCCAATCTGACCGGTGGCGTTGCCAAGATGCTGCCCAACCATCACCTCACCAAGCCGGTGCTGATCGGCGAAATTCAGGCCGACGGCCAGTTCGACGTGGTCTGGAAGACCAAGGGCCTGGTGGAAGGCGATGCCTGGTCCGATTTCCTGCCCGGCAGCAAGGACATCATCGCCGACTGGGCCGACCCGAAAATCAAGTGCGGCAACTACAACACCGTCACCAAAACCTGTTCCGGTCAGAACTACAAGTAAGCGGCGGAATCCTCCCTTCACTCCCGCATACGCTCCCCTCTCCCAACGGGAGAGGGGCTGGGGGTGAGGGCGCGACAGCACTCCCTCCATTTCCCGCATCACAAGGACACTCCATGCCTCCCCGCCCGCTAATTCGCGTCGGGTTTCTCACGCTGGCGCTCGCCCTGCTGGTGTTGTTCGGCGCTTCGCCCGCGCGCGCCGATGACGACGCG
>JBATNZ010000114.1:0-11830 GCA_049290615.1 Candidatus Contendibacter sp.
GGGCGGCCTGGGCGGCGGTCAGGTGCGCGCGCAGTGGCGCGTTCGGGGGGATGGCCTGGAGTACGTCCTTTTGACCTACGAGAGCCAGCGCGGCCAGCAGGGTTTCCAGTTCGCCGGCGTCGGGCAATGCAGCCGCATGGCTGATGTAAGCGCGCATCGCCTTGGCGTACTGGCTGGAACGCAGCAGCCAGTCCACGTACAACTCGGGTTGCGGGGCCTGGCCGCACAGGCTGGGAATGTTTTCCCACAGGATGGCGGCTTCCCGGTACATGGCTTTCTGGGCCAGTTGCCGGGCGCGTTCCAGATAAGCCGTGGCCAGCGACTCGCGCCAGCCGGCCTCGGGCCGCGGTTCGCGCTTGAGCAGCAGCTTGTAGACGTCGATGGCGTTCTTGTAGTCCCGGGCCGACAGCAGGGCGCCGCCACGGGCGATCAACTCCCGGGTGGGCAGATCGTCGAGACGGTCGCGGGGTTGAGGGATTGGTTTACGCATCCGCCGGAATCCTTCGCCTGGTCAAATCGTAACGATAGACAAATCGGACTGTTCGGCCAGCGTGCGCGCGTCGCTGAGCACCGCGCACCGGGCCTGTTCCGGTTGCAGCCAGGTCGTCGCCGCCCGTTTCAGATCCTCCAGCGTGACTGCCAGGATTCGTTGTCGGTAGGCGCGGCGCTGTTCCGGGGTGCGGCCGAACAGCGCGCCGAAAAAAGCGCTGACCGCCTCGCCGGCGGGTGAGCCAGGTTTATCGATGGCGGCGATGACGCCGAGAATGGCCTCCTCCAGGGCTCGCGCCGGATGGTTGTGGGTTTGCAGCCAGTCCAGCGCCCGGTCGAAATCGGCCAGCGTGTCGGCCAGCCGGGGATCGCGGTAAGAATAGAAGCGGAACGCGCCGCTATCCGGATGGTAGCCCGCGCCGCCGCCGTAGGCGCCGCCCTGTTCGCGGATGGCCCGGTGCAGGTAGCCGTTGCGCAGGAAATCGCCCAGCACGTGCAGGGCCGGCGCGTCGGGATGGTTGGGCGCGACGGTTGGGTAAGCCTTGGCGCAGAAATTCACCTGGGTATTGATTCGGAAGCCCTGCCGTGAGGGTTGTGGTTCTGGGGCGGCGAGCGTGAACGATGGTTCCCCCGCTGGGTCGTGACCGTTCCACCAGCGGGCGGCCAGCGCGGCGGCGATGTCGTCCTGCCGTTCGGCTTCGCTGACCACCAGCAGTTGCCGGGGCGCGTGTTGCATGCGGTCGCGCAAGCGTTCCAGCCGGGCGGCGAAGGTGGCCAGCGTCTCGGCATCGTCCAGCGTATCATCCAGCGCCTTGATGTGTTGCAAGCCTTGCAGTCCGTCCCAGCGATGATTCAGCGCCGCCACCGGACTCAGACTGGCACACGCCGCCGCCAGCGCCAGCATGTGGCCGTGGTCGGTGATCGCTTCCTCGCGTTGGGCGCGCATCTGGGCGATCAGTTCGCGCAGCCGGGGTAGTTCGTCGAAGCGGGCGCTGGTCAAAGTTTCCCACAGCAGGTCGGTCAAGGCGGCCTGGTTGCGGGCCAATGCCTTGCCACCCAGCGCCAATACGCCCTTGACCTGATACACGTCGTCCACGCCGCCACGGACATTGGCGCGGGCGCTGAGGCCGCCGGTCACCGCCGCCTGCCGGGCCTGGGTGGCGCGGTAGTCGCGTCCGGCGCTGCCGACCTCGCTGAGGCAGGCGCAGAACAACGGTAGTAGATCCAGTTCATCGGGTTCCAGTACCGGCAGATCGAGCACGGCTTGCAGATAGACCATGCCGTTGGTGCCCTGAGCGTACCAAGTAGCGGGCACGGTTCCAACCGGGCGGGCGATGCCCTCGGCGATGTGCAGCTCTGGCGGTACATCTTCCAGCCCGACGCGCGGCAACAGTTCGGGATCGTCCTGTTGTCGCTGGCGTTCGGCCAGCGCTTGCGCCTGTTCGACGATGCGGGTCTGATCGGTCGCGCTCAAGGCGGCGCGGATGGCGGTCAGTCGCTGGCGTTCGGCCGCAGCCTGTTTAGCACCCAGTTCCGGATCGGGGGCCATGGTCAGCCGGACCCGGTGCGGGTTGTTCAGCAGCAGTTGCCGGGCCAGATTCGGGATGAAGTCCGCCGCCCGGCTTTCCACCCGCAATTGTTCCAGCAGCGGATCGCTGTCCAGCGCGGTGATCGGATCGCCGCCGTGAATCGCCGGGGTCAGCGCCTCCGTCAGCAGGCGCAGGCCGTAGGGGAAGCCGTCGCCGGTAATTTCCCGCTCGCTCAATTCCAACTGGTGCAGGGCGGCGTCCACGGCATCCTGGGGTACGCCCGCGGCGGCGACTTGGCGCAGCACGTCGAGCACGAGTTGTTCGACGGCTTCGGCGTGCTCGGGATTGGAACCTTCCAGCCCACAGACGAAAGTGGCCTCGCGGGTCGAGGTGTCGAAGCCGCACAGTGGCGAGGGCGCGGCGCCGAGCTCGGAAGTTTCCAGCGCGTGGCGTAGCGGCGAACTGCTGTTGTCCAGCAGCGCGTCGCTGAGCAGCCGCGCCCGCAGGGTCGCCAGCGGGTCGGTAATCGGCCCCAACAGCCAGCCCAGTACGATGTGGGTCTGGTCGCGGGGATTCTCGGTCGCGTCCAGTGGGTAGTGGGCGAGATCCGAAAGTGGCGCGGCATACCGCTGCTCGGCGGGGATGGCCAGATCCAAATCCAGGGCCTGGAATCGGTTGAGAGCCTGGGTCTCGAAGTGGTCTTGATGTTCGGCGGCGGGAATGTCGCCGTAGGTCAGGAAAATGGCGTTCGAGGGATGGTAGTGGCGGGCATGGAAGGCTTGGAGTTGTTCATAGGTCAGGTCGGGGATCGCCGCCGGATCGCCGCCGCTGTTGTGATGGTAGGTAATGGTCGGGAACAGCCGGCTTTGCAGCGCTTGCCCCAACCGTTGCACCGGCGAACTGAGCGCGCCTTTCATCTCGTTGAATACCACGCCCTTGAACACCAGTTCCGAATCGGGATCGTCGGGCTTGGCGAACTCCAGCCGGTGGCCTTCCTGGGCGAAATCGCGCGGGTCCAGCAGCGGGAAGAACGTCGCGTCGAGATAAACATCCAGCAGGTTTTTGAAATCCTTCCGGTTCTGGCTGGCGAACGGGTAGGCGGTCCAGTCGCTGCTGGTGAAGGCGTTCATGAAGGTGTTGAGCGAGCGCCGGATCATCATGAAGAACGGGTCGCGCACTGGGTAACGCTGGCTGCCGCACAGCGAAGTGTGTTCGAGAATGTGGGCCACGCCGGTCGAGTCCGGCGGCACAGTCAGAAACGCGACCATAAAAGCGTTGTGCGGATCGTCGGCGGCCAGATGGAGGTGCCGGGCGCCGGTGGCGCGGTGGCGGTATTCCTGAAATTCCAGCCGCAAGGCGGGGATGGAGTGACTGCGCAGGTGCTCGAAGGCGGGATGGGTCATGGATTCGGTTCGGTTGATTAGGAAGCGGCGGCGTGACGTTGCAGATACCAGTCCACGGTTTTGGCAATACCAGTATTGAAAGTTTCCTGCGGCTGCCAGCCGAGTTCCCGGTCCATCTTGTCGGCGGCGATGGCATAGCGCCAATCGTGGCCAGGCCGGTCGGTGACGAAGCTGATCAGCCGCTGGTGCGGAGCGTGTTCCGGGCGGCGCTGGTCCAGCAGCGCGCAAATCAGTTTGACGATGTTGAGATTCGCCCATTCGTTACAGCCGCCGATGTTGTAGGTTTCGCCCAGCTTGCCGCCCCGGATCACGGTTTCAATGCCCCGGCAATGGTCTTCGACGTACAGCCAGTCGCGGATGTTGCTGCCGTCGCCATAGACCGGAATCGGCTGTTGCCGCAGGCAGGAGCGGATCACCGTGGGGATGAATTTTTCGTCGTGCTGGAACGGGCCGTAGTTGTTGGAACAGTTGGTGGTGACGATCGGCAGACCGTAGGTATGGAAATAGGCCCGCGCCAGATGGTCGGAGCCGGCCTTGGAGGCGGAGTAGGGCGAGTTGGGCGCGTAGGGCGTGGTTTCGGTGAACGGCGGTTCATCACGCTGGAGCGTACCGTAGACCTCATCCGTGGAAATATGGTGAAACCGGCAGTGTTCCGCCTTTTTCCCATCCAGCCAGGCGATACGCACCGCTTCCAGCAGGGTGAAGGTGCCGACCAGGTTGGTCTGCACGAACGCCGCCGGGCCGGTGATGGAGCGGTCCACATGACTTTCGGCGGCGAAGTGGACGACGGTGTCGATCTGGTGTTCGCGCAGCAGGTGGTCCATCAGCAGCCGGTCGCAGATGTCGCCCTGGACGAAGGTATGCCGGGCGGGGTCGGGCAGCGCGCGCAGATTGTCCAGCGAGCCGGCGTAGGTCAGCAGGTCGAGGTTGACGATGCGGACATCGGAATCGGTGGCCAGCAGATGGCGGACGAAGTTGCAGCCGATGAAACCGGCGCCGCCGGTGACCAGCACGTTGCGGGGATGATGTTGCATTGGAATGGTGACCCAAATTTTAGGTGAAAGAATGCTGGGTGAGTCGATTATTACCTGATTTTCGGGCGCCAGTCGAATAGCGGCCCGACGAACTGGCGCCGACAGCTACCAGGACTTCCCGCGCCGCGCCATCGCCCGCATCCCGGCAACCTTATCCGAAAAGCTGAATATTACAATTTCTTCCAAGGAAAGTTTGGTAATCAGTCGCTAACGATTCCACAACCGGAATAACCGGACGCCGACTGGAGACCTCACTTGGAAAAAATATGGCTGAAGCGTTATCCGCCGAACGTGCCGGCGGAAATCGACCCCGACGAATACACCTCGCTGGTCGAAGTATTCGAGCGAAGCTGTCGCCAGTTCGGTCCGCGCGCGGCCTTCGTCAACATGGGCTACGGCATGACCTACACCGAACTGGAGCAGAAGAGCCGGGGGTTCGCGGCCTACCTGCAACAGGAGTTGGGACTGACGAAAGGCGAGCGGGTGGCGATTATGTTGCCCAACCTGCTGCAATATCCAGTCGCGCTGTTCGGCGCACTGCGCGCCGGCCTGATCGTGGTCAACGTCAATCCGCTCTACACCCCGCGCGAACTGGAGCACCAGTTGCGCGATTCCGGGGCCAGAGCCATTCTCATCCTCGCCAACTTTGCCCATGTGCTGGCCGAGGTGATGGAAAAAACCGCGGTTAAAACGGCCATCGTCACCGAGGTTGGCGACCTGCTGCCGTTCTGGAAGGCCAAGGTGGTCAATCTGGTGGTCAGGCACATCAAGAAGATGGTGCCCGACTACACTCTGCCGAACGCCGTCGGTTTCAACGAAACCCTGACCCTTGGCGGCCGCCGAACCTTGCGGCCGGTCGCGGTCGGCGGCGAGGATCTGGCTTTCCTGCAATACACCGGCGGCACCACCGGCCTGTCCAAGGGCGCGATGCTAACCCACCGCAACATGCTGGCCAACATGGAGCAGATTTCCGCCTGGGTCGGTTCGGCGATCCGCGACGGCGAGGAAATCGTGATCACCGCGCTGCCGCTGTATCACATCTTCTGCCTGACGGTGAACTGCATGTGCTTCGTCCGCCATGGCGGGCTGAACGTGCTCATCACCAATCCCCGCGACATTCCGCTGTTCGTGGAGGAAATCCGCCAATGGAAATTCACCGTGATCACCGGGGTCAACACCCTGTTCAACGCCCTGGCCAACAACGACAAATTCGCCAAGCTGGATTTTGCGTCGCTGCGGCTTGCGGTCGGCGGCGGCGCGGCGGTGCAACAGGCGGTGGCCGAGCGCTGGCAGGCCATGACCGGGACGCCGATCCTGGAAGGCTACGGCCTGACCGAGGCGGCACCGGTGATCTGCGTCAACCCGGTGGATATCACCGGCTTCACCGGCAACGTCGGCCTGCCGGTGCCCTCCACCGATGTGCAACTGCGCGACGAGGAAGGCCACGAAGTACCGCCGGGCGAGCGGGGCGAACTGTGCGCGCGCGGCCCGCAGGTGATGCGCGGTTACTGGCAGCGGCCCGAGGACACCGCCCGCGCGATCCGCGATGGCTGGCTGCTGACCGGCGATGTGGCGACGGTGGACGAACAGGGCTTCTTCCGCATCGTGGACCGCAAGAAGGACATGATTCTGGTATCCGGCTTCAACGTCTTCCCCAACGAAATCGAGGACGTGGTGATCGGCTGCGAGGGCGTGTTGGAAGTCGCCTGCATCGGCGTGCCGGACGACAAGACCGGCGAAGCGGTCAAGGTGTTCGTGGTGCTCAAACCGAAGGTGGAATTGACCGCCGAGGCGATTTTGGCCCACTGCCGCAAGAATCTCACTGCCTACAAGATGCCGCGCGCCATCGAGTTCCGCGATAGCTTGCCCAAGTCGAACGTCGGCAAGATTTTGCGCCGCGAGCTGCGCTGAAGCGGATTTAGCCACGAACGGGCCATGAGCGATCACGACAAGACGGTCAACGCGGCGGCGCGGCTGCTGGAACAGTTGCAACGCAGCCAGGCGTTTCACACCGATGGCGCCGTCGGCGTGGAGCGGGAGCTGAGCCTCTTGCGGCGCTGGCAGTCGGCGCGGCTGACCCGGACGCACGCCGACCTGCTGCGCAGCCCGGTTTATCGTCCAGCGGCGGAATTTTTCCTGGACGAGCTGTACGGCGACCGGGATATGAGCCAGCTCGAGCGGGATCTGGCCCGCATCGTGCCGATGATGACCCGCATTCTGCCGGCGGCCGTATTGCACACCGCCGGGCTGGCGCTGGAACTCAGCGCCCTGTCGCACGAACTGGATGCCCGGTTGACCCGCGTTCTGGTCGCGGAGTTTGGCCTGCGCGCCACGGTGGACGAGGCTGCTTATGTCGCCGCCTACCGGCGTTGCGCCCGTTACGATCAACGTTACCATCAGCTCGATCTGACCGAACGGCTGGGCCGGGATTTACAGGCCATCGTGCCCAAGCGTTTCATCCACGCCGCGCTGAAGCTGGCCCGGACGCCGGCGCGGCTGGCCGGGCTGGGGGAACTGCACCGGTTTCTGGAAGCCGGCTTTCACGCCTTCCGCCACATGGGCGCGGACGCGGGAACCTTCGTGACCACCATCGTCAACCGGGAACGCACCATTATGGAACGCATCCGCGCCGGTCATCCCCGGCCGCTGGATCTGGACGACGCGGCGGGCGATTAGTGGCTGTCTAAAAACCCCTCGCCCGCCAGCGGGAGAGGGGCAGGGGTGAGGGTGGTTTTTCAATCGGCTGGCTCGCCAGAGGCGGTACAAAAACGCCTCTTAGACCGGATCGGGTTCCCGGAACATCTCGTCCAGGTAACGATGGATTTCCTGCTCCAGCCGGTGTTTCAGCGGTACCAGCAGAAATCCCAGCCGCGCATTGATCCGCACCATGCCCGGTTCCAGGGTGATATGGCCGTTGACCCCGGAACGCTCGAAATGCAGCGCATCGTCTCGCCAGTGATAGTGGATGTCGTAGTGATCGGCCAGTTGGGCGGCAAGGGTTTCCGCCGCCTGGCGGGCTTGGTCGAGCGTGAGTTCGTGAGAGCGGTGAATGACGATATGAGACATGGTGGTGGGGGTTCCAGAGGTTCAGGGCGGTAGGTCGGCCAGCGACCGCGCCAGTCGCAGATACCAGTCGTCCGTGTCGCGCAGCGTGCCGATGCCCACGATATCCATGTGATCCCAGCCGGCCAGCGTGCCCCGGTGGTTCCAGACCCCGCGTTGCGGCGGGCCGTCACCGGACACGATCCGGTCGGGCGAATCCAGGGTGGGGCCGGCCATGGATCGGGTATTGACCAGCCCATCGTTTTCCCACCAACCGGCGTCGATACTGACCCAGCCGGGTTCGTCGCGGGTGTAGGCGCCAATGAACACGGCGCTGGCCCAGAGTTGCGGCAGCATGGTCGGCAGCGGCGCCTGATGGTCGAAGGGCCAGATCGGCACGGTCGCAGAAGCTGCCCAGGAGAAATAGTACACATCCGGTTGGGCCGGAAATTGCCGGTTCAATTCCCGCGCACCGTCGGGGCTGATATCCCAGGCGCTGATGTCGCGCGACTGCCAGACTGGACTCCGTTCGATCCGTCTCAGGTAGGCGTCGAGCGACTCGTCTGGCGCGCGCCGCAGACCCCAGGGATCCAGCTTGAAATCGTAAGGCAGTTCGTCGGGTTGGATGCCGGCGAGGGCGGCAAAGCCGAGTAGCGTGGCGCGGACGAACGGCAGCAGCTTTTCGACGCCGGTGGCCAGGCTGGTGCCGTCGTGCGGCGCGGCGAGAGTGGTGACGCTGTGGACCCAGGACTGGCCGCCCGCAAACAGCGGCGACCGGTCGGCGGCGGGCGTGGCGGCGATTTCCGTCGGTGCGCCTTGTTCCAGCAGCGCGGTCAATACCCGAACCGTCTGGCCGCCCTGGCTGTGGCCGATCAGATGAATCTTGCGAATACGTCCGTGCTCGTCCACGGTGCCCCACTCCGGATACAGGCCGGGAAAGGTGCGACCGTGGCGGGCGTGACCGTGGGCGGTGGCGTGGGCTTGGCCGTAGTCCACGGTGCCGCCCTTGAGATAGGCGTACAGTTCGCAGGCCCGGTCCCAGTTGCTGGCGAGCGAGCCGACCACGCCGGTGTAAGTGCGGTAGCCGGCCCGGTTAAGTGTCTCCTGCAAATCCCCAAAGCCGCCCCAATACTTGAAACCGAGCAGCTCATCCCGGCCCCAGCCCATGAAGCCGTGAACCAGCACCAGGGGGTAGTCGTTGCCGGCGCGGGCCAGGGCGGCCGCTAGCAACAGCGCCAGCAGCAGCACGATACGCGGCAGGTTCGGAAAGCGCATGGCGGCAATCTGAAGTGGCTAAAACGGTTGGAGTTTAGCGCCGCCGGGCGGGAGACGCCTTGATCGAACTGGCGTTCCCGCCGCGCCCGCCTAGCCGCGCTGCTCCGCTGCGCTCCGCTCCGCCATCGTCAGCAGCGGCTTGAGCAAATCCAGCGGCACCGGAAAGACTATCGTGGTGTTGTTCTGAATGCCGATGTCGTTGAGCGTTTGCAGATAGCGCAATTGCAGGGCCTGCGGCTGGGAGGCGATGATCTCGGCGGCCTGCCGGATCCGCTCGGCGGCCTGGAACTCGCCCTCGGCGTTGATGATCTTGGCCCGCCGCTCGCGCTCGGCCTCGGCCTGGCGGGCGATAGCGCGGATCATGCTCTCGTCGATATCGACGCGCTTGATTTCCACGTTGGAGACCTTGATTCCCCACACGTCGGTCTCGGCGTCCAGAATGTTCTGGATGTCCCGGTTCAGTTCGTCCCGCCCCGCCAGCATTTCGTCCATTTCGTGCTGGCCCAGCACCGAGCGCAGCGTGGTCTGCGCCAACTGGCTGGTGGCGTTGTAGTAGTCCTCGACCTGGATGATGGCCCGCTCCGGGTCGACCACCCGGAAGTAGATCACCGCGTCCACCTTGACCGAGACGTTGTCGCGGGAAATCACGTCCTGGCTGGGCACGTCCATGACGATGGTGCGTAAATCCACCCGCCTCATTTGCTGGATGATCGGCACCAGGACGATCAGCCCCGGCCCCTTGATCTCCTGGAAGCGGCCGAGGAAAAACACCACGCCGCGTTCGTATTCGTACAGCACCTTGATCGACGCGAAGACCAGCAGCAACAAAATCAACAACGCGATAAAAAAGGGATTGAAGAAGATCATGACGGTGGTTCTCCTGTGTCGGAATCCAGCGGTTGCACGAACAGCGTCAGCCCATCGCGGCTGGCGACCCGAACCCGCTCGCCCGGACGCAGCGGCCGGCCGGCGCGAGCGAGCCAGGATTCGCCGTGAATCCAGACCCGTCCTGGATCGCCGGCCATGACCGCGCCGACCGCGCCCAGCAGTTGCTCCGCGCCGCTGACCACCGGTCGGGCGCGCTGGCGGATCAGCAACGTCGCCAGGCCGATCAGCAGCCCGGCGCTGGCCAGGGCGAAACCGAGAATCAGGGCGAGCGGGATTTGGTAACCGGGGCCGGTTTCGTCCCACAGCAGCAGCGAGCCGGCGACGAAGGCGGCGATTCCGCCCAGGCCCAGCGCGCCGAAGCTGGGGGCGAACGCCTCGGCGATCATGAACGCCAGCCCCAGCAGCAACAGCGCCAGCCCGGCGGCGTTGACCGGCATCACCTGAAAGGCGAACAGTGCCAGCAGCAGGCAGATGCCGCCCAGCACCCCCGGCGCGGCTATACCCGGATGGGCCAGTTCGAAGATCAGTCCGTAAACCCCGATCAGCAGCAGGATGTAGGCGGTCATGGGATGGGCGATCATCCCCAGCAACCGGGTGCGCCAGTCGGGTTCGAGGGTTTCGACTGTCAGGCTTCGAGTCGCCAGCGTTTGGTTGCCGCTGGCCACGGCCACTTGCCGGCCATCGGCCTGGCGCAGCAGATCGGGGATGTCGAGAGCGACCAGATCGATCACGCCCTGTTGCAGCGCATCACGGGCGCTGAGGCTGGCGGCTTCGGTGACCGCCTGTTCGGCCCAATCGGCGTTGCGCCCGCGCAGTTGGGCTAGCGAGCGAATATAGGCGCGGGCGTCGTTGATCAGTTTATGCTCCAAGTCGCCGGTGGGCGCGGCTTCCGGTGGGGTGGCTGAAGGATCGCCGGATTTCGGCGCAGCCGATTCCTTCGCCGGGTCGCGGGGCGGTGGGGTCGGCAGCGGCAGGCCGCCAATTCGCACCGGGGTAGCGGCGCCGAGGTTGGTGGCGGGGGCCATGGCGGCGAGGTGGCAGGCGTAGAGAATGTAAGCGCCGGCGCTGGCGGCGCGGGCGCCATCCGGGGCGACGTAGCCGATCACCGGCACCGGCGAGGCCAGGATGGCCTGGATGATATCGCGCATCGAGCTGTCCAGCCCGCCGGGCGTGTCCAGCTTGAGAATCGCCACGGCGGCGTTGCGTTCGTGCGCCTGCGTCAGCCCGCGCAGGATGAAATCGCGGCTGGCCGGATCAATAGCGCCGCGCACTTCCAGCGTCAGCGCCAGACCGGGCGTGGGCGTGGCCGCCGCTGCGCTCCCGCCCAACACTGCCAACACCCCCGCTAAAATCAGCGCCACCAGGACGCGCATGTCCGGAATCCCCGCGAGAGTTGTGAACCTACCGTTGATTGTAGCCGCGTTCCGCCATCTTGCTTGGATAGCACGGCTTATCTCAGAAAAGGGCATATGATTTAAAATAATTACATTTAGAGGTTTTCCAAGTATAACGGTGTGGAGAAGAAAGGTTTATCTTTTCCATTAGTTGAAACAGAAAAAAACACTTGCACTGTTGAAATTCAGATTATAAATTTATCAAGCAATACCCTTGAACAGATGGTTGAGTCATTGTGGTGGAGGGGGCGAGGTAGCCGAGCTAAGTTTGGCCTGTGATGAGACGTTTTTGCCTAGTACCTTGCTAGCCTATTCTACCTATTGCGATATTAACCTAATTCTGCCTAATTAACTGTGAGGCAATAATTACGCAGAAAGAGGTAGATGTGATGAAATATCTTATTAAGATATCGGTACTGGTTATAGCAATTACTCTTGTTCCATCAATCTATACTTGTGACAGAAGTCCAGCTAATAGCGTAGCCACTGGTGATAGTGAGGGTGCTGCCCGACCATTATGCTCTACTGCGCCAACCGCGCCTCGTAGCGCTGGGCCAGTTCCGGGGGATGGCAAGCATATCGGAATTTCCTAAGCGGTGGGGTGTGTAGGTTTATGCCGCTGGAAAATGCCTGTAAAATCAATTAAATCTCGTCAGCAATAGCTGATTATGGTAGATAGGCGGAAACTGTATAATCACTTGTTCATTCCGACAGCCTATGGATAAGCTAATGAAAAAAATGACAAAATCGCAAAAATTGGCCAAAGTGCGCGGCGG
>JBATNZ010000115.1:0-6741 GCA_049290615.1 Candidatus Contendibacter sp.
CCGTGAAACCGCGCCGCGCCGATGATCGTGTGAGCACTACTCACGCTAAAGTAGGGCATCGCCAGGCTCCTTACATCAAAAGGCCCTCTCAAGAGAGGGCCTTTTGTTTTGGTAACTGTTTATTCTCCTCGCCAGCTTGCTGGAGAAGAGTTGGAGGCGATGGCGTTACCGTCGAACTCTGGCGACAGCCGTTCGTACTCGGCGATGACCTGAGCGCCCAGCAGAATGATAATGCCAACCATGTCCAGGGTCATCAGCACGATGACCACTCCGGCCAGTGACCCGTAGATTACGTTGATTGCGGAGAGGTTGGCGAAGTACCACACCAAGCCGTAACGAATCCCTTCCCACAGCAGCGCCGCAACAATGCCGCCGACCAGGGCATGTCGCCAGGGCAATTGGCCGGCCGGCAGCAGTCGGTAGATCAGGGTCAGCGCCCCGATCTGGCCGAGCAGACCGACGGCGTAGAGCAGGATCACCAGCAGGCTGCTCAGCGACCATGCCCAGCCGAACAGCCGGATATTGCCGGCCAGGGGCATGGAGCAACGCTCTCGATTTCAAGTCCGGAAGCGGGTGATGGCGCCAAAGCAAGCCGACTTTTACATGCTATCTGGCCCGGTTTCTGCTATGTGAAAATCTGGATTGACAACAGAGCCGACTCGCCATGAAGGCGCGGATCGGTGAGCCTCCATCCTGACATCACGGCGGCAACAGACGTGAATATCGACAAAAAAGTCTTATGGCGCTGTGAAGAAGCCATGGCACACGCGACCGACTACGCGACCTGGCGCGAGGCGGCGCAGGAGCATGATCGCTTGTCCGGCGCCGCCGACTGGCGGGAACAGGACGAATCGCCCGATTACGATTATCAACTGATTCGGGTGCGGCTGGACGAGTTGCGCGCACTGCGCCGGTACGGTGATATCGCCCGGCTAGTATATTCCCTGCATGAGGGTCTGCACGGCAATCTCGGTAATATCGCTAATCCGACGCTTTATTCCCACTGCCTGTTCGGCACCAAGCGGCTGCTGACCGAGTATCTGGATGAAGTCGCCACCACGCTCGACGAACTGTGCGCCCAGGATTTCCCCGACTTTCCTCTGGTTGCCAAGCTGCGTTTTTTTGAGCGCACTGGCCAAAGCTTCGGTCGCTCGGCGCTGATGCTCAGCGGCGGCGCAACCCTGGGCTTATTTCATTCAGGGGTGATCAAGGCGCTATGGATGGAAGGGCTGCTGCCGCGAGTCATTTCCGGCTCCAGCGCCGGCTCAATCGCCGCGGCGACGATCGGCACCCATACCAACGCCGAACTGGCGCGGGTGTTCAGCCCGGACGGATTCGTGGCGGAGGCGTGGCGCAGCCTCGGGTTCAAGAGCCTGCTCAAGGGCAGCACGCTGATGGACAGCAGTCAGTTGGAACTCTGTATTGAGCAGAATGTCGGCGCCCTGACCTTCGAGGAGGCTTTCGACCGCACTGGACGGATCATTAATATTCCGGTGTCGCCGACCCAGGCGCATCAACACTCGCGACTGCTCAATTATCTGACCGCGCCGAACGTGATGGTCCGGCGCGCCGCGCTGGCGTCCAGCGCCATTCCCGGCGTCTTTCCGGCGGTGATGCTGGAAGCCAAGGACTTCAATGGCGCCATCGTGCCCTATATGCCCAATGACAAATGGGTGGATGGTAGCCTGAACAGCGATTTGCCGATGCTGCGGGTGGCGCGTATGCACAATGTGAACCAATACATCGTCAGCCAGACCAACCCGCACATCGTGCCCTTCCTGTCCGAGCCCAAGCCGCACGAGAAGGGCCTGCTGTCGTTCACCCGCGATATCGTCAGCTCGACTGTCCATATCTACGTCAAGCACGTTCTCGATCTGGCCCGGCGGAACGTCGATTCCCACGCCCTGGGGTTGCTACTCGACAAGGCCTATTCGGTGGCCAATCAGAACTACAGCGGCGACATCACCATTTTTCCGCCGACTTGGTTGGGCACCCTGCGGGATATTTTTTCCAACCCCAGCCCGGAACGGATCGCCGAATTTATTCACACCGGCGAACGAGCCATCTGGCCCAAACTGGAGCGGATTCGCAACGCCACCCGCATCAGCCTCGCGTTCGAGCGTGGCCTGGAACGGTTGCGGGCGCAGGTCGTCGCCGCCGTGCCCTGAAGGGATCAGAGGTTGCCGAGGTCCTCCAGCAGTAACTGGATGTCCGCTGCGTACTGGTAATGCAAGTCTGGATCGGTGGCCAGCGCGGGGTTGCGCGAGCCAGCCAGGATGGCTTGCAACTTGGTGATCAATAGCTTGCCGGCGGGCGGTACGTTGGGGCTGGCCACGATCTGCGCCAGCTTGGCGGCCAGCGGCGCGGTGTCGTTGGCGCGGATGGCCTGTCCGATCTGCGCGCACAGGCGGGAGCCAGGGTTGGTGTTCTCACCGCCAGCTCGTCGGTAGGCCAGATATTTCTGGATCGATTGCCGCCGCGCCTGATCGGCCACACTGGGATTCTCGACCGTCTGGCCAACATCACGCAGACCGCGGCGGATCGCCCAGTTGCGGGCGGTGGGGCTTTCGGGCAGGTTGCACTCGCTGGCGCGGTACAGTTCCTGGCGGGCCTCGTCGTGCCGCCGCAACTGGATCAGCACATTGGCCAGCTTGTTGCGGGTGGCTTCCTCGCTGCGCCCGTCGCCCAGTTCCGCGTACAGATCCGCCATGCGCCGGTAGGCCAGCACCGCCTCTTCAAACTGGTTAAGTACCTGATGCAGTTGGCCAAGTTCGCCCAGAGTTTCAGCCACCCCAGCGCGGTTGCGCTGCTGTTCGTACAGGTACAGCGCCTGCTGGCTGGCCTTAAGCGCCGGCTCTATCTCCCCAATCAGCTTGCGGGCCAGGCCGAGCTGCCGCCAGGCCTGCGCCGCGCCTTCCTGCTCACCCAGCGTTTCGAAAGTTCGCCGCGCAGCGTTGTATAGCGCGGCGGCTTCTGGGTACTGGCCCTGCCGCTGGCGCACCAGCCCTAGTTGCAACTGGTTGGTGGCGACCGTGGGGTTGACGGTGCCTGGCGCGATGTGGGCAAGCGCAGACTCGTAGGCGTCGGCGGCGTCCTGCAAACGCCGCAAGTAGCTCAGACAGTCGCCGGTCTCGGCGTCGGCGACCGCGGCCATGCGGGCGGCGCTGGTGTTACCGGCATCAGCCAGCGCCTGGAACCGTTGGCGGGCTTCGCTCAGTTCCCGGGCCGCGGGTTCGGCGGAACCGGCCATTTTCAACAGCTTGCCCAACTGAAAATACGCGCGCGCCTGATCGTAGGCGGCGCCGGAGTAGGCGTCGGCCCCCGCCTCCTGGCACTGGCGCAGGAGTTGCTTGGCGGCTTGCAGGGCATTTTCCAACATGCCGTCGTCGCGAAGTCGCTCAATGTGTAGCCGCTCGGTTTCGAAGCGCGCCCGACTCCAGCCGAGTAAAGCCTGACTGGCGCGCTCGCGAGCGGCGGCGGCTTCGGCCAGCGCGGTGGCGATCCCGAGGCTGGCTAGCATCTGCTCCAACTGGCTGGCGATCCGCGCCGTCCGTTCCGGGGGAATGTTCTGCTGGTTGTCGCGCAGCAGGGCGAGCAGGTTGGGCAGTTCCAGCCGCAGCAGACGTTTGGTGCGGGTACTATCCTTGAAGTGTTGTTGGTAAAGTTCCGCGAGGAACTGTTCCATGCCGATACGCCAGCGTTCCCGCCAAGCCGCCCGCGCGTCCGGGGCCAACTGGCCAGCCAGGTAGCGCGCAAGGGCCGGATCGAAGCGTAGATGGCCGTGCCCCCGATCCTCGGCCAAACCCAGGGCGATGATCCGCGTACAGAACGCATGAGTGGCGAGCGTGTCCAGTTCCAGGGCGTGTCCCAAGGCGATACGATTGACGCCGTCCTTGAAAAACGCCAGCACGGCCAGGGACTCACGGTCGCTGGCCGACAGCCGGCGCACATCCAGGTCCAGCGCCAGGTACAGCGGCCATTGCGGATCGTCGTTGTGGCGGCGCAACAGTTCGGCTCGGAGCGGGCGTAACAGCGCCAGAGCCGCGCTCACGCCTTGGGCGCCGATTTCGCGCGCCAGACGGCGCAGGGCGCCGGGATGGCCGCCGGCCAAGGCCGCGAGTTCGCGCAACTGCCGAAAGTCGGCGCCGTTGTCGGCGGAGGGGGGCGCTTCCCCGGTCGCAATCAGCGCTTGGCCGAGCAGGGCGATGGCGTCGGTTTCATCCAGGGGCGCCAACTTCGTTTCGATCCAAGGCTGGGCAAAGGACGGTGGCCCAGTGCGGCCGAGCGCCAACAGGCGCAACGCCGGCCATTCGTTCAGCAAATCCTTCCAGAAGCGGTCGAAGGCTTCATCGTGTTCGGCGGGCCAATATTCGATCTGGTCGAGTATGATCAGGGTCGGATGCGGACGCAGCGTCTGCCGGAGAGTATCCAGCGCCTGCCACAGGGTCGGATACCGTCCGACCGCCCAGTGTTGATCGGCAGGGAGCAGTTGTTGGCCCAGGGTTTCCAGCAGCGCGCGCGGGTCGCCGGCGTCGTCGGCGTGAACGTAGGCCATGTGGCGATAACGGCCGAGCCGCGTCAGCCAACTGGCCAAGTCCGCCGCGAGCGTGGTTTTGCCACTGCCGCCTGGACCTTTGATGAAGACGGCGGACCGGGTTTCCAACAGCCGTTCCGCGATGAGCATCTCGCGCCCGCGCCTCAGGCAGCCGGTCGGTGGCAGTGTGGGCATTGGTCTCGGCGGCGCGGGCCGTGGCTGACTGGCCAGCCGGCGCCATAGTTCCAGCGCGGGGCGCAGCGCCAGGCGGGGATCGTGCTGGCCCAGATATAGAGTGCAGGTAGGCCAGTCGCGCAGGTAAACGTCGCCGCCTCCGAGGCCGGGACCGCGGTAGCTGTCGCTGGCCAGTCGGCGCTGGCCGGCGAACAGCGCCTGGCTGATGCGAGCGCCCCGCAGCAACTCTTCATGGAAGGTGGCCCAGAACCGGTGCAGGGTTTCCGCCGGCGCATCGGGATGTACAGTGATCACCGCTGCGATCCCCGCCGCCAGCAGGGTGGTCGCCAATTCCACGGGCCTGACGGAACTGGCTGTTTCCTCCGGGCGAATCAGGACGACCAGGCGAACGCGATAGGTGGCCAGTAGAGTAGCCAGCGTCGTCACTGGCACAAACTGGGCGTCACGGCAGAGAGGCACATGCAGGTCGTAGCTGGCCTCGAACCCAAACAGGGGAACGCCATGCTCTGGATCACGGCAAAAGCGTCCGTCCAAATGCACGGCGGTGAAGGGTCGTCCGGCGGACCAGGCGTCGATCAACTGCTTTTCCAGCGCCGCCAGGGTGGGTGGGGTCAACATCCAGACTTCGGTCAGGGCGCCCAGCCCGTCTAGCGCTTCCAGCACCGGCAGCACGCCGCGCCGGTAGTCGGGCTGGCCGGTCGGTTCGGTATCGGGACGCGGGCTGAGGGCCAGAATCCGCAGGGGGGGCGGCGCGGGCGGGAAGGCTTCGCCGCCCCCGGCGAGCCGGCGCTGGAACTGGACCGGTTGCTTGCCTTGGAGCAGAAAGCCGCTGGTATCGGACAGAAATTCCCAGGGCAGGTCGAGAAGGGTCGCGGCGGCGGGGTACGCATCATCGGCTCGCAGCGTCAGGCGGCGTTCGCAAGGGTCCGGCGTTTCGCGCCACTCGGTGGTCAGAGCCGCCATTCCAGGGAGCGCGAGCGTGGCCTGATACAGGGCTTGGCCCCAAGCCCCAAACAGGGCGTGGGTGCGTTGGACTAACTGCCGGACCGTGTCGGTTAGCCAAATCGGATGACTGCGCAGATACCAGTGCGCGATGCCTGGCTCGATCGCCCGGGGCAGCGGGCCGAGCGTCATGCTGGCGCCGAGCACCGACACCGGCTTGGGACGGCGGTTCAGGCGGGCGGTGAGTCGCCATGGGCTGGCCGGTGGCGCGTCGGCGCGGCCCAAGGTCAGTTCGAGTTCCGCCAGCGGCGGCGGATTGCGTTCGGAGGCGGGATCGCCGGGTGGCGGTTCGCCCAAGGCAGCCAAGAGCGCCGGCAGCGCCGCGCCCAGGCCGTCGGCGGTCAATTGAATCGGCGGGGTTCGCGGGGCCGGGGTGAACCAGGCGCCGAACATGGCGCGATCCATGCCAGGCAGTAGCAGCGGAATCACCCGATAGGTGTTGGCCCGGCGTCGTTCCACTTCCTGCGCGAGTTCGATCTCCCGGCACATCCAAGCAGCTTCGCCGGTGTTGAGGCCAAGTACCACAATGACTTGGCGGGCCTGTTCGATGGCCCAGCGCACTTCCAGGGCCAGCCGGTCTTCGCCACGCAGCTTGCGGGTATCGCGCCAGACGCTCAGGCGACAGGTTTCCAGCGCCACCACCAAATCCTGGGCGAAGGCGGCATCGGGCTGGGCGTGGCAGATGAACAGGGAGGCAGCGGCCATCAGGGGTTCCAGAGTGGCAATGGAAGGTTGGAACGATGAATAGCTTAGCGCAAAAGACGACCGGTCGTCGCCCTTGAAATCCACCGGTTTGCCCCCATCTAGGAAGCAACCCAAAAAGGCGTTCGCCCGAACGCCGAACCCGAAATTCGAGGAGGTGCAACCATGGCTCTGATGCGTTCAGCAATTCTCATTTTGGCGAATTCACCCGTTTTGGACTACGGGGGCGCCGGTTCAAGAGGGGGCGAGGGTTCGAGTCGCACGGGCACGACCCGACCCGGCTCGAAGCTGCGCAGCATGAAGGTGAT
>JBATNZ010000116.1:0-1785 GCA_049290615.1 Candidatus Contendibacter sp.
GCTGACCGCCGCGAACGCCTCGACCATTTCCAGCACGCTGTAGCCTTGGCCCGTCCCCAGATTCACGGTGAGCAGGCGGGCGTCCGGCTGACTCGATTCCTCCATCCCGGCGAGCGCCGCCAGCGCCGCCCGATGCCCCTCGGCCAAGTCCATCACATGGATGTAGTCGCGCACCCCGGTGCCATCGGGCGTGGGGTAGTCGTTGCCGAAGATGTTCAGCCAGGGCTGTGCGCCGCTGGCCACTTGGGCGATGAACGGCATCAGGTTGTTGGGGACGCCCCGTGGGTCCTCGCCGATCAGGCCCGACTCGTGCGCCCCGACCGGATTGAAATAGCGCAGACAGGCGATGCGCCAGGTGGGGTCGGCGCGGGCGACATCGCCGAGCATCGCCTCGATGTGCAGTTTGGTACGGCCATAGGGGTTGGTCGCCGCCAGCGGATGCTGTTCGTCGATGGGCAGATACTTGGGGATCGCCATAGACCGTGGCGCTGGAACTGAACACCAGGGTGCGGACACCGACCGCCTGCATCGCCTGCAACAAGCTGATCGTCCCCTGCACATTATGGGTGTAATAGTCGAGCGGCCGAGCCACCGACTCGCCGACCGCCTTGAGGCCGGCGAAGTGGATCACCGCCTCGATAGCGTGCTGGCGCAGGACTTCGGTCAACCGGGCCGTATCGCGCACATCGCTTTCCACCTGCGCCACCGGCTGGCCCAGAATCCGCGCCAGCCGGTCGCCGACCTCGGGGCGGCTGTTGCTGTAGTTGTCCAGCAGCACGACCCGATGCCCGGCCTGGGCCAGCGCCACCACCGTATGACTGCCAATGTAACCGGTCCCACCGGTCAGCAGGATGTTCATATCGCCCTCGCACGGGTCGTTCCGCCGCGCCTGATACGTAGAGGTTGTCCAAGAACCCTCTGAATCCCTCGCCTGCGCCCAGAACGCCCTCACGTCGCCCGGTTACGGGTTTGTATTTCCCAAAGTGCGCTTCGCCAAATCTCGTCGATGATCGGAGCCGTCGCTGTATCGGCGGAGTCAGCCCGCGCCTGTTCCGCCCGCCGCAAGATCCGCCAGAGGTGGCCGTCGGGGATTTCCTCGTGTTTCCACGTCAATTCCTCCTGCAGCGCCTCCAGGGCGGCCCGATCATAGGGCGGCGTCCGCAGCGCCTTGATCAGCGGCCGCAGATGGGACCATTCCCGGTTCCAGGGCAACAGGGACTTCAGCATACCTATCGGGTGGAACGCAGGCACCGTGCTTCTCCTCTACCGTCGTATCCTTCAGTTTAATCCGTCTCGCGCCGGCGTCAAACTCGCCATCCTCTGCCCAGGACGCATCGGGCGCACTTCCCATGCCTCCCTGTCACCCGTCCCCGCCCTGGCCCACCGTGGACGATCTCGACCCGGAAAGCGTCACCACTGACCGGCTCATTGCGCTGGTGCGCGGCCACCGCGAGGGCGAAGAGTACCCCACCGGCATCCCTGACCTCGATACCCTGACCCAGGAGGTGGCCGCCTGGGAACAGGCCCGTAACGCCGATCCCCGGCCGGTGAACTGGCGCTTCACTACCCCCGACGCCCGCATCAAGCTCAAGCGCCTCTACCCGTCAATTCAGGACGGGTGAAGCACTAGCGCACCCCGACTTTCCACATTTACGGTAATCCTCGAAGCGAAATTGAGGTAGGGGAGGGGAGGTTGATTCAGCGGTTTCCAACAATGCCCGCAGCCACGCCGTCCGTTCCATGGGCGGTAATTGTCCAACGACTTCCGCCGCCCGAAAAAACGCC
>JBATNZ010000117.1:0-39579 GCA_049290615.1 Candidatus Contendibacter sp.
GCCCCGGCGGGCGCGTTGGTGGCGGCGTGCTGTTCGAGCAGGGCGGCGACCTCAAGCAACCCGCCGCCACTCTGGCGGATCGCGGCGTAGACCCCATTGGTAATCGCGTCGTGCGCGTTCTTCACCAGTCGCGCCGGCTCGGCCAGGCCCGGTATCCATTGCTGCGCCTGAAAAGACAGGTTGGCAATGGCGCGATGTATTTCCTGTACACGCCGGGTCGTTTCCTCAAAGCCGGTCTTCAACGCAGAGTAATAACCGCTGACTGGAGGGGGAGTTCCGGCGGGATCGGCCGGGTCTGACGAAGGGGGACACAACATGGGCTGTTCCTGGGTTCCATTGCGATGGAGACTGCAAAAAGCGCTTTCGGTTTCCAAGCGGGTCTGCTATTCGGACCCGATGCACTATAAGACCCCTGACTTGGAGCTTTAAATCTAATGTCGGACTTTTCTCCGTTCCCCGCTGATTTTCTCTGGGGCGCCGCGACCTCGGCGTATCAGATCGAGGGCGCGCCACTGGCCGATGGCGCCGGGCCGAGCATCTGGCACGAATTCGCCCATACCCCGGGTCGGGTTCATGCGAACGAGACCGGCGACGTGGCTTGCGATCACTACCACCGCTACCGCGAAGACATCGAACTGATGCGGGAACTGGGCCTGAACGCCTACCGTTTCAGCGTGTCCTGGAGCCGGGTGCTGCCCGAAGGACGGGGGCGAGTCAATCGGCGCGGGCTGGATTTTTACGAGCGGCTGGTGGATGCACTGCTGGAACACGGCATCCAGCCGATGCTCACCCTGTACCACTGGGATTTGCCAGTAGCGCTGGATCGCCTGGGCGGCTGGTTGAATCCCGACAGTGCCGACTGGTTCGCCGACTACGCCCGCCTCCTGTTCCGGACGCTGGACGACCGGGTCAAGCTCTGGGTGACGCTGAACGAACCCTGGGTGGTGGTGGATGGCGGCTATCTGCACGGCGTTTTAGCCCCGGGTCAGCATAACCCGTTCGCCGCGCCAGTTGCTTCGCATAACTTGCTGCGAGCGCACGCCGCCGCCGTGCAAGCCTACCGGGCCGAGGGCCGGCATCATATTGGGCTGGTGGTCAATCTGGAGCCGAAATATCCGGCCAGCGAAACGGTTGAGGATTTGAGCGCCACCATGCGGGCGGATGCCTACTTCAACCGCCACTACCTCGATCCGGTGTTCCTCGGCAGTTACCCGCCGGAACTGGCGGAGATTTTCGGCCCGGCCTGGCCCACGTTTCCCCAAGCCGATCTCGATTTCATCCGCCAGCCGCTGGATTTTCTCGGCGTCAACTATTACAGCCGGCAAGTGGTGCGACACGCGCCGGGTGTCTGGCCGCTGGAGACGGCGGGGGTCCGGCAGGACCGGCAAGCGCACACGGCGCTGGATTGGGAAGTGTACCCGCAAGGGCTGACCGACATTTTGGAATGGGTCGCCAGCCGCTACGGGCCGCTGCCGCTGTACATCACCGAAAACGGCGCGGCGTTTTACGATCCGCCGCAAGCGGACGGTGGAGTAAACGATCCGCTGCGGTGGCGCTACCTGCGCGATCATCTGCGCGCGGCGCTGGCCGCGCTGCGCAAGGGTGTGGATTTACGGGGTTATTTCGCTTGGTCGCTGCTGGATAATTTTGAATGGGCTTACGGCTATTCAAAGCGCTTCGGCCTGGTTCATGTGGACTACGCCACTCAACAGCGCACCTTGAAAGCCAGCGCCCGGTATTACGCGGAGGTGATTCGCACTCGGGGCGCCGCCCTGCTGGCGGACGGCGACGAAGGTTAGTTTCCTTCCCCCGGTTTGGACAACGCTGCTTCGTGTCGCAACTGTCGTAGCTCGTCGATGCTCAGGTTGGTCTTGGCGGCGATGGTGTCCAGGTCCAACACATCCAGCAGGGCGCGGGCGATGTCCAGCGCCTGTTCCTTGCGACCCTCGGCATGGCCCTGTCGTTGCGCCTTCAGCAGGGCATTGCGCTGGTCGGCGATGAAGATTTCCCGCCGTTCCAAGTCTTCCAGTTCCTCCGGGTCCAGGTTGACCCGATTGGCCAAGTCAAACGCCTGCCGCAAGACGGGTATGGCGGCCCAATTGGGCGGAATCATCGTCAAGTCCGGGGCATGTTTGATGAAATACAGCCATTGCTCCAACCGGCCTTCCAAGGCTTCCAGCGGTTTCTCGAACTTGGGTAACTCGACGAACACCAGTTCCAAATCCTCTACCGGATAGTCCATCAGATAGTCCCGTTCCCGCAGCACGAAGCGGCTCAGATAACGAGGGTAGGACTCGAACATCACGAAATCGGTCAGGGTCAGGGCGATCACTGGATGCAGGTCGAGATAGTCTTCCCCGCTCCGTAATTGGTTGGAGTAGGTCTTAGCGGCGTTGTACAGAATCCGTTTCTCGAAGCCTTCGACGTTCAGGACCTGCATTTCGATGATGACTACCCGGCCGTCGGTGAGCCGGGCGCGCACGTCGAGGTAGGTATCCTTCATGCCGCGAATCCGGGGGGCGAGCCAGGGATTGAGGATTTCCAGATCGGCGATCAGACCACGGCTGCCGTAGAGCACGGCATCGAGAAAGTCGATCAGCACCTCGCGGCTCTGTTCCGAGCCGAAGATGCGCTTGAAAGCGAAGTCGGTTTTCGGGTTGATGAAGCGCATGATTAATTTTCCTCCCGCAGCTTGGACAACGCTAGCTCGTAAGCCTTCCGGGCGTTGTCCTCATCCCCGGTTTTGAATAACACATCGCCGGTGCGTTCGGCTTCCCCACTGCCCAGCGAGGCGGCGTATTCGGTCAGCAGGTAGTTCGCCATGCGCCGGGCGTCTTCAGGTTGCTGGAGGGCAAGGAAGCATTCGGCGGCATCAAGGAAGTAGGCCATAGGCTGGCGGCAATGCAGGCGGTGCATCTCCTGATAGATGGCGAGGGCTTGGCGATGCTGGTTTTCCTGAAAGAGCGCCTTGGCGGTGGGGGGTCGGGGTCCCGCGTCCGCTCGCGGATGAATTCAACGGTTCGTTATTCCGTACATTTGGAGATGGCCATGAGACAGGCCACGTTCACCGAAATGCGCAACCACGCCAAGCAGTATTTAGACATGGTTGAGTCGGGCGAATCCGTGCGCGTGCTGCGCAATGGCAAACCCATCGCCGATATCGTTCCGGTACTGGCCGATCTGCTTTCCTGGAAGCGACGCAAGGCCCAACCCATGGTGCTGGGTTTCGATCAGCCGCATGATTCTCGAAGAGCGTGAAGCCGGCTGGTGAGGGGGAATGCCTGATGCGCGTTTTTTTCGATACCTCGGCCTTCGTCAAGCGGGATACCGCCGCCCTGCAACCTCATAAAATCCGTGCGAGCATGTAGACGGCCACGCCGACCATCGCCGTGGCGAACAGTTTTTGCAATTGGGGTCCAGCGAGGCGACGACTCCATCGCGCGCCTAAACCCATGCCGACCAACCCACCGAGTACGAATAAGACAGTCACCTCCAGCGCCAGAGGCCGACCCGCCAGCAGATAGGAGGCGCTGCCCGCGGCGCTGATGATGGCGATCACCAGCAGCGAGGTCGCCACCGCGCGCTGCATCGGCAGCGACGCCACCAGCACCAGGGCCGGGACGATGAGGAACCCGCCGCCCACACCGAACAGGCCGGACAACAACCCGGTGATAACGCCGCTCAGCGCCAGCACCAGGGCGCAACGGGAGGTCAGGGTCAAGCCGCCGTCCGGATTGACCCGGCAGGCTGGGCCAGAGGCAGGGTCGAGGGCATCGTCCCCGGCGCGCACCACCTTGGCCTCCGCGGGATAGCGGACGGCCTGGCGCCACATCCGCGCCGCGACTAGCAGCATCAACAGGGCAAACCCGCCCAGCAGAAGTTCGGCCGGCAGTTTCGCGCCCAACCCAGAACCCAGGGGCGCCCCGACGATGCCCGCCATTCCAAATAGGAGTGCGGTCTTGAGTTCCACCTCGCGCCGCCGCAAGCGGACGATGGCCCCGCCCAGGGCCGTGGCGCCCACGGCCACCAGCGAGACGCCCACCGCCTCATGCACCGGCATCGCCAGGCCGTAGACCAGGAGCGGCACGGCGAAGATGGAGCCGCCGCCGCCCGTCAGTCCCAGCGAGAAGCCGACGATCAGTCCAAACAACAGGCTCAAAATTATCGGTCACCCCAGTTCCAGCACATCACCGTTACCCAAGAACAGATCCGTCTGGGAGCCGTGTCGGGCCGTCCCCCGCATGACGGGCAGGCCGAGTTCCAGCATCTTCTCGACAGCGGTGCGCCCGGTGCAGTGGTTGCACACCACTTTGGCGATCCCGTACCCGCCCAAGGCATTGACAACCTGGTCCCGTGATTCGTCCCAATCCTCCAGGGGCGAGATGTGTAATCCCCCGTAGATCGCGTGGATACGCTCGCCGCCGGTGAATGTGCGGCGGGCGTAGTCCAGCAGGTTGAGCACGCCGCCGTGGCCGCAACCGGTGACCATCGCCAAGCCCCGGTCCTGGATGTGGGCGTACAGCACGTTTTCGCCCCGCACTTGCAACAGGGTGCTCATCGGGAAATTGACCAGAGCCAGGCCGGGCAACAGCACCAACGGTTGGTCGGTGGGAACGGTGACCACCGTCCCGGTATGCCCCTGCTGTTGGATGAGGGCAAACCCTACCGGATGGAAGCCTTCGGGGACATAGATCGAGAGGCCGGGACAGTGCTTGAGGGTCGAGCCGATCCCCCAGAAATGATCGAAATGCTCGTGACTGATGACCAGCGCTTCGATCTGACCCTGCTGCAACAGCCGGTCAATGCCCTCCTCGGCGAAGCGCCGGTCCATCCAGGCGGGATTCCAGCCGGTGTCGAACAGCAGGCGGCGCACCGTTCCATCGGTCGCTTCAGCCTCCAGCAGCGCCGAAAAGCCAGCGGCGTTGTTGGCGTGCAGCGACCCGAACGGGGGCCAGGGAATGGCGTATTGATCGGTGTCGGCACCGCCGGCGACCTTGATGTCGCCAAAGACTGTGGCGGTGTCAAACCAGCCGGTTTCAGAAATGCAGCGAATCTTCAGCCGTTGCAGGACGCCGATATCGAGGGTTTGGAGCATTGACATGGCGATGACCTTGCGGTGTCGAGGGTTATGGATGCTCGTCTTCGCCGTGAGCGTGCGGTTTCGACAGCCCGACGGTCAGCGATCCGTCCAGATAGGCCGCGACGGCCCGGTCGGGGTCGGTTTCCGGGGTAACGAGGCCGATGATGCCCTTGTTGGCGAGACGATGGATCAGCCCGTGGCCCATGCCGCCCGCAATTAGCACCTGTACCGTGTCCAGAGAATGGGGTTCATGGGGCGAACTTTCGTGAAAAGACTGTTCAATCGGCAGTTCCAGCAACTCTTTGCCGGCGATCTGGCCCTGTTCAATTTGGTAAACCCAGAACTTTCGGCATTTGCCGGCATGCTCGGTGATCGTGCGGCGATTCTGGCTGGTGACAGCAATTTTCACGTCAACATCTCCTCCGCGAGTTCTCGCGAAACGTTGAACGTCACGCGGCGCGCCCGGGTCATATAAACTGATGTTTTGCCAATGACTGCGGAGCGTGAGCGTGGGTGTCTTATGAAACCCGTTTCGTTGCATGAGATCTGGATGGGCGAAGCCAAATGCCGCCATTGCGCCGTGCGCAACTCGGTCTTGTTCGCCGGGCTGGAAGAGGTGGACTTCCGCCATATCCACCAGCCCATCAAGGATGTGGCTCTGGCTCCCCAGGATTCACTGTACCGCATGAGCGAACGAGGCAGCACGCTGTTCACCCTGCGGAGCGGGGTGATAAAGTTGCTGCAATACCTACCCAATGGCAGCCAGCGCATTGTGCGCCTGCTACGGGACGGCGACGCCCTTGGTCTGGAGGCGCTGGTCGGCCAGCCTTACCAGCATGACGCCATCGCTCTCACCGACTGCGAGATCTGCGCGATCCCGGTCGATGTCGTCGAACAGTTGGGCCACGAGCAACCGCGCCTGTACCGGGAACTGATGGCGCGCTGGCAGCAGGCGTTGAGCGAAGCCGACGCCTGGCTGACCCAGTTCACCACCGGCACCGCCCGCCAGCGGGTGGCGCGGCTGTTGCTACGCTTAACCTGTCCCGAACAGGATAACCACTTGCCGCTGTTCGGGCGCGAGGACATGGGCGCGATGGTGGGACTGACCACCGAAACCGTCAGCCGCGCCATCGCCGAACTGCGCCGACAGGGGGTGCTACGCGATCGTGGGGCCAACATCCAGGAGTGCGACCGCGAGACGCTACGCCGGATCGCCGACGGCGAGGAATGAGGGATCGCATCGGATTGCCGATAGCCTGCTCCCGATTTGGCGTTGACCGCATTGCGGATTCGCAATCTGAATGCTTATCGGATTGCGAGTAGCACCCCCCTCAATCGAGGGGGAATCCATGAATACCGCTGTCGACTTGAGTTTTTATACAGCCTCTAAAAGTTAAACCACGCGGACGCGGGTCAAAGGCAACGCCAGCGCCCCGGCGGCCAGGAAGGTCAGCACGACGCCGATCAGTCCGGCCAGCCCAGTGGACAGCCCCTCGGAGACGACGCCAGCGACCTGGTAGTCCGCCAGCGGCGTCACGAACAGCGGCGCGGCCTCGTGCAGAACCTGGTATTGCGTCATCACCGCTTCCAAACCATCCGGTAGTGGCGAGGCGAACGGGCTCAGACACAGCGCGATCAGCAGCGCCGCCAGCGTCGGCGCGGCGAAACCACGGGAGGCGGGAACCGTACCGACCACCGCCGGCTGGTCAAACAGCGCCAGCGCCGCGCAGGTGATGAGCGCCTCACCCATCCCGATCAGCGCGTGGACGCCCAGCATCGCCGGCGCGACATGTCCCAGCGGCAGCACCCCGGCCAAGGCCAGTTCGACCGAGCAAGCCATTGCCGCCAGCATCACCGCCGCCCAACTGGCCAGCGCGGTGGCGGTCCAGACCCGGGTTCCGCCAGCGGGCAGTTTCTTCAGCAGCCCCAACCGCAGCAGACCGCCGAGACCGGCGCCCAGCACCGCCATGTTCAACACGTTGGCGCCCAGCACGGTCAGGCCGCCGTCGGCGAACACCAGCGCCTGGATTGTCACCACCAGCGCCAGCGCCAGCACGCCGAACGGCACGCCCAGCACCGCGCTGGCCAATACACCGCCAAGCAGATGGCCCGAGGTGCCACCGCTGATGGGGAAATTCATCATCTGCGCGGCGAAAATGAAGGCGCTGACCGCCGCGAAGCGCAGGGCATGCGGCTTTTCAGCCGACCGATACGCCGCCAGCGCCGCGCCAGCCAGACACAGACCACTCACGACGGCGGTCACCGGGCAGATACTGCCATCAAGCAGATTTTGCGGGATATGCATGAGCTTACTCCTTGAAAATTGAAGATCGGGGAGATTTGAGCATAGTTTAGGAACATCGGCCCTGCATCATCGGCTTCGCGAGACCTTGCGCGCGTCAATCTCGCCCGGACGCAAGCGGTTTTAGCGCTCCCCCGATTGCAACTCAACGGGCTCGTGCGAAAATAGTGGCAAAATTTTAGGTAACAGGAGAAAACCATGGCCAAGGACATCAGCAAGCTGTTCAGTCAGGCGGTTGACAAGTTCCGCACCCAACAGGAACGAAGCCAAAATCGCCAGGATGGCGGGCTGAGCGCCCTGGAACGCGATTTCGAAACGGTCAAGGATCAGGTTCGCAAGCTCAAGCCCCATATCGAAACCGATCCTCGGGTCAACAACTTCTGGATATTTAGCGACAAGATCATCATTGGCTTCCACACCGGCCCGAACCAACCCGCCATCCAGTTGGTCGTCCGGCTTTATCATCCCGGCAACCACCGCATCAAGCGGGGCATCTACGGCTATCTGCCCGACGGTTACGAAATGCCGCTGGCCGACGTAGACGAAGCCGTGGAGTTCATCGCCACTCAATGCGGAAAACTGCTGGCCTGAGCCAGCGGCCTGGCGGGCGTGCCAACAGGTCAGCGGCATACCGCCGATGTCGCTGGGAGTCAGGACGACAGCGGACCCGCCATCAGCAGCCGCCCGCTCTCGCGCAGGAACAGCAGCGCATACGCCAGCAACAACAGCCCCAAACCGCGCATGAGAACAATATAGCCGCCGCCGCGCAGGAGATGGCGGGCGCGGCCCAGCGCCATGGCCAGCAGCACCTTGGAACCCACCAGCAGCGCGTAGAACGCGGCGACGAACGCCACTGCCGCCGACCAGCCCTCCCGCCAAGCCGCCAGCACGGTCGGCGCGCCCACCGCCAGCCAGAACAGATAGGGGCTGGGATTGAGGAAGTTGGCGATCACCCCGCGCCGCGGCGAATTGGCTGGGTCCGTTGGCTCCAGATCCGCGCCCCGAAAGCGCGCGCCCTGGAGGCCGAGCCAGGCCAGATACAACCCGCCGCCCAGATGGATCAGCGCCAGCGGCAAATGCTGGTCGGTCAATGGCCGCAGCAGCAGCACCGTCGCCAGAATGATCGGCGGGTCGGTCAGCAACGGCGCCAGCGCCACCCAGACCCCGGCGCGCGCGCCGTGGCGCAGCGTTTCGCTGGCGACCAGGGTCAGCAGCGGTCCCGGCGCCAGCCCACCGCTCAGCCCCAGCAGAACACCGGCAAGCAGAAAGGTGGACATGATCTTCTCAGCCCGATTTCCCCGCCGCGCCCAGCGTGGCCCGCAGTTGCCGGTAACTGTCCAACCGGCGCGGGGCGATCTCGCCGCGCGCCGCCGCGTCCCGCAACGCGCAACCCGGCTCGCTCTGATGGCGGCAGTCGGAAAACCGGCAGCGACCGAGGTACGGCGCGATGTCGGTGAACCCCCGATCCAGATCGCCCGGACTGATCTCTCCCAGTTCGAAACTGCGCACCCCAGGCGTGTCGATCAGATCGCCGCCGTCCGGCAGGTGATAAAGCGTGCTGCCCGTGGTGGTGTGGGCGCCATGGCCGGTGACCTGGGACACGGCCTGGATGCGAATCTCGCGGTCTGGCAGCAGCGCCTTGATCAGCGACGATTTGCCCACGCCCGACTGCCCGACCAACAGGCTGACGCGGCCGCGCAGCCAGGCGCGCAGTTCGTCCAAACCGTGCGCGGTATGGCTGCTGGTCGGCAGCAGTGGATAACCGATCCGGCGGTAGGGTTCCAGCCGCCCGGTCAAAGCCGCCAGCGCCGGCGGGTCCAGCAAATCCAGCTTGTTCAGCACCAGCAAGCCCCGGACGCCAATGGCGGCGATGGCGACCAGATAACGGTCGATCAAGTATTCGCTGGGTTCTGGCTCCGGCGCCAGCACCACCGCCACCGCATCGAGATTGGCGGCGACCGGGCGCGGCTGGCCGTTGTAGTCGGGACGGGTCAGCAGCGAACGACGCTCGCTCACCGCCACGATCACACCCTCCCCCGCGCCGGACACCCGCCAAACGACCTGATCGCCACAGGCCAGTCGGCCCAGGTTCTGGCGCGCGGCGCAGCGGTACAACTGGCCCTCGCTATCCTCGACGATCAGCGTCTGTCCGTGATGGGTGATGACCAGACCGGCCTGCTCCGAACCCAGCCCAGCGCGGTCCAGAGCGTCCATCCGCTGGTCGGCGCGGTCGCGGCGGCTCTCCTGCGAGCGCTGGATACGACCCTGCTGGCGTTGGGTCAGCCGGCGTCCGGCCATGGCTGGACCACCCCGCGACCGCCGGATTCGGCGTAAACTTTGGGTTGGCCACTCCCGCCGATCCACCACCGGCGGGTTCCTTCTCCCACTCCGACTCTATCCCAAGAAGAACTCATGTCTCCCGATAACCTGATCTGGATCGATTTGGAAATGACCGGCCTGGAACCCCAGACCGACCGCATCATCGAAATCGCCACCATTATCACCGATAGCCAGCTCAATATCCTCGCCGAGGGGCCAGTGCTCGCCATCCACCAGGGCGACGCCGTGCTGGCGGCGATGGACGACTGGAATCAAAAGCAGCACGGCGCATCTGGCCTGATCGCCCGGGTCCGCGCCAGCGCCGTGGACGAACGCGAAGCCGAGGCGCGCACCCTGGAGTTCCTGAGTCTGTACGCGCCCAAGGGCCAATCGCCGATGTGCGGCAACAGCATCTGCCAGGACCGGCGGTTTCTGGCGCGCTGCATGCCGGAACTGGAGGCGTACTTTCATTATCGCAACCTGGACGTAAGCACGCTCAAGGAACTGGCCCGGCGCTGGTATCCGGAACGGATCAAGGGCTTCAACAAAACCTCGACCCATCTAGCCTTACAGGATATCCGCGATTCCATCGACGAATTGCGCTTTTATCGCGAACGACTGTTCGTGGCGGCGGATACCGTAAACTCGGCGCATCAGGGAATAGCAATGATTCAGTAGTCATAACCGGCTGGCCTGGAGGAAATTCAATGGCTGGGTTTGTACCGGTGTAATGGATCGGAGAACGAGGGGGATCAAACCCGCACTGTTCCGAACAAACCGGCACACTGACCCTCCAAGCTGTTCTCGACTCCCTCACCGGAAAGGTTGCCCGCATGTCGACCAAAACTCCCAAGACCACTCGCCTCGCGGACTACGCACCGCCCGCTTACCAGATTCCGACGGTCGACCTGCGTTTCGAACTGGGCGAGGACCATACCACGGTACATTCCCGGCTGCGCATCGTCCGCGCCGAGAGTACGCCCTTTGGGGCGCCGCTGGCGCTGGATGGTCAGCATCTGGAACTGATCGCGCTGGAACTGAACGGCGCCCCCCTCGCCGCCGAACGCTATCGGGTGGATGCCGACCGGCTGACCCTGCGTGATCCGCCCGCCGAGTTCGAACTGACCGTCGTGACCCGCATCCGGCCCCAGGACAACGCCGCGCTGGAAGGTCTCTATCAATCCAGTGGCAATTTCTGCACCCAGTGCGAGGCGGAAGGTTTCCGCCGGATCACCTACTTCCCCGACCGGCCCGACCTGATGGCGGTGTTCAACACCACGCTCATCGCGGATCAGGCTCGCTATCCGGTGTTGCTGTCGAACGGCAACCTCGCCGACAGCGGCGAACTGGCCGATGGCCGGCATTGGGCGACGTGGCATGACCCGTTTCCCAAGCCCTGCTACCTGTTCGCCCTGGTGGCCGGGCATCTAAAGCACATTGAGGATCATTTTGTCACCCGTTCCGGTCGAAAGATCACGCTGCGCATCTACGTCGAACCGGAGAACCTCAATCAGTGCGCGCACGCTATGCATTCGCTCAAGCAGGCGATGGCCTGGGATGAGGAACGGTTCGGACTGGAATACGATCTCGATCTGTATCAGATCGTCGCGGTCGGCGATTTCAACATGGGGGCCATGGAGAACAAGGGCCTTAACGTCTTCAATACCAAGTACGTGCTGGCCAAGCCGGAAACCGCCACCGACGCCGACTATCAGGGCATTCTCGGCGTCATCGGCCACGAGTATTTCCACAACTGGACCGGCAACCGGGTCACCTGCCGCGACTGGTTCCAACTTAGCCTTAAGGAAGGGCTGACCGTGTTCCGCGACCAGGAATTCTCCAGTGACCTCGGCTCGCGCGGAGTCAAGCGCATCGAGGATGTTCGTATCTTGCGCGGCAGCCAGTTTCCGCAGGACGCCGGACCGATGGCGCATCCGGTACGGCCGGATTCCTACATCGAAATCAACAATTTTTACACCGTGACTGTCTACAACAAGGGCGCGGAGGTCATCCGCATGATGCAAACCCTGCTGGGCCGGGACGGCTTCCGGCGCGGCATGGATCTGTACTTCCAGCGCCACGATGGCCAGGCGGTGACCTGCGACGATTTCGTGGCGGCGATGGCCGATGCCAATGGCGTCGATCTTGGCCAGTTCAAGCGCTGGTATCGCCAGGCGGGTACCCCGGAACTGACCGTGAGCGATGCGTATGATCCGGCCGCTCGCCGTTACACCCTGACGGTGCGTCAGTCCTGCCCGCCGACGCCAGGCCAGCCGTGCAAGGAACCGTTTCACATCCCGCTGGCGCTGGGCCTGTTGGATGCCGAAGGCCGTGATCTGCCGCTGCAACTGGCGACAAATCCCCCCGGCGCTGACGCGCCCCCCCCTTTAAAAAGGGGGGTGGATGAACCGCAACCGACCACGCGGGTGCTGGAACTGCACGAGGCGGAGCAGACCTTCCACTTTATCAATGTGCCGGCGCGGCCGATCCCGTCGCTACTGCGCGGCTTTTCCGCGCCGGTGAAGCTGAACAGCGCCGAAAGCGACGCCGATCTGCGCTTCCGGCTGGCCCACGATAGCGACGACTTCAACCGCTGGGACGCCGGCCAGACCTTGGCGATCCGCACCATCCTGGCCTTGGTCGAAGAGCGCCGGCAGGGGCGGGACTGGACGCTGCCCGAGTCCTTCAGCACCGCGTTCGGCCGGGCGTTGGCCTCCGACGCCGATCCGGCCCTGCTGGCCCAGGTGTTGACCCTGCCCGGCGAAAGCTACCTTGCCGAGCAGATGGCTGTGGTGGACGTGGATGGCATCCACGCCGCGCGGCGGTTCGTCCAGCGAACGCTGGCGGAGCGGCTGCGCGAGCCGCTGCGGGCGACTTACGAGACCCTGCGCGCCCGACCGGGGGACGGCTACCAGATCGATGCCGCCGCCATCGGCCAGCGCGCGCTCAAGAACGTTTGCCTGGATTACCTGATGCAGCTCGACGATGCGGGGCTGCGCGCGCGCTGTCTGGAGCAGTTCCACACCGCTGGCAACATGACCGACCAGCTCGGCGCGCTGGCGTCCCTGGCGAACGATGATAGCCCGGAGCGGACCGACGCCCTGGCGGCTTTTTACCACCGCTGGCGGCGCGAGGCGCTGGTGGTGGACAAGTGGCTGAGCTTGCAGGCGACTTCCCGCCTGCCCGGTACGCTGGCGGTCGTTCAGGACTTAATGACGCACGAGGCCTTCAACCTCCGCAACCCCAACAAGGTCCGGGCGCTGATCGGTGCGTTCGCCCAGGCCAATCCCTTGCATTTTCACGCCGCTGATAACAGGGGCTATACTTTCCTTGCCGACCGGATTCTGGCCCTGAACGCCTTCAATCCCCAGATTGCCTCGCGGCTGATGACCGTGTTTACCCGTTGGTGCAAATACGATCCGGCTCGCCAGCAGGGGATGCGCGAACAACTGGAGCGCATCCTCGCCGCGCCGGAGCTGTCGCCGGATGTCTACGAGATCGCCGTCAAGAGCCTGGGTCGGGAAGGATGGTAAGATGAGAATAAATTGCTGCATTGCAAAATTTCGGTTGACTCCCGGAATTTCGGGATGCAGAATATGCCTGTTGATGTTGCGTTGCACAATAGTCCGTTAACCTAAGTTTTCCATCAGGAGAGTATGAAATGGCTGAGAAGAATAATCCCTTCAACCCGTTTGCCAATATGGATCTGAGCAAGTTCGATCTGGGCAAGTTCGACATCACCAAGATGCTGGGCGATGTCAAAATCCCCGGTTTCGACATGCAGGCGATCATGGACGCCCAGCGCAAGAACATCGAAGCGCTGACCGCCGCCAATCAGACCGCCGTGCAGGGCATGCAGGCGGTGGCGCAGCGGCAGGCCGAGATTCTAAGCCAGGCCATGAGCGAAGTGTCGTCCATCGCCCAGCAACTGACCAGTAGCGCGAGCAACCCGCAGGAAATGACCACCAAGCAGGCCGACCTGGTCCGCAAGGGATTCGAGCAGGCGTTGGCCAACGCGCGCGAGTTGGCCGAGATGGTCAGCAAGTCCAACACCGAGGCGTTCGCCATCATCAACAAGCGCGTCACCGAGAGCTTGCAGGAGCTGAAGGGTCTCGTCGGCAAATAAGTAATGTCTGGCGTTGCGCGCGCAGGACAGGCCATTCGGGAACTCCCGGATGGCCTGTCCGCTTGCTTTTTGGGTTGCCGCCCCTGACGCCAAGGGTGCAACATAAGCTAAAATAATTAGAATGATCCAGCGAACCACCATAACGACGTAGAGGAATGACGCATGGCCGAGCAAAAAACCCCCGAACTCAAGTTGCCGGAATTCAAGATGCCCGATCCGGCGCAGATGGCGCAGCTTTTTTCCCATATCGCTGAAAAGAGCCAGGTCATCGTCAAGGAGTTTCTGAACCGCCAGAAGAACGATGGCGCTTTTGACCTTCAGGATCAGATGAGCCTGGGCAAATCCTTCCTGGATCTGACCCAGAAGATCATAGCCGATCCGGCCAAGCTGGCGCAGACGCAGATGACCCTGTGGCAGAACTATCTGGATCTGTGGCAGAAAGCCTTGCCCGCGGTGTTTGGCGGCCAGCCGATGGAGACGGTGGTGCGCGAGCAGAAGGGCGACAAGCGCTTCAAACACGACGAGTGGCAGGATAACCCCCTGTTCTCCTATATCAAGCAGTCCTACCTGCTGACCGCCGGCTCGATTCAGGACATGGTCGCCAACGTCGAGGGTTACGACGACAAGACCAAGAAGAAACTGCAATTTTATACCCGCCAGTTCGTGGACGCGCTGTCGCCCAGCAACTTCGCGATGACCAACCCCGAAGTGGTTCGGGTCACCATCGAATCCGGCGGCGAGAACCTGATCAACGGCCTGAAGAACATGCTCGACGACATCGAGCGTGGCAAGGGCAAGCTCAACATCCGGATGACCGACCTCGACGCCTTCGAGCTGGGCAAGAACGTCGCCACCACGCCCGGCAAGGTCGTCTACCAGAACGAGATGATGCAGCTCCTGCAGTTCGACCCGAGCACCCCGGAGGTATTCAAGAAGCCGCTGCTCATCTTCCCGCCGTGGATCAACAAGTACTACATCATGGATCTGCGGCCCAAGAATTCGCTGATCAAATGGTGCGTGGATCAGGGTTTCACCGTGTTCCTGATGTCCTGGGTCAACCCGGACGAGAAGATGGCCGAAAAAGCCTTCGACGATTATCTGAAGGACGGCCCGCTGGCGGCGCTGGACGCCATCGAGCAGGCCACCGGCGAGCGCGAGGTCAACGCGCTGGGCTATTGTTTGGGCGGCACCCTGCTGTCCGTCACCAACGCCTATCTGGCGGCCCAAGGCGATCCGCGCATCAGTTCCGGCACCCATCTGACCACCATGCTGGATTTCGCTCAACCGGGCGAACTGGAAGTGTTCATCGAAGAAGAGCAGATCGCCTCGCTGGAAAAGCGCATGGCGGCCAAGGGCTACCTCGACGGCAGTGAGATGGCGACCACCTTCAGCATGCTGCGCGCCAACGACCTGATGTGGTCGTTCTTCATCAGCAACTACCTGCTGGGCAAGGATCCGTTCCCCTTCGATTTGCTGTACTGGAACTCGGATTCCACCCGGATGCCGGCGAAGATGCATAGCTTCTACCTGCGCAACATGTACCAGCACAACCGCCTGAAAGATCCGGGTGGTGTCACTTTGCTGGGTACGCCGATCGATCTGAGCAAGGTCAAGGTACCAACATATTTCCTGTCGGCGATCGAGGATCACATCGCGCCGTGGACGTCCACCTACAGCGGCAGCCTGCTGTTCACCGGTCCGGTGAAGTTCGTGCTCAGCGGTTCTGGTCACATCGCCGGCCCGATCAATCCGCCGGCGGCCAACAAGTATTTCTTCTGGACCAATTCCAAACACCCGACCGATCCGAACGAATGGCTCAAGGAAGCCAAGCAGACCGAAGGCTCGTGGTGGCCGGACTGGTACAAGTGGCTAAGCAAGAACGCGGGCGAAAAGGTGCCGGCGCGGGTGCCGGGCACCGGCAAGCTGCCAGTGATCGAAGACGCGCCGGGCTCCTACGTCAAGGCGCGACTGGTCAAGTAACGCTACTATCCCAACTGATCGGCTGACGACCGCGAACGGCTACCGTGCAAACGGTAGCCGTTTGCCGTTGTGAGAGTCGATGAGACAACGAGGGGGAATCGAAGCATATGAGTAAATTTGTCGAATGGTCTAACGAACTTAGCGTCGGCATCGAAGAAATTGATGCCCAGCACAAAGAGCTTGTGGGCTTATTGAATGAGATACACGAGGCCATGCAGCAAGGGCATACGATGCAAGCAACCAAGAGCATCATTGATCGGCTTGATGAATATACCCGCGTCCATTTCGCCGTGGAAGAAAGCTTGATGCGTATTCTGCACTATCCGGATTACGAGCGACACAAGGAAGAACACGACAAGTTGATCGCACAGTTGGCGGAAATACATACAAAGTGGGAGAAAGGTAAGGGCGCCATCGGTATCGAGCTAGCTTATTTTCTCAAGGTTTGGTTGACCAAGCACATCATGGAAGTGGACAAACACTATACCCCGTATTTTCTGGAGCAAGGCATCAAGCCGACATTGTCCAAAAAGTCCTGGGTGAAGAAGCTATGGGGTTCGTTGAGCCGGGACTAATGAGTGGCTGAACACGCCCCCGCCGGGGCGAAATAAAAGCCGGTCGCGTCAGCGACCGGCTTTGGTAAGACAGGGGCGGCGCCCGCCCCCTTTGGTTGTGGATTACTCGAACTCGATGATCGCCTGATCCACCGCCAGGCTGTCGCCCGGCGCCGCCAAGACCTTGGCAACCGTCGCGTCCTGATCGGCGCGCAGCACGTTCTCCATCTTCATGGCCTCGATCACAGCCAGCTCCTCGCCGGCCTTGACCTCCTGGCCGACTTGCACCGCCACCTTGGTCAGCAGACCTGGCATCGGCGACAGCAGATACTTGGACATATCTGGCGGCGCCTTCACCGGCATCAGCGCCTGCATATCGGCCACCCGCGGGGACATTACCATCACGTCCGCCTGCGAACCCCAGTGGAACAGCCGATAGATCATGTCGCGGCGTTCGACCTGGATGCAGATCTCGGTGCCGTTCAGGACACCCTTGAACAGCGGTTGGCCGAACTGCCAGTCGCTGCGCACCTGATAGGTCTCGCCCATGTACGCCACGTCGTAGCCACTCTCGGCGGGATCGACATGCACCGGATGCTGCTCGCCGCCCATGAGCACCACCCAGTCGTTACCGACCTTGCGCTCGTGACCGAGCAATTGGCCGCTGGTCTGGGCGGCGCGGTCCATGTAGCGGCGGTGGATGAAGGCGGCCACCGAGATCAGTAGCGCCGGGTCGTCGTGCGGCACGTCGGAGGCGTGGAAGCCGTGCGGGTACTCTTCGGCGATCATGTTGGTGCTGATTCGCCCGGTCATGAACCGGGTATGCACCATCAGCGCCGCCAGGAAGCTGATGTTGTGCTGGACGCCGCGGATAAAGAACTCGTTGAGCGCGTCACGCATGTGGGCGATGGCGCGATCACGGGTCGCGCCGTAGGTGATCAGCTTGGCGATCATCGGGTCGTAGTACATCGACACTTCGCTACCTTCGTAGATACCGGTGTCGACCCGCACCACCTCGTTTTCCTGGGGCGGCATGTACTTGACCAGCCGGCCGATGGAGGGCAGGAAGTTGCGGAAGGGATCCTCGGCGTAGACGCGCGCCTCGATGGCCCAGCCCTTGAGCTTGACGTCCTCCTGGGTAAAGCCCAGTTTCTCACCGGCGGCCACCCGGATCATCTGCTCCACCAGGTCCAGCCCGGTGATGTACTCGGTGACCGGATGCTCCACTTGCAGGCGGGTGTTCATCTCCAGGAAGTAGAAATTGCGCTTGGAATCAACGATGAACTCGACGGTGCCGGCGGATTGATAATCCACCGCCCGCGCCAGCGCCACGGCCTGTTCGCCCATCGCCCGCCGGGTGATTTCATCCAGAAACGGGGAAGGCGCTTCCTCGATCACCTTCTGATGGCGGCGCTGCAGCGAGCATTCGCGCTCGCCCAGATAGACGATGTTGCCGTGGCTGTCGCCCAGTACCTGGATTTCGATGTGGCGCGGCTCCTCGATGTACTTTTCGATGAACACGCGCTCGTCGCCGAAGGAGGAGCGGGCTTCGTTGGTGGAGCGTTCGAAGCCGTCGCGGCATTCGTTGTCGTTCCAGGCGACGCGCATGCCCTTGCCGCCGCCGCCAGCGCTGGCCTTGATCATCACCGGATAGCCAATCTCCAGGGCGATCTCCACCGCTTCCTTGGCATCCTTGATGACTTCGGTGTAGCCGGGCACGGTGCTGACCCCGGCTTCCTTGGCCAGCTTCTTGGAGGTGATCTTGTCGCCCATGGCTTCGATGGCGCGAACCTTCGGGCCGATGAACGCGATCCCTTCCTTTTCCAGCGCTTCGCAGAACGCCGCTCGTTCGGACAGAAAGCCGTAGCCCGGATGCACCGCCTCGGCGCCCGTATCCCTGCAGGCCTGGATGATGCGTTCCATCACCAGATAGCTCTGGGTGGTGGGCGGCGGGCCGATAAGCACGGCCTCGTCGGCCATTTCGACATGCAGCGCGTCCTTGTCCGCCTCGGAATAGACGGCGACGGTTTTGATGCCCATCTTGCGGGCGGTCTTGATCACGCGGCAGGCGATTTCGCCGCGGTTGGCGATAAGGATTTTCTTGAACATGCGTCCCACCCCTTACAGCGGAATGTTGCCGTGCTTGCGCCACGGATTTTCGAGTTCCTTGTCCCGCAGCATCGCCAGGGAGCGGCAGATGCGCTTGCGGGTGCCGTGGGGCATGATCACGTCGTCGATGAACCCGCGGTGGCCGGCGATGAACGGATTGGCGAATTTCTTGCGATATTCCTCGGTACGCTCGGCGATCTTGCCGGCATCGCCGATATCCTGGCGGAAGATGATTTCCACCGCGCCCTTGGGACCCATCACCGCGATTTCGGCGGTCGGCCAAGCGAAGTTGACGTCGCCGCGTAGATGCTTGGAACTCATCACGTCATAGGCGCCGCCATAAGCCTTGCGGGTGATGACGGTAACCTTGGGCACGGTGCATTCGGCGTAGGCGTAGAGCAGCTTGGCGCCGTGCTTGATGATGCCGCCATATTCCTGGGCGGTGCCGGGCATGAAGCCGGGTACGTCCACGAAGGTGATGATCGGGATGTTGAAGGCGTCGCAGAAGCGCACGAAGCGGGCGGCCTTGATCGAGGACTTGATGTCCAGGCAGCCAGCCAGCACCATCGGCTGGTTGGCGACGATGCCGACCGGCCAGCCATCCATCCGGGCAAAGCCGGTGATGATGTTCTTGGCGTTCTCGGGCTGAACCTCGAAGAAATCCACGTCGTCCACAACCTTCAGGATCAACTCCTTCATGTCGTAGGGTTTGTTGGGACTGTCGGGAATGAGCGTGTCCAGTGAGAAATCCTGCCGGTCGGCCGGATCGGGCGTGGGCCGGAACGGTGGTTTATCTCGATTGTTGGCCGGCAGGAAATTGACGAACCGCCGCACCATCAGCAGCGCCTCAATGTCATTCTCAAATGCACGGTCGCACACGCCCGATTTGGTTGAGTGCGTAATCGCGCCGCCCAGTTCCTCGGCGGTGACCTCCTCGTGCGTAACCGTCTTGACCACATCGGGGCCGGTCACGAACATGTAGGAGGTATCCTTGACCATGAAGATGAAGTCGGTCATCGCCGGCGAGTACACCGCGCCACCAGCGCAGGGGCCCATGATCACCGAAATCTGCGGAATCACGCCCGATCCCATCACGTTGCGCTGGAACACGTTGGCGTAACCGGCCAGCGAGTCCACGCCTTCCTGGATGCGGGCGCCGCCCGAGTCGTTCAAGCCGATCACCGGCGCGCCGACCTTGATGGCGTGATCCATGATCTTGCAGATTTTCTCGGCGTGGGCTTGGGACAGGGAGCCGCCGAACACGGTGAAGTCCTGGCTGAACACGAACACCAGCCGGCCGTTGACGGTGCCATAGCCGGTTACCACACCGTCGCCCGGGGTGCTGGTGTCGGCCATGCCGAAGTCGGTGCAGCGATGCTCGACGAACATGTCCCATTCTTCGAAGCTGCCCGGATCGAGCAGCACTTCGATGCGCTCGCGCGCGGAGAGCTTGCCCCGCTTGTGCTGTGCGTCGATGCGGCGTTGCCCTCCGCCGAGGCGGGCGGCGGCGCGTTTTTGTTCTAGTTGATGAATAATGTCATGCATAAACGCTCTCTCCTCACTGATACGGGCACCGGTAGCGGACCAGCGGCGCCGGAAGCTTGGGGACAGACCCTCGGAAGCTGGCGGACCAGGTCGAGGGGGTGTGGGGCCAGACACGACGGGCGACGATCCGCTCCGCGCGATGGGACAGCGAAACTCCGAACGGCAAAAGGCGCGAGCCGCGGGGCGGACGGGCGGCGATTTGGGGAGGCGGTTCCAAATTCCTTGGTCTTTTCAATTTATTGGATTGAATTTGTGGTTATGGCGACGGGGCGCGAACCGCTTGGCTTAGGTTCGCCAATTATAATAGGGTTTTTAGCGGTTTCGTGCTATGCGCTCCGATATTTTCACGGGTCGCCTGCTGCCTCCCCCTGGCAACCGATTCACCCCACCGCCCGCCAGACCAGCCGCTCCACCCCAGCGCCACGACGGCGAAGGCGCGAAGGTCAGTCAGGTGATAGCATTCCGGCAACACCGCGCCCATGGCACCGGGCCTGCGAGGCGGTTTCGTTTATTACTGACCGGAATCACCGAGCCGCCCTTGGCCAGCCGGGGCGGTTTTTTTGTGGTCGCTTGCGAGCGTATGCTACGAACCTTGATGCAGCGGGAAGATAGAACGATGGCGACGACCTACGAAGACATTTTGGTCTTGTTCCGGGAAACCGACCGCAAGTTCCAGGACCTGATGGACGCGCAAAAGGAGACCGACCGCAAGTTCCAGGAGACCGACCGCAAGTTCCAGGAGACCGCACGTCTGGTGAGCAATCTGGGCGGGCAATGGGGACTGTTTGTCGAAAATCAGGTGGCCCCGGCCTGCGAGCGGGTGTTCAACGAGCGCGGCATCCCAGTGCAGATGGTCAGCCAGCGGGTGAAAAAACGGCGGGGCGGCGATACCTTGGAAATTGATGTACTGGTCGTCAACGCCGGTCATGTGGTCGTGGTGGAAGTCAAGGCCAGCCTGAGTGTGGCGGACGTGCGGGAATTCCTGGACGACCTGGGGCGGTTCCGGGATTTTTTCCCGGAATACGCCGACTGGCAGGTGCATGGGGCGGTAGCGGGGATGCGGATTGAAGACGGGGCGGATCGTTACGCCTACCGGCAGGGGCTGTTTGTGCTGGCGCAAACCGGCGACACCGTGAAGATTCTGAACGACGCGAATTTTCAGCCCAAGATATGGTAGTTTCCGGTGGACCCCATTTCGTTCGAGGTTCGATGAACATCCCACAAAACAGTCTGGTGCTGTACAAAAACGGTCCGGCCCGGGTTGCCGCCATCGGCGACAAGCTGGACATTGAGCTGGAGGACGGCCGGTCGCTGCGAGTCCGCCCCAAGGATGTGCTGCTGCTGCATCCCGGACCCTTGAAAGGGTTGCGCGAACTGGACGCGCCGGCGGGCGAGGCGGAGGCGGCCTGCGAACTACTGGACGGTGGGCAGACCACACTATCCGAGCTGGCGGAACTGGTTTATGGCACCTATACCCCAGCGACCGCCTGGGCCGCCTGGCGGTTGGTGGACGAGGGGCTGTATTTCCGGGGGACGCCGGAGGCGGTTAGCACCCGGCCGCTGGCGGAGGTGGAGCGGGAACGGGCGGTCCGAGAGGCGAAGACGGCCGAGCGAGAGGCGTGGAACGGCTTTCTCCAGCGGGTGCGGGCGGGCCGTTGCGCGCCAGAGGATGCGCCCTATCTGCGGGAAATCGAGGAGGTGGCCTGGGGCCAGCGCGAGCAGAGCCGGGTATTGCAGGCGCTTGACTGCGACCAGAATCCGCAAAGCGCTCATGCCCTGCTGCTGCGGTTGAAGCATTGGGACGGGAGGATGAATCCCTGGCCGCGCCGGATCGGGACACTGCTGACCCAGCCGGGGGTGGGCCTGCCCGAACTGCCGGACGAATCACGGCTGGATTTGACCGGCCTGCCGGCTTTTGCCATCGACGATGAGGGCAATCTCGATCCCGACGACGCCATCGGTTTGGATGGCGACCGCTTGTGGGTGCATGTCGCCGATGTCGCGGCGCTGGTCCCGCCCGGCAGTCCCGCCGATCTGGAAGCGCGCGCGCGCGGGGCAACGCTGTATCTACCGGAAACTACGATTCCGATGTTGCCCGAGGCGGCGGTACCACGATTGGGACTTGGGCTGGCGGAGGTGTCGCCGGCGCTGTCGTTCGGCCTGCGACTGGATGCGAGCGGGGTTGTGACCGATGTGGAAATCGCGCCCAGTTGGGTGCGGGTCCAGCGCTTGAGCTACGAAGAGGTGGAAGAACGGCTGGCCCAGGAGGAACCGTTCCGCCGCCTGCATGAACTGGCGTGCCGGCATCGGGATTGTCGTCGCGCCAACGGCGCGATCTTCATCGATTTGCCGGAAGTGAAGATGTGGGTCTGCAATGGCCAGGTGGAGATCAAGCCGCTGCCCCGGTTGCGCAGCCGGATGCTGGTGGCCGAGACGATGGTGATGGCTGGCGAGGCGGCGGCGCGGTTCGCGCTGGCCAACGGTCTACCATTTCCGTTCACCACCCAGGATGTGGCAATGGATGTGTCTGATCGGGAACCGGCCGGACTGGCGGCGATGTACGCCTTGCGGCGGAGTTTGCGACCCCGGCAGTACAGTGGTCAGCCGGGGCCGCACGGCGGCTTGGGGTTGGAAGTCTATGCCCAAGTGACCAGCCCGCTGCGGCGCTATCTGGATCTGGTCAGCCACCAGCAGTTGCGCGCCTTCCTGCGCGGTGGCGCGGTGTTGGATGCCCAAGCGATTATCGAACGGGTCGGGGCGGCGGAAGCGGTGGCGGCCGGAGTACGCCGGGCCGAGCGGCTGTCGCGCGAGCACTGGACTCTGGTCTATCTGCAACAGCATCCCGGTTGGCGGGGCGAGGGTGTGCTGGTCGAGAAACGGATGCCGCGCGGGGTCGTGCTGATTCCCGCCCTGGCCCGGGACGCGAGGGTCAAGGTCGCCGAGGACGTGGCGCCGGACAGCGCGCTGCCGCTACGGCTGACCGGCGTCGATCTGCCGGAGCGCGAGGCGTATTTCCGGGTCGAGAGCTAAGCTTGCCGCCGGGCATTGAAGCACTGGGCGACCCGGCGGCAAATACCTACACCTGATTTTCTCGCCGGATAGATGGCGTCGGGCTTTGGTGTCGTCTCGTTCATGACGGCCACACCCCCAGCACTGCGAAGCCTCCCACCAGCGCGCCGTAAATCATGCCGAAAGGCACAACCCCGACCAGCAGCGGCGCCAAGGCGTGCATACCGGCCCAAAATTCCCGGGAAGCCGAATCGGACATGGTCGTCAGGTAGCGTTTCGTGGTTGAGTAGAGCGCGAAAGGGGCGGATTATGCGCCATCGAAAGTCTGAATCGAACAGGAATGCGCTAAGCTTTTCATTCACCGTACTTCACCGGGTGGACATGATGGAACCGCTCACGCGAATCGCCCAGCACTTCGCCGCCAGCCTCCAAGCCAAGCAACGCACGCTGGATGCAATGGGGCCGCGCATCGTTCAAACCGCCGAACTTCTGGCCGAACGGCTGCGCCAGGGCAATAAAATCCTGGTCTGCGGCAACGGCGGGTCCGCCGCCGACGCCCAGCACTTCGCCGCCGAACTGGTCAACCGCTTCGAGATCGAACGGCCCGGGCTGGCGGCCATCGCGCTGACCACCGACAGTTCGGCGCTAACCTCCATCGCCAATGATGACGCCTTCGAGCAAATTTTCGCCCGGCAAGTCCGCGCCCTGGGTCGTCCGGGCGACGTGTTGCTGGCGATTTCGACCAGCGGCAACTCGCCCAACGTCCTGACCGCCATGGCCGCCGCGCGGGAGTTGGGAGTGTCCACGGTGGCGCTGACCGGCTGCGACGGCGGACGCATGGCCGGGCAACTGGGCGAGGGGGATATCGAGATTCGGGCGGCGGCGGCGGCGACCGCGCGAATTCAGGAAACGCACATCCTGATCATCCACTGCCTGTGCGATCTGGTGGATCATCAACTGTTTGGCGAGGAGGAACCGTCATGAACGCATGGCAAACCCATCTGGCGGTCGCGGCTCTGGCCACGACGCTGCTGAACGGTTGCGTGGGGCTGTTGGTGGGCGGTACGGCGGTGGGCATCGGCATGGCGCACGACCGGCGCACGACGGGAACCGTGGTGGACGATCAGACCATCGAATTGAAGCTGTACGATGCGCTCAACCAGCAGTTGCCGCCGGGCAATCACATCAACATCACCAGCTATAACGGCGCCGTGCTGTTAAGCGGCGAAGCCGTGTCGGCGCAGGCCCGGCAGCAGGCGGAAGCCATTGCCCGCGGCATCGATCCACCCGTCATCGAAGTTTACAATGAATTGGTGATCGGTCCACCCAGCGCGCTGTCCAGTCGTAGCAACGACACGCTGCTCACCACCAAGGTGAAAACCGCGCTGCTGCGGATCAACGACATCCCGGATTTCGATCCGACCCGGGTCAAGGTGGTGACGGAACGTGGAGTCGTCTATCTGATGGGACTGGTGCGGCCCCAGGAAGCGAACGCGGCGGCGGATGTAGCCAGCCAGGTCGATGGCGTGCGTCAGGTGGTGACGCTGTTCGAATACATCCGCTGAGCGCGATTACTTCACGATCTTCAACGCCGGCCTGCGGTCGGGACGCGCGGGCTTGTCCGGCTTGTCCGGCTTGTCCGGCGGTGATGCGCCGGGGGGCGGCGGTTCGTCGCCGCTCTTTTCTTCGCCAAAGGCCATGCCCTGACCGTTCTCGCGGGCGTAGATGGCCAGGACGGCCGCCACGGGAATCTGGATCGCCCGGGCCATGCCGCCGAAGCGGGCGCTGAATTCGATCCAGTCGTTACCCAGCCGCAGGTCGCGCACCGCCGACGGGTTGATATTGAGCACGATCTGCCCCTCGCGGATGTGCTGCTTGGGCACGGTCACTCCCGGCGCTTCCGCGTCGACCAGAATATGCGGCGTCAGGCCGTTGTCTTCAATCCACTCATACAGGGCGCGGATCAGATAGGGACGGGTCGAAGTCATGGTGGATGGATCGTTGGCGGATCGCGGGAAACCGGGCTCCTCGTCGGGCGCGGGGAGCGGATCGAGGAGCGCCGTCGGAGAGCGGACGACCCTCCGACGGCAACGGTGTCAATGCACGTCCTTCCAGAACTCCTTCTTCAGCAGGTAGAACACCACGAACGCCAGTCCCAGGAACAGGATGACCCAGATACCAATTCGCTGGCGTTCCAGTTGGATGGGTTCACCGACGTAGGCCAGGAAGTTCACCAGATCGGTGACGGCTTCCCTGTATTCCGGCGGACTCATGCTGCCCGGCTGCACCAGTTCAAACTCCTTGATGACCTTGGTTTCATTGCCATCGTGGTCCTTGTGAGTCTCGAAGACCGGCTTTTGCATTCCCTGCAATTCCCAAAGTACATGCGGCATACCGGCATTCGGGAATGCCGCGTTATTCACGCCAAAGGGCCGCGTGGAGTCCTGATAAAAAGTCAGCAGGTAAGTGTAAAGATAATCCACTCCGCGCGCCCGAGCGATCACGCTCAGATCAGGCGGAGCAACCCCGAACCAGATCTTGGCGCTGGCCTTGGGCATGGCGTTCTTCATGGTTTCGCCGACCTTGGCGCCGGTGAAGATCAGGTTGTCCTTGACCTGTTCGTCGGTCAAACCGATATCGCGCGCCATGCGGTTGTAGCGCTGGTACTCCAGCGAATGACAACCCATGCAGTAATTGACGAACAGCTTGGCGCCTTTCTGTAGCGACGCCTTGCTGTGCAGGTCAATCGGCGCTTTCTCCAGCGGATAACCTTCTCCGCCGGCGGCAAGGCTCAGACCCGGCAGGGCCAGCAACGCGAGTGCAATGAGGGTTTTTTTCATTGTTAAGTCACCCTTTCCGGTACGGGCTTCGTCTTTTCAAACATCGGCAGCAGCGGCAGCACCGCGAAGAATCCGAAGTAGATCAAGGTGCAGATCCGCGCCATATCGGTGCGGCCTGGAGTCGTCGGCAGCGCGCCCAGATAGCCCAGGATCAGGAACGCGACCACGAACGCCGCCAAAACCAGCTTGAAGAGCCAGCCCCGATAACGGATGGATTTAACCGGACTGCGGTCGAGCCAAGGCAGGAAAAACAGAATCACGATCGCGCCACCCATGGTGATGACACCGCCCAGCTTGTCCGGCACCGCGCGCAACATGGCGTAGAACGGGGTGAAGTACCACACCGGGGCGATATGCGGCGGGGTCTTCATCGAGTCGGCCGGATCGAAATTCGGGTGTTCGAGGAAGTAGCCACCCATTTCGGGCATAAAGAAGATCACGACGGAAAAGAAAATCAGGAACACTACTACGCCCACCAGATCCTTGACCGTGTAGTAGGGATGGAAGGGGATGCCATCGAGCGGAATGCCGTCCGCGCCCTTCGTCTTCTTGATTTCGACGCCGTCCGGGTTGTTGGAGCCGACTTCATGCAGGGCGAGAATGTGGGCAACCACCAGCCCCAGCAACACCAGCGGCACCGCGATCACATGCAGCGAGAAGAAGCGATTCAGGGTGGCGTCGGACACCACATAGTCGCCGCGGATCCATAGCGACAGATCCGGGCCGATGCCGGGAATGGCGCTGAACAGTGAGATGATCACCTGGGCGCCCCAGTAGGACATCTGGCCCCAGGGCAGCAGATAACCCATGAAGGCTTCCGCCATCAGGCACAGGAAGATCAAGACGCCGAAAATCCAGATCAATTCGCGCGGCTTCTTGTAGGAGCCGTAGATCAGGGCGCGGAACATGTGCAGATAGACGACGATGAAGAACGCTGAAGCGCCGGTGGAGTGCATGTAGCGAATCAGCCAGCCCCAGTCCACATCGCGCATGATGTACTCCACCGAAGCGAAGGCTTCAGTGGCGGACGGCTTGTAGTTCATGGTCAGCCAGATGCCGGTCAGGATTTGATTGACCAGCACCAGGATCGCCAGCGAGCCGAAGAAGTACCAGAAGTTGAAGTTCTTCGGTGCGTAGTATTCGGTCAGATGTTCGCGGATGGACTTGGTCAGCGGGAAGCGTTCGTCAATCCAGCCGACCAGACCGGTCGTGCCTTGTGTGTTTGCCATTATGCAGCCTCCGGACTAACGCCAATCAATATCCGGGAATCGCTCAGCAACCGGTAGGGAGGAACCTCCAGATTCGTCGGCGCGGGAACGCTTTTGAACACGCGGCCGGCCAGATCGAAGCGGGAACCGTGGCAGGGGCAGAAGAAGCCACCCTTCCAACTTGGCCCCAAATCAGCCGGCGCTACGTCGGGACGGAAGGTGGGCGAGCAACCCAGGTGGGTGCAGATGCCAACCAGCACCAGGACGTCGGGTTTGACGGAACGGTAGGCGTTCTGAGCGTATTTGGGTTGCTGGCTGGCCTCCTCGGAGTTGGGATCACGCAACTGATCCTTGAGTCCGGGCAGGTCGTCCAGCATTTTTTTGGTGCGTTTCAGCAACCAGACCGGCTTGCCGCGCCATTCGACGGTCATTACGGCGCCGTCCTCCAGCTTGCTGATATCCGCTTCCACCGGCGCGCCGGCGGCCTGGGCGCGCTCGCTGGGCGACCAAGACTTTAAAAATGGAACGGCGACGAACGCCACGCCAACGCCGCCGACCACGGTAGCCGTGGCGGTCAGAAAGCGGCGTCTGCCGAGGTCGACGTCATCTACCGTACTCATACGCAGGTCTCCTGTTGTGGATTTATTGTTAAATTAGAATGGGTTGGATTTCAATCCTTGTTGTCGTGGATCAGCTATCGCGACCATCGGCGGGGTAAACTCCCGCTGCTTCCGCGGCGCGGCAAAACTATAACCGTTTCAACTGTTGTTGTCTTGGATTAGCCATTGCGGCGGGCCGCGCCCCGACCGGCGGCATGGATATTCGACTCAGACCGGGTTGGCGATGTCCACGAAAACAAAGTTTAACGGAAATCGCTCGGCCAGATGCGTACCCAATGCCTGTACGCCATGGCGTTCGGTGGCGTGGTGACCGGCGGCGAAGAAATGCAGGCCGTTTTCACGGGCGAAATGGACGGTTTGCTCCGACGCCTCGCCGGTCAGAAACGTATCCGCGCCGGCGTTGAGAGCGGTTTCGATGAAGGATTGCGCGCCGCCGGTACACCAGGCGAGGTGGCGGATCGGCGCATCGTTGCCGGAGATGTACAGCGGCTCCCGGCCCAGTCGGGCGGCAAGGTGAGCGGCGAAGGTTTCCCCGCTCAGCGGTTTGCCCGGTTCGCCCAGCATGACCAGTCCCGGTGTGCGCGCGTTACCGCCGGCGGTCCCGGTAACGGTCAGACCGAGCACCCGGGCCAGTTGGGCGTTGTTGCCGAATTCCGGGTGGGCGTCGAGCGGCAGGTGGTAGGCGATCAGGCTGAAATCGTGGCGGAGCAGTGTGGCGAGCCGTCGCTGTTTCATACCGACGATGCGCGGGTTCTCGCCTTTCCAAAAATAGCCGTGATGGACCAGCACGGCGTCGGCCCCACGTTCCACCGCCGCGTCCAGCAGCGCCTGACAGGCGGTGACCCCGCCGACCAGCGTTTGCACTTCCGCCCGGCCTTGCACCTGCAAGCCGTTCGGGCAGTAGTCGTTGAAATTCTCCACCGCCAGCAGGCGGTCGGTATAGGCGACCAGTTCGCTGAGTTGCACGCTTCAATCTCCCGCCAGGATTTGCCCGAGCGCGGCCAGGAGCACCGCGTTCTGCTCCGGGTTGCCGACCGTGATCCGCAGGAACTGGTCGATGCGTGGCAGGCGGAAATGACGCACGATGACGTGGCGCTCACGCAGCGCGGCGGCCAGCGCGGCGGCATCCCGGCGCGGATGGCGGGCGAAGACGAAGTTGGCCGCCGAGGGTAGCACCTCGAAGCCCAATTCCTCCAATGCCGCGACCAGTTCGGCGCGACTGACGATCACCGCCTGGCGGGTGCGTTCGAAGTATTCGCGGTCCTCGAACGCCGCCACCGCGCCGGCGATAGCCAGACGGTCCAGTGGGTAGGAATTGAAGCTGTTCTTGATCCGCTCCAGCGCCTCGATCAACTCCGGGTGCCCCACCGCCAGCCCGACCCGCAACCCGGCCAGCGAGCGGGATTTGGAGAGCGTTTGCGTCACCAGCAGGTTCGGATAGCGGTCCACCAGCGTAATGGCGGTCTCGCCGCCAAAGTCAATGTAGGCCTCGTCAACCGCAACCACCGAATCCTCGTTGCGATCAAGCAGCCATTCGAGGTCGGCCAGCGGCAGCAGGCAACCGGTGGGCGCGTTCGGGTTGGCGAAGATGATGCCGCCGTTCGGCCGCAGGTAGTCCGCCACGCGCAGCGTGAAATCCTCGGCCAGTGGCACGGTGGCGAAGTCGATGCCGTACAGGCCGCAGTACACCGGATAGAAACTGTAAGTGATATCCGGGAACAGCAGTGGCGCGGGATGCTGGAGCAGACCGTGAAAAGCGTGCGCCAGCACTTCGTCCGAGCCGTTGCCGACGAAGACCTGCGCTGGCGTAATGCCGTAGTAGTCGGCGATGGCCTGTTTCAGCCGCTCGGCGTTCGGGTCCGGGTAAAGGCGCAGGGCGTCGGACAGCTCGGCTTGGATCGCTTCCAAAACGCGGGGCGACGGTCCGTAAGGATTCTCGTTGGTGTTGAGCTTGACCAGCTTGCTCAGCTTTGGCTGTTCGCCCGGCACATAGGGGATCAACCGATGCACCACGGGACTCCAGTAACGACTATTCATGATTCACTCTCCAGGCGCCAATCAACCGGCTGCCACCGCTCCGCGTCTTCCCCGCAGCTCTTCGATCAGCGCATCCTTTTCGGCCCAAATCTGGCTGATCCAGTTCTGAGTCACCGTCCGGAATTCGGGATCGTTGCGGTAGTCGCCGCCGAGCAATTCAGCGGGAATCGTCAGTTGCCGGACCCGGACGATCACCCGGCGAATGCGGCCCATGAGCAGATCGCCGAAAGTGCAAGGACCGTCCGGGTAGACCAGGGTCACGTCCAGCAGGGTGCGCAGCCGGTCGGGCATCGCCTCCAGGGTAAACGCCATTCCGCCGATCTTGGGGCGCAGCAGATGGCGGTAGGGCGACTGCTGGCGGGCGTGCTTGTCGGGCCGGAAGCGGGTGCCTTCCAGAAAATTGAGGATGGTGGTCGGCGTGTCGCGGAACCGCTCGCACCGCAAGCGGGTGGTTTCCCAATCCTGGTCGCGCGCCTCGGGATGCTGGGCCAGATAGGCCGCCGAATGGCGCTGCATGAACGGAAAGTCCAGCGCCCACCAGGCGCCGCCCAGCACCGGCACCCAGATCAACGGCTGCTTGATGAAGAACTTCAGGAACGGGATGCGGTGGTTGAACACCCGCTGCAACACCACGATGTCCACCCAGGACTGATGGTTGGAGCCAACCAGATACCATTCGTCGCGCCGCAGGTTTTCCAGGCCCGCCACGTCCCACTCGATGCGCTGGGTCAGGTTGATGATGGCGTTGTTGCAGTCGATCCAGGCCGTGGCGAACCGAATCATCAGGCGGGCGTGGAACTCGCGCCAGCCCGGCCGGGGGATGATGACCTTGACCAGGAGCACGATGTAGAGGGGCGTACACCAGAACACGGTGTTGATGACAAACAGCAGCAAGGCCAGTACCCCGCGAACGGGGGTGGGCAGGAAAGCGAGCATGGAAATGGGACCTGTCAGGGGTTGGGAGTTTGGTTCGCCAGCCAGTCGCGGACGACGGCGCGACTTTCCATGGACTCCGACGGCTGGCCGCGCCGCGCCAGCCAGTCGCGGACGGCGGGGCCGGTGCCGATGGTCCAGGGTTTCAGCCGTTCGACTGGCACCCGCTTGCAATCGGCCAGTTCCTCGCCGAGCGCGATCTCGCCCCGCGCCAGGACGTGATAGGCCAGAATCAACTGGTTCATCTCGAAAAATGCGTAGTTGCCGATGAAATCGACGGCGACGGCGTTCAATCTCAGTTCTTCATGCACCTCGCGCCGGATGGCCGCGTCCGGCGTTTCCCCCTTTTCCAAAAAACCGGTGATCAACCCGTACATTTTCTCCGGCCAGCTCTTGTTGCGGGCCAGAATGATCATCCCGTCGAGTTCGACGACGGCGGCGACCACCGGCACCGGATTGTCCCAGTGGACGTAACCACAGCCGGCGGCGATGCAGCGCCGGCGGGAGTGGCCGTGGACATCGGCGGTGTGGAGCGGCTGGCCGCATTGTGGGCAGAAATTGACTGGCATGGCGAGGAGTCCTGGGGTTTGGGCGGGCGCGGCGCGGCCGAGCGCGAAATCCCGGCTGGTACGGACCCGTGGGAAAAATTCGCCTATAATCCTTTTTTGCGCGGCAGCTCGATTCGATGCTGCCGTTTTGATTTAGCGAACGGCTTGCGGACCAATTTTAATGAAACCACGCCATTTTCTCAGCCTGTTCGATCTGACGCCCGCCGAATTGCAGCGTGTGCTGCGGCGCGCCAGCGTGTTGAAAGCCCTGCACCAGCGCGGGGAGCGCTACGCCCCGTTTTCGGGGAAAGTATTGGCCATGATTTTCGAGAAGGCGTCTACCCGCACCCGGGTTTCCTTCGAGGCCGGCATGGCGCAACTGGGCGGTAGCGCCATCTTTCTATCGCCGCAGGATACCCAGTTGGGCCGGGGCGAACCGATTGAAGATACGGCGCGGGTGCTGTCGGGCATGGTGGATCTGGTGATGATCCGTACCTTCGAACACGCCAAGGTGGAGCGCTTCGCCGAATATTCCACGGTGCCGGTCATCAACGGCCTGACTGATTATAACCATCCCTGTCAGTTGCTGGCTGACCTCCAGACTTTCGTCGAACACCGCGGCGACATTCGTGGCCGCACCGTGGCCTGGATCGGCGACGGTAACAACATGTGCAACAGCTATCTCAAGGCCGCCATTCAATGCGATTTCCAATTGCGCATTGCCGTTGCGCCGGGCTACGAGCCGAACGCGGAACTGCTCAAGCAAGCCACTGGCCGGGTGATCTTGCTGCGCGATCCGCTGGCCGCCGCCCGGGATGCCGATCTGGTCGCCACCGATGTGTGGTCGAGCATGGGCAAGGAAGAGCAACAGCAGCGGCGGGCGCGGGATTTCGCCGGCTATCAGGTCACCGCCGAGATCATGGCCCAGGCCAAGCCCGACGCGATCTTCCTGCATTGCCTGCCAGCGCACCGGGGCGAGGAGGTCAGCGCCGAGGTGATCGACGGGCCGCAAAGCCGGGTCTGGGACGAGGCCGAGAATCGCCTGCACGCTCAAAAGGCGTTGATGGAATTCCTGCTGCTGGGCAAGGCCGCGCCGTTATAATCCCACGCTATATGCTTGCGCCAAGGCTGTCTGGCGCAAGCACGGGCGAATCTGGTAAATTAGCGATTGCTAATTGTCCTTGTTTCATGCCGTATCGCGCATCCACACTGCCATCTCCTACCGCTTGCGGTTTTTTCCGGCTGGCCTCCGCGTCCGGAACTCCTTAAATGCGGTCGTTATCCCACGCTCGAACCGTGCTGCCCGAGAGCGTCGCGAGTCATGAAAGAATATGCCCTGATCCTGCTCAGTACGATTCTGGTCAACAACTACGTTCTGGTGAAATTTCTGGGCTTGTGTCCCTTCATGGGTGTTTCCCGCAAGCTGGAAACCGCCATGGGCATGGGGCTGGCGACCACCTTCGTGTTGACCCTGTCGTCCATCTGCGCCTATCTGACCGACCATTACCTGCTGATCCCGCTGGGGTTGGAATACCTGCGCACCATCGCCTTCATCCTGGTGATCGCCGTGGTGGTGCAGTTCACCGAGATGGTGGTGCATAAAACCAGTCCGCTGCTGTATCAGATGCTGGGTATCTACTTGCCGCTGATCACCACCAATTGCGCGGTGCTGGCGGCGGCGCTGCTAAACGTGCAGGAGCGGCATGATTTCATCGCGTCCGCGCTATACGGCTTTGGCGCGGCGGTCGGGTTTTCGCTGGTGATGGTGCTGTTCGCGGCCATGCGCGAGCGGATCGCGGCAGCCGATGTACCGATGCATTTTCGCGGCGCCGCCATCACCCTGGTGACCGCCGGCCTGATGTCGTTGGCGTTCATGGGATTTTCCGGTCTGGTCAGAGGTTAAAAGTCTATGGTTATAGCCATTGTTGCGCTGGGCGCGCTGGCGGGCGCGTCGGGCCTGTTGCTGGGTTTCGCCGCGATCCGGTTCAAGGTCGAGGGCGACCCCATGGTCGAGAAAATCGACGCCGTTCTGCCGCAGACCCAGTGCGGCCAATGCGGTTACGCCGGTTGCAAGCCCTACGCCGAGGCTATCGCCGCCGGCGAGGCGGAGATCAACCTGTGTCCGCCGGGCGGCGCGAACGGCGTCGCCGCCCTGGCCGATCTGCTGGGCCGCGAGGTTCCGCCGCTCGATGCCGGGACCGGCGCCGAGAAGCCGAAAATGGTGGCGGTGATCGACGAGCGGAGCTGCATCGGCTGCACCCTGTGCATCCAGGCCTGTCCGGTGGACGCCATTCTCGGCGCGGCCAAACAGATGCATACGGTCATCGGCCGGGAATGTACCGGCTGCGAGTTGTGTCTGGCGCCCTGCCCGGTCGATTGCATCCACATGACGCCGATTGCTGAAACCATCACCACCTGGAAGTGGGCCTATCCCGGCGTCGCCGCCCGGGCCGCCGCATGAGCGTAATCTTCCCGTTTCATGGTGGCCTCAAGACCGTTCGCCACAAGACCGAATCCAACGCGCTCCCCATCGAAGCCGGCCCACTGCCGCGCCGGCTGACCGTGCCGTTGCGCCAGCACATGGGCAACGCCGCCAAACCTGTCGTTCAGCCCGGCGACCGGGTGCTGAAAGGCCAGATGATCGGCCAGGCCGACGGCTACATCAGCGCCGCCGTCCATGCGCCGACCTCCGGGGTGGTGACGGCGGTGGATTTGCAGCCGGTCCCGCATCCCTCCGGCCTGGCGGATCTGTGCGCGACCATCGAGACCGACGGCGAGGAGCGTTGGATCGAGCGGACACCACTGGATTACCGCCGGCTGCATCCCAGCGACCTGCGTAACGCCCTGCGCAACGCCGGGGTGGTCGGGCTGGGCGGGGCGGTGTTTCCCAGCGCGGTCAAGCTCAATCCGGGCGGCCATTGCGAGCGGGTGGACAGCCTGATTCTGAACGGGGCCGAGTGCGAGCCGTGGATCACCTGCGACGACCGGATCATGCGCGAGCGGGCGGCGGATATCGTCGCCGGGCTGGCGATCATGGCGCATCTGCTGGAGCCGCGCGAGGTGCTGATCGGCATCGAGGAGGATAAGCCGGAAGCGATTGCGGCCATGACCGCCGCCTGCGCCGGCACGGGTTACGCGGTGCGGGTAGTGCCGACCCGCTATCCCAGTGGCAGCGTCAAACAACTCGTTCTGCTGCTGACCGGCCGGGAAACGCCGGATCAGGGCTTGCCGCTCGACATCGGCGTCCAGTGCTTCAACGTCGCCACCGCCTATACCGTGCAACGCGCCATCGCCCACGGCGAGCCGGTGCTGTCCCGCGTCGTCACCGTCACCGGCCACGTACATCGGCCGCGCAACATCGACGCTCTGCTGGGTACGCGCCTCGCCGATCTGGTCGCCCAGTGCGGCGGCTATCGGGATGGAGTCGAGCGGCTGATCATGGGCGGGCCGATGATGGGCTTCGCCCTGCACGGCGACGAGGTGCCGGTCACCAAGGCGACCAACTGCATCCTCGCCGCCAGCGCCGAGCAACTGACGCCGGAGCAGCCGGTCATGCCCTGCATTCGTTGCGGCGCTTGCATGGACGCCTGTCCGGCCAACCTGCTGCCGCAGCAGTTGTATTGGTTCGCCCGCGCCAAGGAGTTCGACAAGGCGCGCGACCATCATTTGTTCAGTTGCATCGATTGCGGTTGTTGCAGCTACGTCTGCCCGAGCCACATCCCGCTGGTGCAGTACTACCGCTACGCCAAGAACGAAATCTGGGCGCGGGAACAGGAAAAGGAGAAAGCCGAACTGGCCCGGCAACGGCATCAGGCCCGTCTGGAGCGGTTGGAGCGCGAGAAGCAGGAGCGGGAAGCCAAGCTGCGCCAGAAAGCGCCGCCGCGCGCCGCCGAAACCGTGGCCGAAACCGCTGTCCGGGAGGGATAGGCGATGATGCGCTTCCGAACCGTGACCTCGCCCCACGTTCTGCTCGATGCCAGCGTCGGTCAGGTCATGCGCCGGGTGCTGTACGCCATGCTGCCCGGCATCGCCGCGCTGGTCTGGTTCTTCGGCTGGGGCGTGCTGGTCAATCTGGTGATCGCCACCATCGTGGCGCTGGTTGCCGAGACGGCGATGCTGGCGGCGCGCGGCAAGCCGCTGGCGCTGCACCTGGGTGACTACAGCGCGGTGGTCACGGCCTGGCTGCTGGCGGTGGCGCTGCCGCCGCTGGCGCCGTGGTGGTTGACCACCATCGGCGTACTCTCCGCCATCGTGGTTGCCAAGCATCTGTACGGCGGACTGGGTTATAACCCGTTCAACCCGGCGATGGTGGGCTACGTGGTGCTGCTGATCTCGTTTCCGCGCGAGATGAGCACCTGGTTGATCCCGCATGGCCTCGACCAACCGCACGCCATGACCCTGCTGGAGACGCTGCAGGCGATTTTCAACGGTGTGTTGCCAGCCCGGTTCGCGCCGGACGCGCTGACCGGCGCAACCCCGCTGGACGTGCTGCGCACCAAGATGGGCCTGGGCCTGAGCGTGGCCGAGATTCGCAACAGCCCGGTGTTCGGGCTGGTGTCGGGCCACGGCTGGGAATGGGCGGTGCTGGGCTTTCTGGCCGGCGGGCTATGGCTGATTTATACGCGAACCGCTGATTGGCGGATTCCGGCCGGGATGCTGGGCGGGCTGGCGCTGATTTCGACGGGGTTCTATCTGTTTGATCCCCAGCGTTACGCGCCACCCTGGTTTCATCTGTGGAGCGGCGCGGCGATTTTTGGCGCGTTTTTCATCGCCACCGACCCGGTGACCGCCAGCGCCACCCCGCGCGGCCGGCTGCTTTACGGGGCGGGCATCGGCATCCTCGTCTACGTCATTCGCGGCTTCGGTGGCTATCCCGACGGCGTGGCGTTTTCGGTGCTGTTGATGAACATCGCCGCACCCACGATTGACCTTTACACCCAGCCAAGGGTATTCGGAGCGCGGCGGGGATGAACGCCATCGCGCGCAGCATGGGCGTGGCCGCCCTGATCCTGACCGGCTTCGCCGTGGTCGGCACCGGCCTGGTCGCCGTGACCTATACCGGCACCAGGGACATCATTGCCGAGGCGCAACGGGCGGCGCTGGAAGCGAGCCTGAACCAGTTGGTGCCGGCGGACCGTTACGACAACCGCGTGGTCGAGGATCGCATTGAAGTGGTGGCGCCGGAGTGGCTGGGGACCGACCAACCGGTGACCGTGTACCGGGCGCGCAAGGACGGCCAGCCGGTGGCCTTGTTCGCCACGCCCTTCGCGCCGGATGGTTACAGCGGGCCGATTCAACTGCTGATTGGCGTGTACGCCGACGGGACGTTGGCCGGCGCGCGGGTGCTGGCGCACAAGGAAACGCCGGGGCTGGGCGACGGCATTGAGGAAAGGCGCTCGCCGTGGATTCTGGCCTTTACCGGCAAATCGCTGGGGAATCCCGAACCGGCGCGCTGGAAGGTCAAAAAGGACGGCGGCGCGTTCGATCAGTTCACCGGAGCCACCATCACCCCGCGCGCGGTGGTCAAGGCCACCCGCAAGTTTCTGGAGTATGTTCAGACCCATCAAGCACAGTTGTTCGCCCCGGCGACGGTAACCGTGAAGGAGCAAAAGTCATGAGCGAAACGGGCTACGGGAAAATCCTCAAGGACGGGTTGTGGACTCAGAACACCGGCTTCGTGGCGCTGCTGGGGCTGTGTCCGCTGCTGGCGACCTCGAATTCGGTGGTCAACGGCTTGGGGCTGGGCTTGGCGACCACGCTGGTGTTGCTGATGTGCAATGTCGCCATTTCGCTGATTCGCAAGCTGGTGCGGCCGGAAGTGCGGATTCCCGTCTTCGTCATGGTGATCGCCTGCGCGGTGACCGCCGTGGAACTGGCGATGCGCGCCTTTCTGCCGGGGCTTTACACGGTGCTGGGCATTTTCATTCCGCTGATCGTCACCAATTGCTGCGTGATCGGCCGGGCCGAGGCATTCGCGTTCAAGAACGGCGTGGTGAAATCGGCGGTGGACGGTATCGCCACGGGGCTGGGCTTTCTGCTGGCGCTGGTGTTGCTGGGCGCGATTCGGGAGGTTCTTGGCCAGGGAACGCTGCTCGGCCAGGCCGATCTGCTGTTCGGCGAGTGGGGCAAGCACCTGACTCTGCATTTAATCAGCGACTATCGCGGTTTTCTGCTGGCGATTCTGCCGCCGGGGGCGTTTATCGGGCTGGGTTGCCTGATTGCCATTAAAAACGTGCTCGACGCTCGCGTCCAGCGCCGCACTGCCGCCAAGCCAGTGACGGTGCTGCGGGAAGCGGGCGCCTGACGCAATGGAAGCCACTGCCTCGGGCAAACAGGCAAGCAATACCCGCTGGGTGGCGTAGGGTGGATAAGGCGCTACGCGCCGAAATCCACCAGTAATTTTTCGTAACGACCCTCGAAAAACTGCTCCTCATTTTCTACAGTTGCAAAGTTGCATGTTCGTCATGCCACATTCAACCTGCATCTTTGACCGGAGGAGTCCCCATGTTTCGCCGTCCATTACCCCCCCAAATTCAATTTATCTCATTGATTGTATTGGCTATTTATAGCCTGCCCGCCGGAGCGGCGACCTTCACCGTCACCAACCTCAACGACAGCGGCGCGGGTTCGCTGCGCCAGGCGATCCTTGACGCCAATGCCACCGTTGGCGCGAGCGCCAACACCATCGTGTTCCAGGCCGGTCTCAGCGGTAACCTGTCGACGGCGGGCAACTTCAGCATCAACGGCAAGCTCGAACTGAACGGGCCGGGAGCCGATGTACTAACCCTGTTCGGCGACAAAACCACCATCTTTGTTGTTAACAGCGGCGCAACTCTGACCCTCTCCGGGCTGAAGCTCACGCATGGCCAGGACGGGATTGTTAACAACTACGGGACGTTGACCGTGAACAACAGCATCATTTCCGACAATGCGGGCCGCGGGATTTACAACCCCGGCGGCAGCGCCGTTTTGACCGTGAACGACAGTGTCGTGTCCAACAATGCGAGTGGCGGAATCTCCAATAATGGTGGCACTGTGACCGTCAATCGCAGCACTCTGTCTGGCAATACAGTAACAGGCAGTGGGGGCGGAATTAGCATAAATAGCGGCATTGTGACTGTCAACTACAGCACCCTGTCCGGGAATACCGCCAGCCATGAGGGCGGCGGGATTTATAATGGCGGCACGTTAACCGTCAGCAACAGCACCCTGTCCGGCAACTCGGCCACCTTTTACAATGGCGGCGGGATTCATTCCGTTGGCCAGTTTATAACTGTTACCGGCAGCACCCTGTCCGAAAATAAAGCCGGAAGCGGGTGTGGCGGAGGACTTAATATCTTTGGATACGTGACCACGACCGTTACCTTCCACAACAACACCCTGTCCGGGAATACGGCGTATAATGGCGGCGGCCTTTGCGTAACCAGTAACAATAAATTCAACGTCAAAGTGGTCAACAGCACCCTGTCCGGGAATACCGCCAGCTCAGAAGGCGGCGGTATTTACAGCAGCGCCGCCTTGTCCATCGGCAACAGCCTGGTGGCTGGCAACACCGCGCCCAACGTTGCGGCCAGGGAAATATATATAGTCCCTAGCTCATCGGCCTCTAACTCATCCTTCGTTTCCGATGGATACAACCTGTTTGGCGTCAACGGGAATTCGGGATTGACGAACGCCAGCCCCATCGCCAGCGACCTCATTCTGGCCGGCGCCATCGACACCGCCATCGGCGATCTCGCCGACAACGGCGGCCCGACCCAGACCCATCTGCCGGTGGCCGGCAGCCCGGCCCTCAACGCTGGCGACAACGCCCTGGTTCCGGCGGGGATCGCCACCGACCAGCGTGGTTCCGGCTTCTCGCGCATCGTCAACAACGTCGTGGACATCGGCGCGGCCGAGGTACAGCCGCCGGGCAGCCTGGTGGCCGGCCTGACCAGCACCGGCCAGATCTACTACACCACCGTCGCCCCGCTGACCGCCGGCGATGAAGGACAGCTCGCTACCGATGCCACTGACGCCACCGCCATGGATGCCCTCCCCCACGCCAACGCCTGGGGTAACATTCCCGGCCAACTCGCTCAACTGCGGATCGGCGACTTCAACGGCGACGGCGAGGGCGATCTGATCGGCGTCGCGAACAACGGCTCCATCTGGTACACCACCAACCGCGGCCCCTGGGCCAGCGTCCCCGGTGGACTGAGCCAGATCAGCGTGGGCGACTTCAACGGCGACGGCAAGGACGGCCTGATCGGCCTGGCCGGCAACGGCTCCATTTGGTACACCAACGACCTCAGCGTCTGGACCCAGATCCCCGGCGGGCTGAGCCAAATCGCGATCGGCGACCTCAACGGCGACGGCAAAGCCGATCT
>JBATNZ010000118.1:0-1814 GCA_049290615.1 Candidatus Contendibacter sp.
GCATGTTGGCGCGAAGCGTCCGCGCCAACATGCCGCAACCCCCTGGAGAGGATCGTTGGTTCCACCGGTTGGTGGTGTTCCCAGTGTGAATATTAAGAACATACAATATGATAGTGGCGCTAACGCTAATGCTCAATATGCTGGTGTTTGTTGGCAAGGCGCTCCGTGATGCCTTCGCTCCAAGAAAGAACAGGGTTTGAACGACGGCATCCGAACTTTTGCCGTCTGCGATGGGCTTTCAGGCATAATTCACCACCTTTCCTTTCGACTCTCGATGTATTCGCCATGCTCCCCGTCATCGCCCTGGTCGGCCGACCCAACGTCGGCAAATCCACCCTGTTCAATTCCCTGACCCGCACCCGCGACGCGCTGGTGGCGGACCTGCCCGGTCTGACCCGCGACCGCCAATATGGCATCGGCCAGCGTGGCCCCAGTCCCTATGTGGTGGTGGATACCGGCGGTTTGACCGACGAGGACGAGGGTTTGGCGGGGATGGTGCAGCAGCAGGCGTGGCGGGCAATTGAGGAAGCCGACGCCGTGCTGCTGCTGGTGGATGGGCGCGGTGGGCTGACAGCAGCGGACGAGGACATCGCCGGCCAGTTGCGCCGCGCCGGCAAGCCGGTGCATCTGGTGATCAACAAAGCCGAACACCGCGATCCCGACCTGCTCAGCGCCGATTTTCACGCCCTTGGGCTGGATCATCTGCACGTCATCGCCGCTGCCCACAATCAAGGCGTCGAAACGCTGATGGAGGAAGTTTTCGCCGCGCTCCCAGCCACGGGCGAAGCAGGCGAGGCGGTGGCGCCGGAGGAGCCGGAGGGCATCATCAAACTGGCGGTGGTCGGCCGACCCAACGTCGGCAAATCCACCTTGGTCAACCGCCTGCTGGGTGAGGAACGGATGCTGGCCTGCGATCTGCCCGGCACCACCCGCGACAGCATCGCCGCGCCGTTCGAGCGTGACGGCCAGCGTTACGTCTTGATGGACACCGCCGGAGTGCGCCGCCGCGCGCGGGTCAGCGAGGTAGTGGAGAAATTCAGTGTCATCAAGGCCCTGCAAGCCATCGAGCAATCCCATGTGGTGGTGTTGGTGCTGGACGCCCGTCAAGGCGTCAGCGATCAAGACGCCAGCCTGCTGGGCCTGGTGCTGGATAGCGGCCGGGCGTTGGCGATAGGGGTCAACAAATGGGATCACCTCGACCCCGATACCCGCGCCCAAGTGAAAAGCGATCTCGACCGCCGGCTGGGTTTTCTCGACTTCGCCAAAATCCATTTCATTTCCGCCCTGCACGGCACTGGGGTCGGCGAACTGCTCGGTTCCGTCCGGGAAGCCTACGCCGCCGCCACCCGCAAACTGTCAACGCCGGAACTGACCCGCATCCTCGAAGACGCCCTGGCCGCTCATCAGCCGCCGCTGGTTCACGGCCACAGCATCAAGCTGCGCTACGCCCATCAAGGCGGGCATAACCCGCCCATGATCATCATCCACGGCAACCGGGTCGATCATGTGCCGGAGTCCTACCGGCGTTATCTGGCCGGTGTCTATCGCAAGCGGCTGAATCTGTGGGGCACACCCGTTCGCATCGAATTCCGTGGCGGCGAGAATCCTTACCACACCGCAGCGTCGGGACGCCCCCGGCCCAAACCGGATGGACGGCGGAAACCCGGTCGGCGATGAAAGCCGGCCTAATCCTAGTGGTTCAACCGTTCTCAATTGATGGATAGAGGCGCTTGAGTTTGATGCGGGCATCGGGGGTAGTGAATCGCCAATTGACTGGCCTGGGGTCGGCATTGCGCGCCTGTTCCCAGGCGGCC
>JBATNZ010000119.1:0-16919 GCA_049290615.1 Candidatus Contendibacter sp.
CCGCCACCCATGGAGCGCAAATCGCGCAAGGCACCCGCCGCCGCGCCGCCGCCTGGGCCGGCGTTTCCCCGTCCGCAACTGTGAACCGCCAATCCGACCGGAGGGATAGCGATGGCGACCACCACGCCCTGGCTCGATTTGTCCGCTTACGGTCTCCGGCTGCAGGTCGTCGCCACGCCCAGCGGCCGTCCGATATTGTACGTGACCGGCCCAACCGAGGCGCACCAGCGCGCCCTGATCGCGCTCGGCTTTCAGCGCACCCCCGGCGGCTATATCGTCAAGCCGGACGGCAAGCTGGCCGCGGCGGCGGCTCTGGCGCGGTTTCCCGCCGCCCACCTTCGGGATCTGCCCGTGGCGGACGTGGTACGGCGGGTGAACTTGGCGACCCCGCTGCGTTCGGCCCCGTCGGAGTCCGCACCTCCGGACGAGACCCCGACGTCGGCCAGCGGGCTGCGGGTAGCCCGTCCCCAAGACCTGCCGGATGCGCTGTCCGCCTTGGTCCAGCGCGCGGCGCAGGGCGAATGGCTCGATTCAACCGATCTGCGCCAGTTCGCGGCCCGCCTTGAGGTCCCCTGGAATCCAGACGGTCTTACCCCCGGTTTCCTCCATCAGGTCCAGGAAGCCCTGGAAGTGGCGGCGGTGCGAGCCGTTACCCCCGCGCTGCAGTCGGTGCAGGCCAGCTTGCGCGCCGGCCAGCCGCTCCCCGACGCCGCGTTCCGGGCAACGGTCGCGCTGACGGAGGGGCTGCCCCGACAGCGTTACCGCAACGAGCGGACGGTGCAACTGGCCCAGTATTCGACCCCGCTGCCGCTGGCGCTGGCGGCCCAGGCCCTGCTCGGCCCGGTCGGCGCCGGGCGCACGGTACTGGAACCCACCGCCGGGCACGGCGCTCTGGTGTGCGGGTTGCCCGAGGACGCGGCCATCACCGCCATCGAACTCGACCCGGCGCGGGCCGACCGCCTGCGTCAGGCGCTGCCGGCGATTCGGGTGCTGGCGGGCGACGCACTCGAACTGCTGAACGCAGCCGAACCGGCCTATGACTACGTGATCGCCAATCCGCCGTTCGGCAGCCTGCAACCGATGCGCGATCAGTTCCGCGCGACCGTGACGGTGGCCGGCGCTCCGTTCACGACCCAGCGGCTCGACCACGCGCTACTGCTGCACAGCCTGCGCCAGCGCCACCCCGCTGGCCGCGCGGTGTTCATCCTCGCGGCCGAGCACCCGCGCGACCATGCCCTGGAACGACCCGACGGCGGCAGTCGCTACCTCTTCAATTTCCTGGCCGACCACTTCGAGGTCGAGGCGGTGATCGGCGTGCATGGCGATCTGTACGGCCAACACGGCGCGCGCTATCCGGTGCGGCTGGTGGTGGTGGGCGCCCAAGGGCCGGGCTTCGCGCCGGTGCCCGACACCGTGCCGGTGGTCGCCACCTGGGACGAACTGTGGCGGACGACGCGCGAACTATGCATGCGCCTCGGCCCCAGCCGGCGGGAACGGTTGGCCCCGGTGGCGGCGCCCGTCGATCCCGCGCCGACCGCCGCGGCCTCGAGCCCTGCGGGGGCGCCCCCAGCCGACCCGCTAGAAACGAACCCGGCCGAGGACGAGCCCGTGGTCTATCAGGTCCGCTACGAGGCGCGCAGCCGGATCGGCGAGCCGATCACCATGATTCCAGCCAACATGGCGCTGGCCAGTCGCCACGCCCTGGACCGGGTGGAACGGCGGCGCGGGCAATCGGTGGACGCCTTCGTCGCCCAGGCCCTGGGCCGTTCCAGCGCCGACTTGGAATCTGCCTTCTCGCCCGAGCAGGTCGATGCGCTGGCGCTGGCGCTGCACGCCCTCCACCAGGGCCGGGGCTTCATCGAAGCCGACGAAACCGGGGTCGGCAAGGGCCGGGTGCTGGCCGGGCTGGCGCAATGGGCCTGGCGGGAACGGCGGCTTGTCCTCTTTCTCACCGAAAAGCCCAACCTGTTTTCCGATTTTTACCGCGACCTGACCCACACCGGGGGCGCGGCCCAAGCCCGCCCGGTCGTCCTGAACGAGGGCGTGGCGATCAAGGATACCGAGCGCGGCCACACCCTGCTGCGGCCCACCCTGGCGGGCGAACTCCGGCGCTGGATCGACGCCGGCGCGCTGCCGCCCGGTTGCAACCTGGTGCTGGCCACTTATTCGCAGATCAACCGACCGTGGTCGCAGTGCGCCAAGGCGCGCTGGCTGCTGGCCATCGCCGAGCGGGAACGACCGCTGGTCATCGCCGACGAGTCGCACAACGCCGCCGGCGGGTCGAACACCTTCGAAAACGTGCGCGCCCTGGTCGCGGCCGCGTCGGGCGTGGTGTTTTCCAGCGCCACTTACGCCAAGCGCCCCGACAATCTGGAACTGTACGCTCCGGTGCTGCCCGCGCCCTACCGCCGCGACTGCCTCACCGAGTTGCTGCAGGCCGGCGGCGCGCCGCTGCAGGAAGTGTTCTCGCAAATGCTGGCTGAGGACGGTGTCCTGGTCCGCCGCGAGCACGATCTCAGCCAGATCGCGTTTCGCACCGCGCCGGACCATCGCCGCGAAGTCCGCAACCGCGACCTGGCCGACCGGCTGGCCGGCATTCTGGAACAGATGGCCTACCTCGGCGGCGACATCCAGGCGATGATCACCGAGGAAAACCAGCGGCTGGCCGAGGCGCTGGGCGACGCCGACGAACGCCGGGGCGCGCGGGCGGGCTTGCAGTCGATGAATTTCGGCTCGCGGCTGTACCAGCTCAACCGGTTGTTCCTGCTGGCGCTCAAGGTGGATCAGGCCGTGGAATTCGGGTTGGGCGAACTCCAGGCCGGCCGCAAGCCGGTGTTCGTGCTCGAGCACACCCTGGAAACCCTGCTGCGCGAAGTGATCACCAACCGGTTCGACGAGCGGAGCGACTCCCCTACCGACGACGACTCGCCCGAACGGCCCGCCGCGCCCGACCCCCGGCCGACGACCACGCGCCTGCCGCTGGAGGACGGCGCCTCGGAATCCGACCCGGCGAGCGCCCCGGGGTCCGACACCTATCCCGTGCTCCACTTCCGCGACGCGCTGCAACGGGTGTTGGACCGGATGATGACCCTCACCCGCCGCGACCGCTATGGTGGCACGACCCAGGAGCCGATCCATGCGCCCGAACTGTGGGCGTTGCACGCGCACATCAGCCGGCAGATCGCCCGGTTTCCCGATCTGGAGCTGTCGCCGCTGGATCGGGTGCGCCACGCCCTCGAACAGTACGGCTACCGTTGCGGCGAGCTGTCCGGACGGCAGTTCTGGCTGCGGCTCGACCCGGGCGCCGACGGCGAGGGGCGCATGGCGGTCCAGCCGCGCCCGGCGGAGGACCGCAGCGATCTGATTTTTCGCTTCAACACTGATCAGTATCAGGCGTTGATCCTAACCCGCTCGGGGGCGACCGGCCTGAGCCTGCACGCCCGCGACGACGTGCCGGGCTGGAGTTCGGCGCCCCGGTCGCTGTTCGAACTGCAAATCCCGCAGAACGTGGCGGAGCGCATCCAGTTCTGGGGCCGGGTCAACCGGCGAGGCCAGTGCGCGCCGCCCGTGGTGGTCACCCCCACCACCGGCCTGCCCGGCGAGGTACGGCTGATCGCCATGCAGAACGCCAAGCTACGGCAACTGTCGGCCAACACCACCAGCAGTCAGGACAACGCGGCGCTGGCGCGGACCATTCCGGACTTGCTCAACGCCATCGGCAACCGGGTCGCCCGCGACTGGGCGGCCCAGAATCCGGCCGAGGCCCTGCGGCTCGACGCCGCCATGTCCCGGGAGCGGGATGGGCTGCCGCTGTGGTACGTCAACCGGGTGATGAGCCGGATTCTGTTGTTCCCGGTGGACCAGCAGGAGCGGTTGCTCGATCAATGGAGTGGCAACTACGCCGGCATTCTGGAGTATTACCGCAGCCAGGGTCTTCATCCGTTCCGCACCGCCGAAGCCGACTGGCGCGCCGAAATCATCGGCCAGCAGTTGTTCGAGGGCACGGCGGCGGCGGACCCCGACAGCGTGTTCCTGGCGCCGATTTACTACACCACCGTGCAGTATGACGAACGCTTGAATCCGCTGAGCGGCGAGCGGGTGCAGCGCCTGCTCGACCGGGGGGCGGCTCGCTACGACGCGGCGGCCACCCGGGCGGAATTCACCGCCGTGCAGGCGCGCCGACTCCACCAGGCGACCCAGCCGCACGGCCGCTTCCCCGGCGTGGCCCGCGTCGAGGACGGTCTGGCGGCGCCCGACGACAATCCGGTCAAGACCGTCCATCAGGCCTTGCAGGTGATCGCCCGTTTTCTCGATACGGTGCGGATCGGCGCGACCCTGGAATGGTACGAAGCACGGTCGCCCACCGAGACCGCCTCGGCGGGCGCCGCAGACGCGGACGGAACAGCCCTGCGGCGCGGGCAAGTGGTCGACATCGATCCGCCGCTCGAGAAAGGCGCCCATCTGGCGGGCCAGTATCTGGTGCGGCTGGCCCTGCCCGGCGAGCCGCGCCTGGTGACCCGCTCGATCTACGGTCTGCACCAGGCCGACTACGCCCTCAGCGCGACCCCGCTCCAGCTCCGGGACTTCGATCGGGCGGAGCGCGGGACGGTGCAACGCCGGCGTCACCTGCTCACCGGCAACCTGTACGCCGCCCTGCAGCTCGCCACCCGCGAGAACCTGGGCCGGCCGCAACTGTTCACCGATGCCGAGGGCCAACGCCAGCGTGGCGTGCTGCTGCACGCGGACTATACCCTGACCGAGTTACGCGACCAGCCGATCCTGCTGCGGGGTTCCGCCCTGCTGGCCGCCTTCGTCACTCACGCCCTCCAGAACCCGCCGAGACCGTTCACCGTCCTGATCGCCCAGACCGACGACGGCGGCAACCCGCTAAAATTCGACCGGCGGCGGGATTTCGTGCTGGAGATCGAAGCGGATGCGGTGCGGCTCACCATTCCAGGCGCGCACGCCCGCAACGCGGTCCTGCTGCATGCCAAGGCCTGGCAGGCGTTGCCGCTGGCGGGCGAACTGCTCGCCGGCGACCGCTCGGTCATGACGATGCGAATCGAACCGGCGGATCGCACCGCCGTGCTCGGCGTGCTGGGGGAGACCTTCGCCTGGTACGCGCCCGCCAAATACCGGGACTGGTATAACACCTATCACGAGCCGGCAGCGACACACCGTTCCGAAAGCGCGGTCGCCCGCGGCGAGCCGGCGCGCGTGGCGCCGCCACCCCGGCCTTGAACCAAACGTCAGTCCTTCACCCGTCCAGCCGCCACCCCGGAGCGAACCCCATGAACTCGTTACCGATCAGTCCCGAATTCGACCGTCTGGTCGGCCAGACGCTGGCCCTGGCCGAACTCTACCGGGCGTTGGGCATCGCCCCCCCGCTGGCGCCCGGCGAGGAAATCACCTGGGTGGGGCTGGATGCCCGAACCGAGACCGGGATCAACGCCCTGCTCGCCTGTTACGATCCCGAGAGGGAGGGCGAGCCGTTCGACGTGACGCTGGCCGTGTATGAAACCGTGCAACAGCGCGACCCCGCCGGCCGCGACCGGGGGACCGCTCGCCAGCGGCGGGCGGTGCTGGAACTGGTCCGGGAGGTTGGATCGCCCGACCGGCTGCGGGTGACCGCCGCCGACGCGCCGGAGTCGGATCGGGAACGGCCGCTGGTCGAAGTCCTGCGGGAACTGCGGGCGGCGTTGGAGGCTTGGCCGGGCGAGCGGGCCAACCGGCTGGCCCCCCGCACCTCCGATCCGGAACCGTGAGGGCGACTCAACCGCGCTCTTCCGTCGTTCCCCACCCCAGTCAGCCCGAAGGGGTATGGATCGACTCATCGACGGATCGACTCACTCGCTCATTGACTCACTCGCTCATTGACTCACAACGACGCCAGTCACGTCGCCATCTCGCGCACACCCACCAGGAAACAACACCATGCCCGAACTCCGTACCGAACCCGACGCCGACAGCGCGATCATCCTGGAACGCCTGGCGAGCATCGAACAGACCGAAGCGGTGCGCATCCTGTACGCCTGCGAATCGGGCAGCCGCGCGTGGGGCTTCGCCTCGCCGGACAGCGACTACGACGTGCGTTTCCTCTACGTTCGGCCCCGCGACTGGTATCTAAGCATCGACCTGGAGCGCCGCCGCGACGTGATCGAGCGCCCCATCGAGGGCGTGCTGGACATCAACGGCTGGGACTTGCGCAAGGCGCTGCAATTGATGCACAAATCCAACCCGCCCTTGTTCGAGTGGCTGCACTCGCCCCTCGTCTACCGGGCGCAATCGGGGTTCCGGGAGGCGATGCTGGCGCTGACGCCCGCCTACTATTCCCCAGTCGGCTGTGCCTGGCACTACCTGCACATGGCGCGGGGCAACGATCGGGAATACCTGCGCGGCGACCGGGTGCGGTTGAAGAAATACCTGTACGTGCTGCGCCCACTGCTGGCGGTGCACTGGCTGGAAAGCGGACGGGGCGTCGTGCCGATGCCGTTCCGCGAACTGGTGGAGACGTTGATCCCGCCCGGCGAACTGCACGACGCCATCGAGCGGTTGCTCGTCGCCAAACAGGGCGGCGCGGAACTGGCCTGGGGGCCGCGCATTCCGGCCTTGGGCGACTGGATTAAGGCGGAACTAGCGCGGCTGGCGGAGGGTCCCACCGCGCTGGCGCCCGCAGCCAAACCCGGCCCGGAGCCGCTCAATGCGCTGTTTCGGGAGTGGCTGGCGGAAAAAGCCGCCACCACGCTGGTCATTCCCTGAAGTCCAGCAGTCCCTCTACTCAGGATCGGTTGCCTCAGCCGTCTCGATGACCCTCGGCGGTCTCTGGATGCAACAGTCGCCGGATCAGGGCGTCATACGCTTCGCTACGGGGCAATTCCAAATTCACGGTCAGGCACCGTCGGATCGCTATGGTCGCTTCCCCGCTGCGGGGATCAAGACCCGGTTTGGCGTCAGTCTCCCCATACACGCCGACGCCGCGCTTGTGCCAGGCGGGCAGATCATTGAAATTGATGCCGTGCTGGAACAGCAGCTCGTTTTTCTCTGCGACCGAAAGCCCCAGCAGCACCCGCGCGGCCGCCCGGGCATCCTGGCCGGTCCGGCGCAGCAGCCAATAACCGTGGCCGTTGAGCGCGTTGCGGTGCGCGTCCTCGCTCCGCCAGCGAAAGTAGTCCACGACCCACTCCAGCCTCGGCAATTGCGACACCCGGCAGTCGAAACAGGCGACCTCCCCCAGGTTCAGGGTAAAACAGGCGCTGGCTTCCCCGGCCAGGACGGAGAGCCACTTGCGCAGCTTGCGTCCGAAGGCGTCTTCGTCGGGATGAAACAGCAGGGAAATCTCGTCGCTCTGGGTATAGCCGTACACAATCCGGAAGCCGCAGTCCATCAGGTGGCGGACCGTGGCCGTCATCAAATCCCGGAAGCGCTCGTCGAACGGCTCGTCGAACGGGTGGCGCTCCCGGGTCAGTTTCGTGAAGCCACGTCCGTCCAGGCGCGCGACCAGATACAGGCCGGGCAGGGCGCAGTGATCGTGCGCGGTCTCGAACACCCGCAGCCGCCGATCCAGGTCGTCAAAGGTCATCGCGCCACTCCTCCACGATAAAATGTCCCCCGCTGGTGGCGCGGACGTCGTGCAGCGCGTCGAAACCTTCCGACCAGGCGGGACGTTGCAGCCGCCGGTAGGTCGTCAGAACGCCCTTCTCGGGGATGAGTGACCGACCCTGCCGCTGGCCGTTCCGCTGCAAGGCGATCTCCAGCCGGACGGCGAAGTAATAGCCCACCACCCGGAAGCCGGCGGCCCTGGCCAGCGGGATATAACGTTGCCGGTCTTCCGGGGTCGGATTGGTGTTGTCCACCACAAACGGTTGTTTCATCCGCAGGCAAGCCTCCAGCAGAATCTTTTCCCGGTGACGGGTGCGCAGCATGTCGAGGTTGATCCGCAGATGCGTATCCCGAAAGTGCTGCTGGTAGAACGTGGACTTGCCGGCGGCTTGACCGCCGATGAACAGGATCATTTCCATGGTGCAAAGCCCCCCGCAAAATCATCGCTCCTCCTGATTCCTTCAAATCCCCCATCTTGGCCGGCAACAGGTTAGACGGCATCCCCGCCTGGCCTCGGCGCGGTCTGCGCCAGCCAGCCGTCCAGGGCCTGGGCGTTGAGTGCGAGGTACTCGGCCAGCAACGCGTGGAGCGCTTCAGTCGTCAGTCGCCAGCCCTGGCGCACGGCCTCGGGTTCCACCAGCGCCCACAAACCGGCCAGCAGCCGCGCGCCACGGTCCGGGCCACCGTCCCGCTCGCGCTCGGCGAGCGCCACCTGCGCCTCGATCAGGCGCAGCAGGTCGCCGCCCAGGCGCGATACGTCCCAAATCCGGCCAAAGTGGGCGAGGTAGAGCGCGGTCGGCTGCAAGGACAGAATCCGGTCCACCGACGCCTGCATGGCCGCCGGGTCGAACTGGGTCGGTGCGATGGCGGGCAGGATCGACGGGCGACCTCCGACATCCAGGTCGCGAAACGACAGGCCGAAGGCTTCACCGGCGAAGATTCCGCCACTGCGCACATCGAGCAGGCTCAGGTGATGGCGGGCGTGGCCGGGAGTGTCCAGACACACCAGGGTGCGGCCGCCGAGGTCGAGGGTATGGCCATCGCTGGCAGCGAGGATGCGCCCGGCCGGCACCGGCACTAACTCACCGTACAACCGTTCAGCTTCATCCGCACCGTAGACGGCCTGGACCGCGGCGAACAGCGGCGCCGGGTCGGCCATGTGCCGCGCCCCACGCGGATGCACGACCAGCCGGGCTTCGGGAAAGGTCTGCATCATCGCCCCGGCCCCGCCGGCGTGATCCAGATGGACGTGGGTCAGGAAGACGTAATCGACGCGGGTCGGCGGCAGTCCCAGGCTCCGCAAGGCGTCCAATACCCGTGGCAGGCAGGCGTTGGTGGCGGTGTCCACCACGGCGACCCGGCCGCCTTCGACGAGGAGATAGATCGCGGCGAGTTGGGGGCGGAGGTAGCCGGCGTCCACGGCGTAAATACCGGGTTCGTAACACAACAGTTCGATCATGGGCGTTCGGGCAACACGGTGAGACCGGCAGATGGTAGTCCGATCCCCACCGGGTCACCACTGACTCGGTCGGGGTCCGGCACGGGCCGATTCGGATCGACAGGCATCCGCTCAAATAAGGTCGATGCGCGCTTCGAGGAAATCCGCGACCCCCGGCAGACCCTGCCGGCGGATGTTGCCCACGAACTCTTCGGCGGAAAGGGGCGGATGACGCAGACTCGCCCGTTGCTGCTTGGCGACACGTTCGAGAATCGGCGGTTCGAGATCCGCCAGATCGAGAATGAAGTCATCCGGGTGTTGGGCGAAAATGCCAAATTCGGCCAGCACCTCGTTGGGGAAGTCCTTCAGATTCATCGTGATGATCGCGGCGGCTCCCGCTCGAATCGCGGCCGCCAGTACGTGACGATCATTGGGGTCGGGTAGCCGGAGTCCGGCGATGAGGGGCTCGTAGCCGGTAATCAAGCCGTCTTCGACGGCGTTGTTGATCAACATCACCGTCCGATTCATCTGTTGCCGGGTCAGGTCCGCTCGACGGGCCAATACGTTTCGGGTCCATTCCTCGTGAATTTGCGCGGTCCAGCACGCCCGGAACCGCCGGGTTCCGGCCAAACGGATCAGCAGGTCGCGCAGCGGCGCCGGGTAGAAAACACACGCATCGTAGACGACGGTAAAACCGGCCAATCAGTAGCCCATCCCCAGTTCCTGCGCCTGTCTGGACAGGTCGTCCATCGCCCGGCCGGCACTCTCGTCGGCCTGCGCCCGGTAGGCCAGCAAATCCGGATAGTTGATACGGCGGTGACGGCCAACCTTGGTGAACGGAATCCTACCGTCCTCCAGCAACTTCACGAGATACGGCCGAGAGACGTTGAGCAGGTCAGCGGCTTGCTGGGTCGTGAGCGCGTGCGCGATGGGGACCAGCGCCACGGCGTTACCCTGCGCCATCTGGTTCAGAATCTCGGCCAGCAAGCCAATGGCGGACACGGGTACGGTCAACTTTTCGTCGCCATCGTACAGGCACAACTGCGCGGTCTCGCCGTGACCGATGATCGCGGCGAGCTTTCGACTGCTCTCAGCCGCCAGCCGGGTTTCTTCGGCGGTGGGCAGGCTCGGCGTCTTGATGGATACGAGCGCCATGGTGTTATCCAGTCCAAAGGCTATTCGGAGGGTGGTTGGGCTGTTACTTACGGGTAGACTCTTCGTATGTTAGCTTTATTCGCAATAATCGAAATTAATTTTTTCCATCTTTATTTGATCCATGGATCTTATTTGATCCATGGATCACCCAAAAACCTGAAGGGTTGATCTCTCGATTTGTTACAATCATTCGTGATTAGTTTTTATTTAACGAAAATATGGAACATCCTTGCAAGACCCTGCAGGAAACTCATACCGAACGCCTCCTGAATCTGGCGCGCCAGAAGGGGCTATTGCGTTCCAGCGACCTGGATGCGCTGGGCGTTCCTCGCGTGTATCTCACCCGCCTCACCGCCAGCAGCCGGCTGGAAAAAGTGGGGCGTGGCCTCTACCGGCTTCCGGAAAGCGCGCTCTTCGAGCATGACAGCCTGGCGATCATCGCGACCCGGGTACCGCAAGCCGTTTTCTGTCTGCTCACAGCCTTGCAGTTCCATGAATTGACGACCCAACTCCCTCGCCAAATCTGGATCGCTATGCCCCGAGGCAGTCACCTTCCCCGAATCGATTACCCGCCGGTCAAGATGGTCCAGTACAGCGGTGCGGCCTACGCGCAAGGCATCGAAAACCACGAGCGCGATCAGGTGATGCTCCGCGTCTACAGTGTGGCCAAGACGGTGGTGGATTGCTTCAAACACCGGAACAAAATCGGGCTCGACGTGGCGCTGGAAGCGCTGAGGGAAGCGCGCGAGCGGAACCAGGTCAGCGCCGATGAGCTGTGGCGCTATGCGAAAATCTGCCGCGTCGCCAATGTGATGCGCCCTTACCTGGAGGCGCTGGCATGAAGAAGGATTTGGCGGCCTCCGTTCGGACGCGCCTGCTGGCCATCGCCAAATCCCAAGGCGTCGACTTCAATCAGATCCTGGTGCGTTTCGCCCTCGAACGATTCCTCTACCGGCTGGGCCAGTCCGCTTACGGGCATCGTTTCCTGCTCAAGGGCGCCCTGCTCTTTACGCTCTGGTACGACATGCCGCATCGGTCGACGCGGGATGCCGATCTGCTCGGCTTTGGTCCCAGCGATCTTGAATCGATCACTCAGACCTTTCAGGACATTGCCCGCATCGCGGTCGCCGATGGCATCCTCTTCAATGCCGCAACGATCCGTGTCGAGGAGATTCGCAAGGAGGCGGGGTACCCCGGCGTTCGGGTGTTGATCGCCACCGAGGTGGCCAAGGCGCGATGCAGAACCCAGATCGACATCGGTTTCGGCGATGCGGTCACGCCAGGTCCGGTCGAAGCGATTTACCCGGTACTGATCGACGATCTTCCGGCCCCTCGACTGCGAACCTACCCGATCTACACCGTCATCGCTGAAAAACTCCATGCCATCGCCTTGCTGGGGATGACTAACAGTCGTCTGAAGGATTACCTGGATCTCTGGGTGCTGCTGGATCGAGAGACGCTGGATGTGGATACCCTGGGCACGGCGATTGCCGCAACCTTCGTCCGCCGGGGAATGCGGGTACCCGCCAAGCTGCCCCTCGGTCTGACCGATGAGTTTGCGACGGATCCATCGCGCCAAGCGTTATGGCGAGCGTTCCTCAAGAAGAACGATCTGGCCGAGATGTCGCTGATTGCGGTGGCGACGACGCTGCGAGCCCGGCTGGAACCCGCACTGAACCGGGCGGCGCAACAAATGCTCGACCGAAACAAGAAAGCATCCTGATCGATGCGCTGATGGTCCTGAATTGATCCGCATTAATCCTTCGACCAATACCCTGGAAAATGGACAGGTTAGGATCGACGCCGTCGAATTCGGACGGCCTTAGCAAGTGGCGAAAGTCGTCCGCGGGGTGGGCGACCATTGCAACCCGCTTGCTGGCCAGGGAGTTTTCCTCTTCACACTGTTCTTCACATTTTTGGTCAAACCGGCTACATTGTGATCGTGAACACTGTATACGATCCCTTGACCGCCGCGATCCCGGCCGAGATTCCGCTTCCGAACGCGCCGCTCGTTCGCGTCATCGCCCAAGTGCGCTTTCCACCGGTGCTGTCGATTGAGAAGCGCGACTTTGTCGCGCCATTTCAGGAAGCGATCCGCGCTCGATACCCGATCCTCCGAGCCGAACAGACACAAGGACTGGTCGTCGGTCCCCAAGGCACGGCGCCGCTATCGCCCCAGATCATCTGGCGCTTCAGCGACGTCGAGGAGCGCTGGCGGGTTTCCCTGGCGCCCGACTTTGCCGCCATCGAAACGACGGCCTACCGGAGCCGGAAGGATTTCTTCGCGCGCTTTACAAGCCTCGTGCAGGCCCTGGCCGAACAGGTGAGTCCAAAAATCGTCGACCGTATCGGTATCCGCTACATCGACCGCGTCACCGGTGAAGCAGTGCGGGACCTCGGCCAGCTCGTGCGCCCCGAAGTTCTCGGGGTCGCCGCGACGGCGGCGGCTGAGTACGCCCGCTATACCCTGAGCGAGAGCGTATTCGCCGTGCCGGAGTTGTCGGCGCAACTGCTGGCTCGGTGGGGATTGTTGCCCAAAGGCGGTACGGTCGATCCCGCCGCCATCGAGCCGTCCGCCGAGCCCAGTTGGATTCTTGACTTGGATTTGTTCCGCGCCGAGTCCAGAGCCTTTGATCCCGGCGAAATCGTCGAAACCGCTCAATCCTATGCGGAGCGGATCTACGCGTTTTTCCGTTGGGTGGTAACCGACGACTTCCTGCGGCGGTATGGCGGACACGTATGAGCGTCCACGTCATCGATAACCTTCGCCAGCCGGTAGCACCGTTGGGAACGTCCGGCGATGGTGTACTCGAATGGGCCCGGGACTGGGTGATTCGCATTGGCGGCACGCTCGCCTTGCGGGACACGACGAGTACCGCTGCCTCAAGCCGATGGGCCGAAGCACTGACTGATGTGCAACAGACCAACAGCGGTCTCGTAGCGAGCCCCGCGACGGGAACGCCGAGCGCGGCCATCGCCGAGCTGCGCCGGCGCAGCGGTCTGACGTGGGACCAACTCGCGCGCCTGTTTGGCGTCGCCCGGCGCAGCGTGCATTTCTGGGCGTCCGGCAAAGCGCCGAACACCGCGCACGAGGAACGGCTCGGCCGACTGCTGGCGGTCATTCGGTACATTGATCGAGGCCACGCTCGCGCCACGCGGGCGGCCCTGATGACAGCGTCGAGCGATGGGGTGATTCCTTTCGATCTGCTGGCCCTGGATCGGTTCGATGAGGTTATGGGGCGGCTGGGTGCTGGCCTGGGGCGGTCGGCGCCCGTGGTGCCTCCCCTGTCAGAGTCCGCGCGGGCGGCGCGAAAGCCGCCGCCACCCGCCGAACGGCTTGGCGCGCTCCATGATACCGTCCATCGTGAAGTCGGCCAATCCCGACTGGCCAGAACGATCAAGGTCGACCGTACCCCGTGACGGCGCGGAACGATGTCGATGCGGCGCTCGCGCCCTGGCGCCAAGGCGACTGCGTCGTCGGCGCGCAGTGGTTCGTGCATCGCTTTACCCCCGAAGTCCCCCTGACCAAAGTCGCGGCTGAGGCGGCCACGGCGGGTGTCGACCTGGCCGAAGCGGCGGTCCGGGGCTTCGTGGTCGTCTCACAGACCTGCGATCTCGCGCGTTCCTGCACCGAGCGCCCCTACGTCGAGGTCGCCCCCTTGGTCGAGGTCGATAGGGGCGACTTGCGGATGATCGAGCGGGGCCGTCGACCGAGGTATGCCTTCATGCCGGGACTTCAGAACAGCCACCTGGTGGGCGACCTCGACCGAGTGATGACCGTCGAGAAGGCAGTAGTAGCGGCGTGGACGCGCAAGGCCGGTTGTACGACCGACCCAGAGGCGCGGGATTTCGCGCGCGCCCTAGCCCGGAAACGGGCTCGCTTCGCGTTCCCCGATGACTTCACGGCGTTTGCCAACAAACTCCAGGATCGGTTGCAGACCAAGCACGACAAACAGAGCGACGAAGGTGAAGCACTCCGGGCGCTGCGCGAAATTCGGGTGCGGGCGGCCCCGTCGTGGGACGATGATCCCGTCGACGTGCTGTTCTGGTTCCTCCGCAACGAGGATGAACCCGACTTCAAGGGTCAGGGCTGGGACCAGCTTCTGGAGCATTGGCTGAAATGGGTGACCGCCAGCGGCCGATTCCGTCCCGTGCATGGGGTCGTTGCGACGCTCGATGATCTCACCGCCCGCGACTATGTGGAGAGTGACCCGCTCGACCTGGATCATCTATCTGCCCATCCGGTTGCTTGATAAGGCCTCATAAGACCCGGTTACGTACCGGATGCCGCCGTAGCAACCGAGGCGATCCATCTCTCCGAGTGGTTCACCGATGCCCTCCCGGCACAGCCTGAGATTTACCCGTTGTCGTGCCGCAAATGGAAATACCCCCTACCCTCACCCCTCCCGCAACCGGTGCCCCGGCACGGCCCGGATTCGGCCATCGGTCAGCGCCCGAATCAGAAAGCACTGCCCGGTCCGGTAGGCGGACCGCGCGTCGAAGCCCAGATAGCGCACGACCGTCAGCCCGGCGATGGCGGCGACCGCCAGCACGAAAGTGGGCCAACGGATATGGACCAGCCACAGCACGATGGGCAGCGCCGCGTGGGCTTCGATGAACCAGAGCATGGGCGGCAGGGCGGTGTTGCGCCACGGCGCTTCCGCCACCTCGTATTCATCCTGGGCCATCGGCGTCACCCGGTTCGGTGGCGTCGGAACTGGCCGACGCCGGGAGAAAGATCGAGTCGGTTTGGGTGCCGAGTCCCCGGAACAACCGGTACTCCCGCTCGTCGATCCGTCCGGCCTCGCGCAGCGCGTCCAGATCGGCGGTCAACGGGCGGCCGTGCTCGCGCACCAGGTGGCGGGTGGCCGCGATCACCCGCGCGGGCGGCTGCGCCAGAATGGCGTCCTTGAGTTCCGGGGTGAAGCGGAGGTATTCGCGCACGGCGGCCCGCCGGCCATCGGTGGTCCGCACCAGGCGCTGGGTCACGATGGTTTGCAAGGCTTCGAGCAGGTCCGCCAGCCGACCGTCCCGCCCGGCGGCGGGAAACGCCGACACCAGCCGGCGGAGGGTTTCCGGCACGCTGTTGGTGTGGCTGGTGGTGTAGACCAGATGGCCGGTCATGGCGGCGTCCACCACCGCCGTAATGGTCTCGGCGTCGCGCGCCTCGCCCACCAGGATCACCATCGGCTTGCGGCGCAGGCTGTTGCGCACCCCGGCAGCGAAGCTGGGCAGATGCACCCCGATCTCGTGCTGGGCGATGGAGGCATGCACGCGGGGGACGAAATCGTAGACGTATTCGATGGGCGCCTCGTAGGTCAGAATCTTCCGGTGGGCGTGCGGGTCTTCCAGCAACTGCCGGATGATCGCCGCCAGCAGGGTGGTCTTGCCGGACCCGGTGGGACCGGTGATCAGCACCAGACCCTGCTCGAACACCAGACCGGCGCGGAGGGCCGGGGGCAGGTCGAGCGTCGCCAGCGGCGGCGGGGTGGTGGCGATGGTCCGCACGGTGATCTCCACGCCGCGTTCCCGCCCGGCGCGAACGGCCGTCATGTTCACCCGGTAGCGCGCCAGGTCCGTGCGCCCGCGCGGGATCTCGTAGGAACAGTCAATGTCCTGGCCGCCGGCGAGCTGGCTGGGGGCGTTGTCGCCATAGATCACCTGGGTCAGGTGGTAGACCTCGGCCGGGGCCAGTCGGCGCCGGGTCACCGGGAACAGCCGGCCGTGGCGCTCGACCACCACCGGCTGGTTGGCCTGAATCGTGACGTCCGACACCGCCTGGTCGGTAGCCCACAGCAACAGCCGGTGCAAATCCTCCGCGGCGTACCAAATGGGTTCCGGCAAGCCGGTGGAAGCCGGGCACTCCAACACGGTCATCGCCATCACGGCGCCCGCCTAGCGCTGGTCCCAGCCCGCGAACGGCCCGCCCGGCGCGGCCCGCTCCGCCGGGGCCGTTGCCGTTCCGGCTCCCGCCGCGCGCTCCCCCACCACTGTGATCTTCAGATTCAGCGGCGGACGGGACGGCGCGTAGGGATGGCTGGGATAGGGCTTCCAGCGGGGGTTGTCGCGCACGAACCGGGGATTGACCTCGATCCGCCAAATCCGGTCGTTGATCGCCAGCGTCGCGGCATCGCCGGTGACGCCGAGGATTTGCCGGCCGAGCTGGGGCGCGGTCACCATGTCCTTCGCCAGCAACTCGCGATACAGCGCCATGCCCTTGAGGTCCCGCTCCAGCCGGTTGAGCTGCACCTCGAACCCCCGGTTGGCCTGCTGGACCCCGGCCCGCCAGCCGCGCGCCACGTAGTCTTCCCACAGCGCCACCTCGGCCACCACCCCGCGATCCGGCAGCAGGCTTTCGTCCGGCGGCTCCGGGCGCTCCACCGGCAGGTAGAGGTAGCTCCGCCAGTCCGGCGGGGCCAGGGCCAGGCGCGCGGGACTGACCAGCACGTACAGCGCATCGACGATCCGCAACTGCTGCTGGCCGGGATCGAGCTTGACGGCATCGAACCCGTACTGCACCACCGGGGGCAAGACGTTCCCGTGCAACATCAGAGGGGCGAACAGAAACACCGGATCCAGCCGCCGGGCCTGGCGATCCAGCAACCGGTTGATCTCCCGGGTCCGGGTATAGAGGCCGGCGCGGGCGCCGTACCGCAGCGCGGTTTCCTTCAGGGCCTCGGCGCGGAGGTCGTTGATGGCCGGTTGGCCACCCTGGCGCGAGTGGCTG
>JBATNZ010000120.1:0-5533 GCA_049290615.1 Candidatus Contendibacter sp.
CAGCGTCATCGACACCTGCCGGCAACGCGGCCACTCGCCCTGGCCCTATATTGCAGCGGCTATCGCCGACCGGCGCGCCGGTCGCCCCCTCGCACCCCTGCCGCAGCCAGGGGGGTGAACGACTGCAAAATATCCATAATCCCATTGATCAGCAAAGTGGGCTAGCAGAGCTTCACTATAAGGTAATCCTATGTTTCTGCTCAATTTTTGCCAGTTCCAACTTGCAGCAAATCGCTCAATGAAAGCTATGCTCCATGGCAGAACCTTGTTTTGACTCAATCTCTTCCAATCTAATAAACCATTATATCGTTCAATTAGTACTTCATCCAACGGATAATAACGTGACACAATCAGCCGAAAAAACTCCGGATGCCGCCGAAAGAACGCCTCGGTATCCCGACTGGTCAATTCCCCCAGCAGCCGATTCGTGATCTGGGTCCGCCGCTCGATGGCAGCGGGCAGATAAGGACGCCCCGGAACCAGCGATTGCGCTTTATCGGTCATCCTCGTCTTCCTCCAATTTCCGGCGCAGTTCCGCGCATTCTTCTTCTAGCCGTCGCCGGGCGTCGGCGAAATAGGCGTCCCAGTCAGCGTGCGCCGCCGAGGTTTGATGCGTCTCGCTGGCCCGTAAAACCCGAATGTCCGCCAACCGCCGTTCCACTTCCAGCCGCAACTGATCCACCCGTCGCTGCAATTGATCCGCCTCGGTCAGTACCTTGGCCGGATCGGCAAAGGGCCGGCCCTCGGTCAAGTGCCGATGCAGCCGGCGTAGAGTCGCCAGATCGCCCTGTTGATAAGCGCTCTGCACCTGCACAAACGTCGCCTGCGCCGCCGCGCGATCCGCCTCCGTCACCCGATCCGGATGGCAGCGCATCGCCGCTTCCCGGTACAGCCGCTTCAATTCCTGTTGTTGCTCCTCGTCCAGCGTGGCGGTCTTGGGGGCCTGCGCGAACGCTTCCTGCGCTTCCTGATAATCGGCCTGCTCCGCTTGCGCCGCCTCGGCCGCCGCCTGATCCTCCGGGCGCTGGCTGCGCAACGCCTGGCGGCGCCAGTATTCCCGCCGCAGCCGCAGGCATTCGCCGATGATCTCCCCCAGTTCCTGATACTGGCGCTGGGCAAACTGCTGAATCTGGCGTTCCAGTTCCGCCTGTTCGCTGCTCAGCGCCACGATCTGCGCTTCCAGCGTCAGCAGGTCCAGGCGCAGTTCCGCCACCACCGGGTCCTGATAGATCGCCAGCGCCAGGCCACGCGCCAGCAGTTCCTCGATCAACGCGCCCGCCGCCGCCCAATCCGCATCGCGCAACCGATCCAGCACGGCGGCCACCGGCGGTAACACCCGCGCCATCTCCAAGCGGGGCCATTGCAGCGCGACCGTCTCGAAATCCTCCAGCAGGAGCAGATGACGGATCACTTCCAGACGCCGCAGGATCTGCGGCATATCCACCACCGGAGCGGCGGGCCGGTATTGATGCTTCGCCAGCAGGCGCTCGAACGCCTCCCGATAGCCCTGGGCCAGCGCCGTATCGCCCCGCACCACCAGGATATTTTCGTCAGCCCGCTGGGCGCGGCGGGTCCAGTTATACGAGCCTGTGATCACCACAGCGTCATCGAGGACACAGAATTTATGGTGCAACGAGCCGGCGCTGCCGTCCGCTTCGGGAATCCAGTACACCCGCGCGCCCGCCGCCTGCAAACGTTCAAAGCTCGCCGCGACTCGCCGATTGATCGAATCGTCCAGCACGGCAACCTGCACCGCGCAGCCCCGTCGCGCGGCTTGCAGCAACGGCTCGGTTAGTTGGGGATCGGTCAGCCACGCCACCGCCGCCACGATGCTGCGCCGCGCGGCGTTCAGTTCCCCGGCAATCACCGTCCGGATGTCGCTGAAACAGGCCTGGATATCCATTCAGGCGGAACTCCTCGGATCAAGGGGTGGGCAGAGCCGATTGAAGGCGGCCATCGCTAAATCGGGTAGATGCCGCTACGGACGACTCCCAACAATTCGGGGATACATAAGTCGTAGCGTTTGATCTTGCCACCTTCAACCTCGAACAGGGCGATGGCCGTGATGTTTTCCTTTCGACCCTGCGCCATAAACACGCAGTCGCGCCCCACGAAGCCCTCAGTGGTCTTCCCCAATTCTGCAAAGACCTTGGCAGTGGGGTTGTGGAGGGCATAATTTTTCACGGTACGCATTTTGGCGATGAGGTAGTCGGCGATCACTTGTTTACCTACCAACTCTTCCAAAACCCACTGTGAGGCGTAGCGGGCCTCGGGCATCAGCTTTTCCAGGAAGCCAGAAGGGTCCAGGCGATTCCAGGCCCGGGCAAAGGCGCAGGCGGCATCCGCTTCGGTGAAATTGACCATGCTGGTTGACCTCGATGTTAAGGGAGTAAGCGCCGGGAACGGTGTAACGCCCGGCCCAAGCTTGTGGGCTAGGTCGAAGCAGGCGGGCGTCCAGTCCTGACCGGTCAGGCGGACGGCCAGCATTCGGGCGCGCTGGGCGGCGGCCAATGAGAGATTCACCAACAGGCCGGGGCGATGGTCGGAGGATAAGCCGGTAGCGGCGGGGCGGCGAAAATTCCCCTTACTTTTTTCGCTGAACGAGCTGCGCGAGGGTAGAGCATCGCCGGGTACCGGCCTGAGAGATACTGAGAAATGGCGTTCTGCGTTGGATTCCGCACCAACTGCAACCTCGCTTGTAGTCAGCGCTATCAGTGGCAGTACGTGGTATTGCCGTAGCGCGAGCAACTCGTCCCGTTGCTACCGTAGATCGAGTTGCCATAACGGGAATAAGACGTGCTGTCGCTACCGTAGGTGGTGTTGCCGTAGGTGGAGTAACTCCGTCCGTCATTGCCGTAGGTCGTATTCCCGTAGCGGGAATAGGAAGAATCATCGCTGCCGTAAACGGTGTTGCCGTAGCGGCTGTAGGACGTGCCATCGTCGCAGTAGGCAGTATTGCCATAGGTGCTGCAGGAACCGGCCCAGACTGGAGGGTGCAGCAGGGTTATCAGCAGCAGGGGCGCCATTGCCAGTCGAATCTTCATCACAGGCTCCTTTACGGGGAATCCACAGGCTCAAAATGCGATCACGCGGGTTGATCGCCGCGTACCGGAGAGGATGGGCAGGACTGTCCCGCTAGATCGGGGGCATCGGCCCACCGCCAGCCTCAAGCCCAGTGTACGGAGCCGGGGCATGGGCGGCGAAAATTCCCCTATTTTTTTCCCACGCGGGGGTTGACAGCGCAAAATAGCTCAGGCTGCGGCGTCTTCGTCGTCGGCTATGTCCACGTAGCGCCAGCGGATTTCGCCTTGCCGGTAGCGGCGGTACTCTTCGGCGCTCACTTCGCGCCACGGAAAGTCCCGGTCTTCGCACCAGGCATCGGCGGCGGTCGGTTCAGCGCGGGTCAGCAGCGGGCGGGCCGGCAGGGTGCCATGCCCCAGTAGGCGGGAGATGACGATTTCCCGGACAAACTGGGAAAGGGGGATTTCGGCGTGATCGGCCAGGATTTGCAGGTCGGTTTTCATCCGGGCCGGAATCCACACCTTGATCGGTGCGATGTTCTTGCCCAGTTCCGGGACCCAGTAGGTATGCACGCGCTTTTTGCCGGGTGGGTCTTTGCTCTTCGCTATTGAATAGCGGAGGGGCGGGGGATCACGAAAAAATCCCGGACAGCGTTCGTTGATCGCGGTGAGGGCGAGCAGTCCGTAGGCGTAGACCACGAAGAATTGCCGCAGCCATTCGCTGAGGGATTGATCGGCGTTGGTGCAGAATTCCGTCAGCGCCTGCTCGGCGGGTTCGGGCAACCAGAATTTCAGGGCAACGTCATGGGTTTGAAAGTCGCTGAAGTCGCCAAAGCCTTGGGCGATCTGCTGGAAGGAGAGCGGGCGGGGTTTAGCAGGGACCACCTGTGCCTGGTCCTGGGCCTGTTGCCGTTCGCGCGAGCGGCGGAAAAAGAACCACATGGTCTTGTTCCCCAGAAACGTGATTGAAATTCTTGATCTTTGAAGTCAAGAATAGCGCCAGTTGACGTGAAGGCACCTGTTGCCAGGGTGGCGATGCGATGACCCCGAAGAGAGATCAGCCATGACGACCCATGACCGGCCGCTGCAACAGCAACTGGCCAGCGACAACTACGCCGGCCTGTGCCCGGAAGCCCTGGCGGCGCTGGAACAGGCCAACCAGGGCCACGCCCTGCCCTATGGTCAGGACCGCTGGACCGCTGAGGCCGAATCACTACCGAGCCATCTCCCACCGGGATTTCTTCCCCCCGTTCCGCCCACGCGGTCAAATCCACCGGATCGGGCCAGAGCGAGGCGCAGAGCACCGCCCGACAGGCGGCCAGCGGTCGCCGCGCCCACCAGAGATGCAAGGTCGAAATATGCCCGTGCCGGATCGACTTCTCCCGCCGCGCATGGGCCGAAATCCGGGCTATCGGCAAATCCACTTCAATCAGGCGCTTGGGGTAATTCATGATGTTCCGTTGGTCCCGCTTTCCCAGGGATTCAACACCTTCACGCCCGGCAAGGCAAAATCGGCGGCGTTGCGCGTCACCACGGTCAAATCGTGAACCAGCGCCGTCGCCGCCAGCAGACTATCCACCGTGGGCAACGGTCTTCCCACCTCCGCCAGCAGCCGCCCCCAGCGTTCCGCCACTGCCAAGTCCACCGGCAGCAGCCGCCCCTCGAACCAGGGAATCAGTTCGTGTTCCAGCCACGTCAGCAACAGACTTCGTTGCTCCGATGCAGCGAGCTTTTCAACCCCCCGGCGGATTTCGCCGACGCTGAGGACGCTGAAATACAAGTGTTCGTCCGCCACACTGGCAAACCAGGCCAGCACGCCGGGAGCCGGGTGCTTTTTGCGCAATTCCGACACCGCATTGGTGTCCACCAGGAAATTCAAAGCGCGATCTCCCGGGTCGGGGTTTGCTCGCGCCGCAGATCGAGCTCCACATCCAGCAGGGGCGAGCGACGGATCAGATCGACAAACGAGGGTTTGGGCTGGATCAAGCGCCGATAGTCGGTGATCGACACCATCACCACCGCCGGATCACCGCGCAAGGTGATTTCCTGTGGACCCTGTTCCGCCGCCAAGCGCACCACCTCACTGAGTCGGGCCTTGGCATCCTGTAATGACCATTGCCGCATCGTGTCACCTCCACAACCAGTCAGACTGGTTATATTGTAGACCCGACCTCACGAAACGGGCAGCGGTCTATGGCGCGGCGTACAGAACGGCTTTGGGGTGAATTTTGTACTGCTCAACCTTGGTAACGGGTTGCCAGTCGAGTTGCGCCGGGTTTTGATACGGATGGATCTCCGGCTGGGAGGCGCAGTTAAACACCGCATAGAGCCAGTAATCCCCCTTCAAGCGTTCCGCCGCCCGATACTCATTGGCGCTGAGGAAGATTCCTACTGTAAATTTTCCTGTGATGGCGAGGGTTCGAGCGTGGGCTGGGCCGTAAACTCATCGCTCAACCTATTGATCCTGCTGATGGGCGTACCCTACGATTACCCAAACCGCAGCTCGGATCACA
>JBATNZ010000121.1:0-1580 GCA_049290615.1 Candidatus Contendibacter sp.
GGAGGCCATCCTCGGCACGGTCCAGAACTGGCGCGGCGACTTCGTCGCGGCCGCCGGGATTCTTCTGTTGCTCCTGCTGCTGTTCGCCGGCCGGGTTGGGCAATGGCTGCCGACCAGCGCCTTGGCCGGCATCATTCTGGCGTCGGCGCTCAACCTGCTGGACAAGGATATCCTGGCCTGGCTTCGCCGCCGCCGCACCCGGCTGGACGCGGCGGTCGCCGTGCTGGTCACGGGCATCACCCTGGGTTACGACCTGATGGTCGCGGTGCTGGTCGGGCTGGCCATCGCTATCCTGCTGTTCATCCGCCAGCAAAGCCAGGTGCCGATCATCCACCGCCGGCTGACCGCCACCGAGCGGCCCTCGGTGCGAAAGCGGCCGGCGGATCAGGCCGAACTGCTCGCCCGCCACGGCGACCGCATCGTTCTCTATCAATTGCGCGGCACCCTGTTTTTCGCCAAGGCCGATCAACTGTTCGAGGACATGCTGCCCGATCTCGACCGGCCCGCCTGGGTGATCCTGCACTTGCGACGGGTGATCCAGATCGATTTTTCCAGCGTCCGGCTGCTGCAGCAAATCGCCGCGCGATTGGACCGGCACGGTGGCGAATTGCTGTTCTGCGAAGTCCGCGAGGATTTGGGCCTGGGACGCGAAGTCGAGCGCACCTTGCGCAAGCTCAGCCTGCGGCCAGAGCGGCTCAATGTCAAAACCTTCGCCGCCGCTGACCTGGCCCTGGAATACGCCGAGAACGCCCTGTTGAACGCACTGGGCGTCGCCCCAACCGTGCTGGAGTACCGCATCCCCCTGGAAGCCCTGGATCTGTGCCGCGCCATGCGGCCGGAACAGATCGCCGCGCTGGCGGCGGCGCTGCGGCCCCGCGAGTTGGAGCGTGGCCAGCGGCTGTTCGCGGCCGGCGATCCCGGCGAGGAACTGTATCTGGTGCTGCGCGGCCGGGTGGACATTCGGCTGCCCGCCGCGGCGGATCGTTACAAGCGGCTGGCGATTTACGGACCGGGCACGATGTTCGGCGATATCGCCTTTCTCGATCCCGGCCCGCGCGCCGCCGAGGCGGTGGCGGTCAAGCCGAGCGAACTGCTGATGCTGAGCCGGGTGGACTTCGACCGGCTGCGAGACGACCAGCCGGACACCGCCATCGCGCTGCTGCTGGCGCTTGGCCAACAGCAGAGTAGTGCCCTGCGCTGGAGCGCCCGGGAAATTCAGCGGCTGATCCAATGGTAATCATTCACCGCCCTCGGCCCTGACTTTTCTTCGACGGGGACAACTTGGGATACTGGGCGTCGAGTTATCGAGTTTACCGCTTCCATGCACCTGAGCGATTACAGCCTGCGCCAGCCAGCCTCCGTACCGTTTCCACCATCGTTACTTCAGGTCTCAGTTCGACCAGTGCAATAATAATGTTAGCTCAAACTGATGGGCGGTAAGCTGGGAAAGGTACAGCAATTCTCATTTTGGCGATTTCACCCGGTTTCGGGTTGTGGAAGAGCTGGCTCGAAGCTTTGCAACATGAACGTCATCAAGGCCCCCCAGCTCTCGAAGCACAGGTAACTGGTCAAGGTTCGGA
>JBATNZ010000122.1:0-51102 GCA_049290615.1 Candidatus Contendibacter sp.
CCGCTCGAAGACCGGCAATTCCTCCTCGCGGCGGATGCGCAGCGCCTCGTCCAACTCGCCGCGCGCCTGCAGCACGTCGGCGATTTTCCCCAGCGTCACCGCCCGCGCCTGCACGTCGCCCAGCCGCTCGTAGACCGGCAATTGGTCCTCGCGGCGGATGCGCAGCGCTTCGTCCAACTCGCCGCGCGCCTGCAACACGTCGGCGATTCTCCCCAGCGTCACCGCCCGCGCCCGCACGTCGCCCAGCCGCTCGAAGACCGGCAATTCCTCCTCGCGGCGGATGCGCAGCGCCTCGTCCAACTCGCCGCGCGCCTGCAACACGTCGGCGATTTTCCCCAGCGTCACCGCCCGCGCCCGCACGTCGCCCAGCCCTTCAAAAAGCTTCAATATTTCTTCGTATGTTTCGAGCGCCTCATCGGTGTTCCCCCGAGCGGCCTCGATATCGGCCATCAAACCCCGAACCATAGCCGCTTGGCGCCGATCATCCGTCTCCCGAAAAATGGCCAAGGCTCGCTCCAGCGCGCGCAACGCTGCGGCCGGATTGCCGAGATCGCCGTAGAGTTGGCCTAGTTCAGTCAGGAGCAGGGCGCTGCTCCCGTCTTTTCGCAACTCCCTGTCGAGATACGCCTCGATTTCCGCAATCCGCTCTTGCCGCTCCCGCGCCGACGCGCTGCCCCGCACGACGTTTCGCTCGACGACTGGAGCGGAAATCGGGGCGGGCCGGGAAGAAAAATCGAACACGTCGGTTCGCCATGACCACAGATCCGGCGCCTTTAGGGCAAACGCCTTGATGTCGGGCGCGATCATCCACAGCAGCAAGGTGAAGGGACAACGCTCCGCCAGCGCTTCCCGATGGTAGTTGAAACCCTTGAAGCGGCTCTCTCGCGTCTTATCGTCCACAAGCCACCGCTCCAGATTGAGGACGTGCGCCGCCTGGCATTGGCCGGCCAGCGCACTCAAGCGCCGCTCGAACTCATCGAAGCTATCAACGCTCTCGTCCAACACCAACGAGGCCGTTTTGACGGGAAACCCATCAATTTGCTGAATGGTTCGGTCGCGATATTGCGGGTCGTTGAATTCCAACAGAACAAGCCGGAAACCGGATGCCGTCACCAGCAATTTACGCAAGCGCAGCAGGCAGCCGGAATGTCGGGAATCCAGTTCCCAAGATTCCAGGCTTTGCGGGAAGGGAGCGCCCGGAGAGGTGGGCGAGAATTTCACCATCACGGAAGACCGCCGGCGGCTCGATATTCCTGCAAGGTTCGGACAACCGGATGAGATTTCCACCAGTAATCGTTATATTCCAGCAATGCCAGATTGTATAACAGCGACTGCGCTTGGTCCGAATTGTGGCTGACTTGTCCCGGTGGCGACCGATCAATTTCGCACAACAAAGGATAATCCTTGGTATCGAGTATTCGCCGATAATCCATCGCCAGTTGCTTGACCGCTTTTTCAGCGGATGCCCTGTCAAATTTTTCTCCTTGCGCGAAGCCAAACGCATAGCTGAGCAAGCGCAATAAATCTCTTGGGTGACCGCCGGAATACTCGATCAGATATTTTGCGGTGTCCACCGAGTCGAATAAGCTTTCAGCAGCGCGCCGGTACAACATCTCCAGCATGGCGTCGTAACCGGCATTCAGCCTGGCGCCATCCTGTTCGCACAATTTGATCATGGGCAGCTTGACGATGCTGGTAAATATCTGATTGATTTGATTCCCTTCATAAATCATATGAATCGGGGCGCAATAGACGAAAAGGCCAGTGATCAGTTGCAGTTGGTGAACGTCAGTAATGAAGAATCGCTCGCTATCGTCCTTCGACAGGCGGTCAGTGCCATCCACGATAAACAGCAGCTTGCGACCCTTGTTCGCCGCTTTCAGCCTGGCTTCGGCTTCGGCGATCAACCGGTTGAAAGCGGCGGCGAAATCCGTGAAATTATTTTTGAGGATTTGCCGCAATTCTTCCTTGTAGTTCGAGTTGACCTTAAATGCGTTGGTGAACGATGCGAACAACTTGCCCAAAAACGGCAATCCCGCCCCCGCTTCCACGCCGGCTTTTATTTCAGAGGTGAAGTCCTTGGTTTCTGCCTTGCTGATTATTTTCTCCTCGAACCACTTGGCCAGGGGAGTCAGAAAGACCGGATCGATGGAAATCCCTTCTTTTTCGAGACACTCGAACAAAACATGCGCCAAGGCGAATAACATGTCCGCATACTGCAAGTTATTGGTATCGAGATGGCGAACGGCGTCCACGAAAATGACGCAAAACCTTTGGGGATCGTTCAGGCGATCACGGATGCGGCGCAATTCGGTGCTTTTCCCACAGCCTCGATGGCCACAGAACAGAACGTAAAGGCGGTCGTGGGACGCCTTGAACGTCAAGTCACGCGGGTCGATACCGAGTTGCTTGAACAAGGCGTTGAACTGGAAATCGCCGCGCGCTTTTTCGGTCTCGACATAGCGGGGATCGTCAGCGCTCAGCGGCTCATCGAATTTCAGCTTTTCAGATACTTCCCAAAGCGTTTGTGGAGGCTGATACATAGAAACGATGGTTACCTCTCGCAAATCGGTCAAATTGTCGCCCGTCGCAGGATGACGCAAAGTCGCGCTCCCGTTGGCTTGTTAGCGTAGATCATAAACTGGCCACCCGCCGCGAAAAAGCCTTGCGCCACGCCCCGTTAGCGGGCGGCGCTTCCCTCCAACGGCGTCCCAGACAACGCCAGCGCCCGCTTCAACGCGGCCCGAGTCGTTTCATTATTCTCCGGCGCGGTCAATGCCTGTCGCATGAAATCCAGCGTCTTGGGCGGGTTCTGGGAAAAGCGGTAAGCAGCGGCGAACGCCCCGGCTGCCTTCTCGCCATCGTTCATTGCCCCGTATACCTGCCCGAGGTTGTACCACGACGATGACCGCCCCGGCGCCAGCGAAATGGCATACACCAGATGTTGCTCCGCGCGCTTGAGCTGGCCAATCTTCAAATTGAGGTAACCGAGGTTGCCGGCCACCTCGACATCGGCCGGATCGGTTTCCTGCGCCTTCTGAAAGGCGGTGGCCGCAGACTGGTAATCATTCCGCTTCAGCGCCTCCAGCCCCTGCTGATTCAGGGCGCGGGCATCTTTCACGTTCTGATGGGCCGGACGAGGCGCACTTTCCAGTTGCTGTCGGGTCGCGTTCAGAGCCGCTTCGTCGTTTTTAGCCGCCTGCGTCAACATCCGCTGAACTTGGCCGGACACGACCTCGTACTGGCCGGCCAGCGCTGGCGCGGTCAGGCTCAACGCGGCAATCAGTGTCAACATTTTCAATGTCTTGCTCATGACCATGTCCTCTCCATCGGATCTATTACCGCTGCCGCAAAAACCGCGTCACTTCCAGCGCGAACGCTTCCGCCCGCCAAGTGTTGGTGGCGGTGACGTGGGTGGCGTAGGGCATGATCCAGAGTCCACAGTCTGGAATCGCCCCGAACATTTCCAATATCTGATCCAGCGGCGCCACTGGATCCCGGTCGCCGACCACGAGCAAGGTCGGCTGGGTGATGCGGTCCAGAATTTCCAGATCGTGCGCATGATCGGTCGTCGCCGGCTCCAGCGCCTCCGATACCCGGCCGATCACCTCCTGCCAGGCATCCGGCCCACCTTGCGGCTGGTGGATGTCGCTCAGCCACTTGTGCATGCCCACGCCGCGCCAGTACGCGGGATCGGCCATGTCGCGGGTGCCGGCGTGGGTCTCCTCGTCTTTGCGGTAACCGACCCGGTACAGCACCAGCTTGTTCACTCGCTCGGGATGATGGAGGGTGAGCCACAAGGCCACGGCGCCGCCCAGCGAAGACCCCACCAGGCTCGCCTGGGGCAGGCCCAGTTCGTCCATCAGTTCCAGCACGGCCCGACCCATGTCGGCGATGGTCAACCGCTCGGCCACCATCGAACTACGGCCATGCCCCAGATGGTCGGGGGCAATCACCCGGAAATGGCGCGCGAACAGCGGGATTTGCGGCTTCCACTCCGCCCCGCTCATCCCGCCGCTGTGCAGCAGAATCAGCGGCTCGCCCTGACCGGTTTCGCTGTAATGCAAGATGGCCATGCCGGTATCCTCTTGCGCTGGTGAATGGCGGCTATTATAGCCACCCCGCCTCGCTTGCCCGATAATGTGGCGACAATCACCACCAGGGAGAACTGGTCCATGGCAATGACATCCCGCGCCTACCGCGCGCTCGGTCCCCACGGCTTCCACCGCGTTCACTACACCGAATGGGGCGATCCCAATAATCCCAAGGTGTTAATCTGCGTCCACGGCCTGACCCGCACCGGCCGCGATTTCGACTTTCTCGCCGCCGCGCTGGAACGCGAGTACCGGGTGATCTGCCCGGATGTGGTCGGGCGCGGCCAAAGCGACTGGCTGGACGACAAGACCGACTACACCTATCCACTGTACGTCAACGATATCGCCATGCTGCTGGCGCGGATCGATGCCGAGCGGATCGACTGGGTCGGCACCTCGATGGGTGGTCTGATCGGTATTTTCCTGGCCAGTTATCCCGGTACGCCGATCCACAAGCTGGTGGTCAACGACATCGGTCCGCGCATTCCCGCCGCTGGCCTGCAACGGGTCGCTGACTATGTCGGCCAGGTATTCGCCTATGAAAGTATTGAAAAAATGGAGCGTTTCCTGCGCACCATCGCCGCCTCGTTCGGCAAGCTGACCGACGCGCAGTGGCGGCACATGACCGTTCACAGCGCCCGCCAACTGGAGGACGGGCGCTTCACTCTGGCCTACGATCCCGGCATCGCCGAGAACTTCAAGAAGCTGGATCTGAAGGATATCGATCTGTGGTCGGTCTGGGATAGCATCCGCTGCCCGAGCCTGGTGCTGCGTGGAGCCTTTTCCGATGTGCTGGATCATCCGGACGCCATCGCCATGACCGAGCGCGGCCCCAAGGCCAAGTTGATCGAATTCCCCGGCATGGGTCACGCGCCGGCGCTGATGGCCGAGGATCAGATTGCCGTGGTGCGGGACTGGCTGCTGGCCGATTAGACCGTTACGTTTCCCGCGCCGCGAAATCAATCCGTGGGTCGACCAGGCGATAGCTCAAATCGCTGACCAGATTCAGCAACAAACCGATCAGGCCGAATACATACAACGTCCCGAACATCACCGGATAATCGCGTTTCACCACCGCCTCGAACCCCAGCAGCCCCAAGCCGTCCAGCGAGAAGATCACCTCGATCAACAGCGAACCGGCGAACAACATGCTCACCAGCGTCGCCGGAAAGCCGGCGATGACCAGCAGCATGGCGTTGCGAAACACATGCCCGTACAACACCCGCCGCTCGCTCAGGCCCTTGGCGCGGGCGGTGACCACGTACTGCTTGTTGATCTCATCCAGGAACGCATTTTTGGTCAGCATGGTCAGCGAGGCGAAACCGCCGATCACCATCGCCGTTACCGGCAAGGCAAGGTGCCAGAAATAATCCAGAATCCGCGCCGGCCAGCTCAGGTCCGCCCAGTTGTCCGACCATAACCCTCGTAGCGGAAACCAGTCCAGGTAACGCCCCCCGGCGAACAGGATGATCAGCAAAATGGCGAACAGGAACGCCGGGACGGCGTAACCAACGATCACCGCCGCGCTGCTCAGCACATCGAAGCGCGAACCGTCGCGCACCGCCTTGGCGATCCCCAGCGGAATCGAGATCACATAGATCAGCAAGGTGCTCCACACCCCCAACGAGATCGAGACCGGCAACTTGTCCAGCACCAGGTCCAGCACCGCGCGGTCGCGAAAATAGCTCTTGCCGAGATCGAACGTCAGGTAATCGCGGACCATCCGCCCAAAGCGCAGGTAAGCCGGCTGATCGAAACCAAACTGGCGGTTGAGTTCGGCGATGAAGGCGGGATCGAGACCCTGCGCGCCGCGATAAGCGCCGTTATTGCCGCTCGTACTCTGTTGCGCCACGCTGCCGCGCCCCGCCTCGACACCCTCTCCACCGCCGACCCGGGCGGTGGCGGACACGGCGGTGTTCTTAAGTTGCGCCAGCAGTTGTTCCACCGGCCCGCCGGGGGCAATCTGCACGATGGCGAAGTTGATGGCGATGATGCCGAGCAGGGTCAGCGGAATCAGCGCCAGGCGGCGGAGGATATAGGCGAACATGGCGCCGCCGGGCTACGGTTGAGCGCCGGCCTTGCGCCCGGCCAACGCCGCATCCTTGACCGGATCGACCCACCAGGTGTCCAACTGCACCCCTTGCAGCGGCGTCGTCGCCGGATAGCCGAACTTGTCCCAGTAGGCAATGCGGGCATAGGGGATATGCCAGTGTGGAATCACCAGATAATTCCACTGTAGCGCCCGGTCCAGCGCTCGCACCCGTGTCGCCAGACTGGCGCGGTCGGGCGCGGCGATCACCTGATCCACCAGCCGATCCACCGCCGGATTTTTCAGGCCGACCAGATTGCGGCTGCCCGGCTGGTCGGCGGCGGCGCTGCTCCAGAACTCCCGCTGCTCGTTGCCGGGCGATAGCGATTGACCCCAGACGTTCACCACCACATCGAAATCGAAATCGCGCAGCCGGTTTTCGTACTGGGCCGAATCCACCGAACGCACGCTCATCTCGATGCCCAGTCGCTCCAAGTTGCGAGCGAAGGGTAGGGCGATTCGCTCCCAGGTCGGCTCGGCGATCAGCAACTCGAAGCGAAATGGCTCGCCGGTCTTGGCGTCGACCAACTTGCGGTCGCGGAAAACCCAGCCGGCCTCCTGCAACAATTGCAAGGCTTTTTGCAAATTAGCGCGAAGTTGGGTGTCGTCGTTCGCGACCGGCGGTTCGTAGGCGGTCGTGAACACTGCCGGCGGCAGTTCCTTACGCAGCGGCTCCAGCAGCGCCAGTTCTTCCGGCGACGGCAGACCCCGCGCCGCCAGTTCGGAGTTGTCGAAATAACTGCGAGTACGGGTGTATTGGTTGTAGAACAGGTTACGATTGCTCCACTCGAAATCGAAGGCGTATCCCAATGCCTGGCGTACCCGGGCATCCTGAAACAGGGGCCGGCGCAGATTGAACGCGAAACCCTGCATCCCGGATGGCATCTGGTTGAGAAAGGTCTCCTTCTTCACCAAGCCTTTGGTCAAGGCCGGGAAGTCGTAGCCGGTCGCCCACTGCTTGGCGGAGTTCTCCAAGCGCAGGTCGTAAGCGCCCGACTTGAACGCCTCCAGCGCGACCGTGACGTCGCGGTAGTAGTCGTAGCGCAGCCGGTCGATGTTGTGCAGTCCCCGGTTCACCGGCAAATCCTTGCCCCAGTAATTTCCGTCCCGTTGATAAACCATGAAACGGCCCGGTTCGAAGCGTTCGACCCGGTAGGGGCCGCTGCCCACGGGAACCTCCAGGGTGGTCGCGTTGAAATCCCGATCTTGCCAGTACTTCTTCGACAGCACCGGCATCTGGCCCATGATCAGCGGCAGTTCCCGATTCTCGCCGGGAGCAAAGACAAACCTTACCTGCCGGTCGCCCAGTTTCTCGGCCTTGGCGATGTTGGCGTAATAGAGCCGATAGAAGGGGCTACCCTTGGCCTTCAACGTCTCGAAGGAAAACAGCACGTCGTCGGCGGTGATCGGACTACCGTCGTGAAATTTCGCCTGGGGCCGAAGCATGAACGTCGCCGACCCGCGATCCTCGGCCACCTCCACGCTCTCGGCAATCAAACCGTACTCGCTGAACGGCTCGTCCTTGCTATCGGTCAGCAGCGTTTCAAACAGTTGACCGATGCCGGCGGCGGCCTCACCCTTGATATTGAAGGGGTTGAAGGTATCGAAGCTGCCGATGGCGGCAAAGCGCGCCTCGCCGCCCTTGGGGGCGTTGGGGTTGACGTAGTCGAAGTGGGTGAACTCGGGCCCATACTTTGGTTGGCCGTGCAGGGCGATGCCGTGAACCGGGGCGCCGAACGCGACGGTCGCGACCAGAGTGCTTGCCAATCCCAGCAGGCCAGCGGCCAGCGGCCAGGAGAAACGGTTTTTTGCGCGCGTCATGCACTATCCTTTACAGTTCGCAAATTCTGTGACCGTCTAAACGATACCAAAACACTACAGGAGTTCATTATGGGCTTTCTCGCCGGCAAACGCGCCCTGATCGTGGGAGTCGCCAGCAACCGTTCCATCGCCTGGGGCATCGCCCAGGCCATGCGCCGGGAAGGCGCCGAACTCGCGTTTACCTATCAGAACGACAAGCTGCAACCCCGGGTCGAGAAGATGGCCGTCGAATTGGGCAGCTCCATCACCTTGCCCTGCGACGTGGAAAGCGATGCCCAGATCGAGGCGGCGTTCGAGGGACTCAAACAGCACTGGGACGGGTTGGACATCGTCGTCCACTCGGTGGCTTACGCACCGCGCGAAGCGCTGGAGGGCGATTTCCTGGGGGGGATCAGCCGTGAAAGTTTTCGGATCGCCCACGACATCAGTTCCTACAGTTTCGCGGCGTTGGCCAAGGCGGCCCGCCCGCTGATGCAAAGCCGGCGGGGGGCGCTGATCACCATGACCTATCTGGGGGGAGCGCGGGTGGTGCCCAACTACAACGTCATGGGCTTGGCCAAGGCCAGCCTGGACGCCAACGTCCGCTATCTGGCGCAGGCGCTGGGTCCGGAAGGGATTCGGGTCAACGCCATTTCCGCCGGGCCGATTCGCACCCTGGCGGCGTCCGGCATCAAGAATTTCCGCAAGATGCTGGATACCTTCGAGCACATCGCTCCATTGCGCAAGTGCGTTACCATTGAAGAAGTGGGTAACACGGCGGCGTTTTTATGCTCGGACCTGGCTTCCGGCATCACCGGCGAGATCGTCTACGTGGACGGCGGTTTCAATACCGTCGCGCTGGGGGCGATGGAATAAAGTTCCCTTACGCCGCCCCTCTCCCGCAAGGGGAGAGGGGCAAGGCGTTCCCTTCACGCGCTACAGCCGGTCGTTGTAAGTCACGACGTTGGTCTTGGCTCGTACACTGTCTAACAGCTTGTCGAACTGATCAGCGCCGCTGCGCTGCGCCAACTGCTGGATCAACGTCTTGCGCTCGTCTTCGGAAAGTGCGTCCTTCTGGCCGGGCACGACCCGGATGATTTCCAGTACGACCTGATCGCCATTTGCCAGCGCCGTCGAACCCAGCGCCACCTGGCCGGTGCCCGGTTGCGGCAACCGGAACGCAGCTTCCAGCACGGCGGTGTCCACCACCGCCGCATCGCGCCCCACCAGCCCGGCATTTTTGAACTCGCCGCCGAACTCCGCCGCCAAGGTTTGCGGATGCTCGCCCCGGGCGGCGCGCGCTTTCAGCGTTTCCACGTCCTTGACGATGGCTTCGCGGGCCTTTTGCTCGCGCAACCCCTTGACGATATCCTCGCGGGATTCCTCCAGGGTGCGCGGTGTGGCGTCCTTGTGCTCCTTCACCCGGATCATCACCACATGGCCCGGCTCCAGTTCGAGCGGCTCGCTGTTGACGCCGCGCTTGAGTACGTCCTCGCCAAAGGCGCTTTCCACCACCTTGGGGGCGGCGGCGACGTTCTCTCCGCCCTTGCGGCTGAACCAGCCACTGTCCTGAACCGGCACGTTCAGCGCCTTGGCCGCCGGTTCCAGACTGTCGGGGCGTTCGTAACCCAGATTGGCGAGCGTCTGACTGATCTCGTAGAAGTGGTTCTCGGCCTTCTGCTGGCGGAGTTCCTTGGCAACGGTTTCGCGCACCTCCTCGAACGATTTCATCTGTCCCGGTATGACGTTGTCCAGCCGGATGATGTGGAAGCCCGACGGCATCCGTACCGGCGCGCTGACCTCGCCCGCTTTTTGTAGGGCGAACAAGGCATTTTCGAGCGCCGGGCTGTCGAACATGCCCTTGTTGATCACCCCGAGTTCGCCACCTTCCAGTTCGCCAGACGGGTCGGCTTTCACCTCCCGCAACGCCTGATCGAAGCTCTTGCCGCCTGAGCGGATGTCGTCGGCAATCTGCTGGGCCTGGACGCGGGCCTTATCCACCATGTCTTGGCCGGCATTCGGCGGCAACTTGACCAGAATATGCGAAGCCGAGCGTTCCTCGGGTCGGCCGTACTTGGCTATCTGCTCCTGATAGGCCGCTTGCATCTCGTCCTCGCTAGTCGTGACGCCCTCGGCGATTTGCGCCAGCTTCAGTTCGATAAACTGGATCTGTAGCTGCTCGGGATTGACGAAGCGCTCCTTGTTCTTCTCGAAATAATCCTGAATGGCTTTATCGTCCACGGTCGCCCGGGCTGCGTACTGGGCTAGCGGCAACACCAGGTACTGTAATTCCCGCTGCTGCTTGAGCAGGGCAATCCACTGCGCCAGTTCCGTCGGCGTGACCAAGGCCGAAGCCGTCACGCCATCGCGCAGTTGCGCGGTCGCCAGCGACTGCCGCAAGCCTTCCTCGAACATCGCCGCGGTATAGCCCTGATTGCGCAACAACCGCTCGTACAACTCCCGGTTGAATCCACCGCTCTGCTGGAACGCCGGCTGCGCCATGATGGCATCGTGCAGTTGCCGGTCACCAACCCGGAATCCCTGGTCGCGAGCACTCTGGTTCAATACCCGCTCATCGATCATCTGCCGCAACACATCCTGTTTCAGGCGCGGCCCATCCAGCAGCGTTGGGTCCATGTTGCTACCCAGCATGGCCTGCATGCGCTGGCGCTGCTGCTGGTAGGCGCGCTGGAATTCCTGTAGCGAAATCTTGCTGTTGCCCACCGCCGCGGCATCCATCGGCCCGCCGCCCTCGAAATAATAATTGATGCCCCACACCGCGAACGGGATGGTCAGCAAACCGATGATGGTGTAGGCAAACCAGCCTTGGGCGTGATCACGGATTTTCTGTAGCAGCATGGCAACGACCCGGTTTTGAAAGCGGAGTGCTGAAAGGGAAAACGCGGCGGACGCGCATAAAAAAGGGCGTCTGAGCGACACCCTCTGAGTATTTGGCGGAGCGGACGGGGCTCGAACCCGCGACCCCCGGCGTGACAGGCCGGTATTCTAACCATCTGAACTACCGCTCCGGTATCCGAACCGTGGTGGGTGCTGAGGGGCTTGAACCCCCGACCCTCGCCTTGTAAGGGCGATGCTCTCCCAACTGAGCTAAGCACCCGTGGAAAAGAAAGATTATTGTACGGTATCCCTGAGAGTTTTACCAGCCTTGAACACCGGGGTTTTGCTTGCCTTAAGTTCCATGGGCCGGCCGGTCTTGGGATTATGACCGGTTCGGGCGGGGCGCTCGCGGATCGAGAAAGTGCCGAATCCAGTCAGCACCACGGAATCTCCTTTGTTGAGCGCATGTTGAATAGCATCCAGAACCGCAGTCACGGCTTTACCCGCAGCGACTTTGGACAGATCGGTTGCCTGGGCAACGGCATCAACGAGTTCGGTTTTATTCATGGGGCTCTTCCCGTGCGGTGTTGTACGTTATTGGGCCTGGAGGCTACCCGGCGTAGCGAGCGGTAACCCGTGCTCCGGAAGAATGACAGTGCATTTACCCTTATATCAGGGCGTTTAAAGCAGTGTCAATCGGTTACCCCTACATCCTTCAATGGGCGCGCACACCGTCCAGGACGCCGCTGGTTTTAGTGGCGGATTCCGGCGTCGCCACCGGTTCGCCCCGATCCACCACATCCCGGACCTTGGGCGCCGGCAGCGTTTGCAGCGCGATCTCCAGCACCTGATCAATCCAGCGCACCGGCCGCACATCAAGCTTGGCCAGGATATTTTCCGGGATTTCCGTCAAATCCTTGCGATTCTCCTCCGGAATCACCACCGTCGCGATGCTACCCCGGTGAGCGGCCAGCAACTTTTCCTTGAGTCCACCGATCGGCAGCACCTCGCCGCGCAAGGTAATCTCGCCGGTCATGGCGACGCTGGCCCGCGCCGGAATCCGGGTCAGCGCCGAGACCAGCGCCGTACACATGCCGATACCAGCGCTGGGACCGTCCTTGGGCGTGGCTCCTTCGGGAACATGAATGTGCAGATCGTATTTCTGATGAAACTCCGGATCGATGCCGAGCATCTCGGCACGGCTGCGCACCACGGTCATCGCCGCCTGGATGGATTCCTGCATGACCTCGCCCAACTGGCCGGTATGGATCAACTTACCCTTGCCCGGCACCAGCGCCGCTTCGATGCTGAGCAGTTCACCACCCACCTCGGTCCAGGCCAGCCCGGTCACCTGACCGACCTGATCCTGCTCCTCGGCCAAACCGTAGCGGAACCGGCGCACGCCCAGGTATTTCTCCAGCATGTCGGGGGTGACAACCGTCTTCTGATCAGTAGGATGCAGGGTCACTTCCTTGACCACTTTGCGGCAGATCTTGGCAATCTCGCGTTCCAGATTGCGCACACCAGCTTCGCGGGTATAGAAGCGGACGATATCGCGGATGGATTCTCCGACGATGTCCAACTCGTCCTTCTTCAGGCCATTGTTGGTGATCTGCTTGGAAAGCAGATAACGCAACGCGATATTCAGTTTTTCGTCCTCGGTATAACCGGGGATGCGAATCACCTCCATGCGGTCCAGCAACGGCGGCGGAATGTTGAGCGAGTTGGCGGTCGCCACGAACATCACGTCCGACAGGTCGAAATCCACCTCCAGATAGTGATCGTTGAAGGTGTTGTTCTGTTCGGGGTCCAGCACCTCCAGCAGGGCCGACGAGGGATCGCCGCGGAAATCCATCGACATCTTGTCGATTTCATCGAACAGGAACAGCGGGTTACGCACGCCGACCTTGGCCAGATTCTGGATGATCTTGCCGGGCAGCGAACCAATGTAGGTGCGGCGGTGGCCACGGATCTCCGCCTCGTCGCGCACTCCGCCCAGCGACATCCGCACGAACTTGCGGTTGGTGGCGCGGGCGATGGAGCGTCCCAGCGAGGTTTTACCCACGCCCGGCGGTCCGACCAGGCACAGGATGGGCCCCTTGAGCTTGCGCGCCCGTTGCTGCACGGCGAGGTATTCGAGAATCCGTTCCTTAACTTTTTCCAGACCATAGTGATCGGCCTCCAGAACATCCTCGGCGGCGGCCAGATCCTGGTGAATCTTGGCGCGCTTCCGCCAAGGGACACTGACCAGCCAGTCGATATAGTTGCGCACCACCGTCGCCTCGGCCGACATCGGCGACATCATCTTCAGCTTGTTCAACTCCGCCTTGGCCTTGGCCTTGGCCTCCTTGGGCATCCCCGCCTTCTCGATGCGCTGGCCCAGATCCTCGATTTCATTGGGTGCGTCTTCCAGGTCGCCGAGCTCCTTCTGAATCGCCTTCATCTGCTCGTTCAGATAGTACTCGCGCTGGCTCTTTTCCATCTGCTGCTTGACCCGGCCGCGGATGCGTTTCTCGACCTGGAGAATGTCGATCTCGCCTTCCACCAGCGCCAACAGATGTTCGAGACGCTCGGACAGGTTCTGGATTTCCAGAATTTTCTGTTTCTCATCCAGCTTGAGCGTTATGTGCGCGGCGATGGTATCGGCCAGCCGGTTTGGATCGTCGATGCCGGCGACCGAACTGAGCACCTCGCCCGGGATCTTCTTGTTGAGTTTGACGTACTGGTCGAATGTGTTGAGCAACGAGCGCATCAGCCCCTGGACCTCCTGGGATGCCATCTCGTCCGGCGGCGACTCCAGCGCCGACACCTCGGCGATGAAACAGGACCGGGTTTCGGTGAAACGGTGGATGCACACCCGCTGGTTGCCTTCCACCAGCACCTTGACCGTGCCATCCGGCAGCCGCAGCAGTTGCAGAATGTTCGACAGGGTGCCGATAGCGTAAAGATCGCTGGTTCGAGGATCGTCCACCTCGGCGCCGCGCTGCGCAACCAGGACGATGCGCTTGTGCTGTTGCATCGCCAGGTCGAGCGCATGGATGGATTTCTCCCGGCCGACGAACAACGGGATGACCATGTGCGGATAGACGACCACGTCGCGGAGCGGCAACACCGGAATCGGCGCATGACTGGGCAAACTGTCGAATGGGGTTTCGCTACGCTTCATGGGGCAGGCTCTCCGCGGGTAACCTGGACAGTCGAATCGGCGACGGCGTTATCGCCTGGAATGGAAAACTAATACGTATTTTTCGAGCCTTCGAGACCTGACGCGGTGACACCGCCGGCGCGCGCCGGCGGTTGGACCAGAGCGATCAATCGTGCGCGGCGGCGCGGCGCTCGATGTTCTCGTAGATAAAATACGGCTTGGCGTGACCACCCACCACGGAATCATCCACTACCACTTTGCGGACGTTTTGCAGGCTCGGTAGATCGTACATGGTGTCCAGCAGGATGTGTTCCAGGATAGTCCGTAGACCGCGCGCCCCGGTCTTGCGTTCCATCGCCCGACGCGCGACCGCCCGCAAGGCGTCTTCGCGAAACTCCAGTTCGCTGCCTTCCATTTCGAACAGCTTCTTGAACTGCTTGGCGATGGCGTTTTTGGGTTCGGTCAGGATCCGTACCAGGGCGTTCTCGTCCAACTCGGTCAAGGTTGCCACCACCGGCAGGCGGCCGACGAATTCCGGGATCAGGCCGTACTTGATCAGATCTTCTGGCTCGACCGCCATCAATACCTCGCCGAGGTTCTTGCCATTGTCCTTGCTTTTGACGTCCGCCGAAAAGCCGATGCCACCCTTTTCGGAGCGACTGCGGATGACCTTGTCCAGTCCGGCGAACGCGCCGCCGCAAATGAACAGGATATTGGAGGTATCCACTTGCAGAAATTCCTGCTGCGGATGCTTGCGTCCGCCCTGCGGCGGCACCGAGGCGATGGTGCCCTCGATCAGTTTCAGCAACGCCTGCTGCACGCCTTCGCCCGACACGTCGCGGGTGATCGAGGGATTGTCGGATTTGCGCGAAATCTTGTCGATCTCGTCGATGTAGACGATGCCGGTCTGCGCCTTCTCGACATCGTACTCACACTTTTGTAGCAGCTTCTGAATGATGTTCTCCACGTCCTCGCCGACGTAGCCGGCTTCGGTCAGGGTCGTGGCGTCGGCGATGGTGAACGGCACGTTCAGCAAGCGGGCCAGGGTCTCGGCCAGCAGAGTCTTGCCCGAACCGGTAGGGCCGATCAGCAGGATGTTGCTCTTGGCAACCTCGATCTCGGCATCCTTGGTGCGACCAGCGCGTTGTAGTTCCAAGCGCTTGAAATGGTTGTAGACCGCCACCGAAAGGACTTTCTTGGCGCGCTCCTGACCGATTACATACTCGTCGAGGACCTGGTTAATATCGTGCGGCTTGGGCAGCTTGCTGGCGGCGGCCGGGGCGCTCTCCTCCATCTCCTCGCGGATGATGTCGTTGCACAGTTCGACGCATTCATCGCAAATAAATACGTTCGGCCCGGCGATCAGCTTGCGTACCTCATGCTGGCTCTTGCCACAAAAGGAGCAATACAACAGCTTGTCGTCGTCGCTCCGATCACTTCGGTCTCTGCTCATAATGCCATCCTCGTCATCGCGCGGTCGGTGGAGCCGGCGGACACCGGTATCCAGCGGATATCGCATGATCGGCGCCGCCGGGGCATCGCGACTCAGGCCGCGACGCGAACCCGACGGCGGCGGGGGATACGAATCGCCTTAACTGGCGGGAACGCGCTGGTTCAATACGGCGTCAATCAGACCGTATTCGACCGCTTCGGCCCCACCCATGAAGTTATCGCGGTCGGTATCGACGGCGATCTTCTCGACCGGCTGGCCGGTGTGCTTGGCCAGGATGCGGTTGAGTCGGTCCCGAACCAGCAGGATTTCCCGGGCATGGATGTCGAAATCGCTGGCCTGACCCTGAAATCCGCCCAGCGGCTGATGGATCATCACCCGCGAGTGCGGCAGGCAGAACCGCTTGCCCGCCGCGCCGCCGGCCAGCAGCAGCGCGCCCATGCTGGCCGCCTGGCCCACGCACATGGTGCTGACATCCGGTTTGATGAACTGCATGGTGTCGTAGATGGCCAGACCGGCGCTGACCGAACCACCCGGTGAGTTAATGTAGAGGTGGATGTCCTTGTCCGGATTCTCGGCCTCCAGGAACAATAGTTGCGCCACCACCAGATTGGCGGCGTAATCCTCGACCGGCCCGACCAGAAACACTACTCGTTCCTTCAGCAGACGGGAGTAGATATCGTAGGCCCGCTCGCCGCGCGCGGTCTGTTCGACCACGATCGGCACCAGATTGAGCGCCTGAATGGCGGTGGAAGAACCATTCCCGCTCATTCGGCCGACTCCAGCGGGGTCGCCGCGGCTTGTTTGTCGGAGGTCATGATCTCGGCGAAGGTGCTGGCCCGGTCGCTGACCCGCGCCCGTTCCAGCACCCAGTCCACGATCTGCTCCTCCAGCACCAGGGCGCGCACGTTATCGAGCGCGTTTGGCGTTTGCTCGTACCAGCGCAACACTTCGGCCGGATCCTCATGGGTGGTGGCAAAGGCGTCCACTCTCGCCCGAACTCGCTCCTCGTCGATCTGGATACCCTGACTGGCCGTCAGTTTGGAAATCAGCAAGCCCAGGGCCACGCGCCGACGGGCCTCGGTTCCGAACAACTGGGCCTTCAACTGCTGGATTTGTTTCTGGATTTCTTCATCGTTGTCGTTGGCCTGAAAACGCATCTGGCTCGCCAGTTGCTCGATTTCGGCCTCGATCAGCGCCCGCGGCAGCGGAACGGCATTGACCTTCAGCAATCCCTGCATCACCTGATGCTTGACCGCCGCCTGGATGCCTTCGCGCAATTTGAACTCCATGTTTTCGCGCAGCGCCTGCCGCAAGGCGGCGACACCGCCTTCCTTGATATCGAAATTCCCAGCGAAGGCGTCATCCACCTCGGGTAGATCGGCTTCCTCGATTCCATGCAGCTTGATCTGGAAATGCGCGGTCCTGCCAGCGACCTCGGTAACCTGGTAATCCTCCGGGAAGGTCAGATCAAACTCGGTTTCGCCGCCCGTGCTTAGCCCTATCAACCGCGCCTCGAAATCCGGGAGCAGGGGTTTCCCGCCGAGCACCACCTGGGTATTTTCACCCTTGTTGCCCGCGAAATCCTGGCCGTCGATCTTGCCCTCGAAATCGAAGCGGACCCGGTCACCGTCACGGGCCGGGCGCTCGACGGCGTTCCAGATCGCCTGCTGTCGGCGCAGGGTATCAATCATGTGGTCCACGTCCTGCTCGGTGACTTCCGCCACCGGCCGCTCGACCTGGATGCTCTCGAAGCCGGATGGTTCGAACTCGGGCATGACTTCGAACGTGACGCAGTACTCGAGGTCCTGCCCTTCTTCCAACGGCTTGGGCTCGATTTTCGGGCCACCCAGCGGGTTCAGGTTTTCCTGAACCAGGGCATCGCGCAGGCTGTGTTGCATCAGTTCGCTGACCGCCTCGTAGCGTACCTGATCGCCGTACATCCGCTTCATGATCTTGAGCGGCACCTTACCGGGACGGAAGCCGGCTACCTTGACCTTCCGGGACATGGAGACCAGTCGGTCCTGGATTTCCTTGGCGACTCGTTCGGCGGGCACCTGCACGGTCACCCGGCGTTCCAGATCGTTCAGCGTTTCAACCGAAACCTGCATCGATGCACCTCAAACCTGTCAATCGTTTATGTTAGCGAATCGGGCTGGCGACGACACCGGCGGTCCAAAAGACACGGGGCAAGCCAATAGTTCCCGGGTACGCGGTAGGGATGGTGCGAAAGGAGGGACTCGAACCCTCACGGGTTACCCCACTGGAACCTAAATCCAGCGCGTCTACCAGTTTCGCCACTCTCGCGATGAATCACGCGCCATGGCAACGCGAACAAAAAGCCTCGCGGACGGTGATTTCCACCGTTCGAGGCGAGTATACAAGACAATAGCCCTCCCCATGATAGTCATCGGGCCACGACGCCCTTCGGGGCAATTAACAACAGAGGGGAGGAAACGGGGGAAAACCTGGGCGGCGAGGATGGTGGACCGTGTAGGACTCGAACCTACAACCAATTGATTAAGAGTCTCTCTCAACTCTGTTAAACCCCTTGATTTTTCGCCAAATTTTCAAGCCCATTCAATCGGTTGAACAAACTGCAACAAGCGGCGATTATCCAAAATAACGCCATTATTCGCGGTTAAGTGGACAACCCATGGACAACGGCGCGGCTATCATCCCCAAGGCGCGGCCTGTCCATCCCCGGCAAGCCGACCGGCCGGGCATTTTTTGGAAACGCGAAAAATATCACAACCCCGGCAAGCTGGCCCTATGATTTTTCCCATGGACAAGCCAACCCCGATAGTTGAACGCTATCCAAACCGCATTCAATCGGGCGTATTTTTTCGGCGATGGACAATAAATGGACAACAGACGTTATTACATTTTTCAAGCCAATGTTTAATAGTTGATTTTTTTATTACAACAATTGATTTCATATCAATCGGCGGATTCGAGACCATCCCCCTACGCCTGCACTGGCGCGTTAACAGGCTGGCGAAATAAAGTGGCGAAGGTCATTGAGCCTTACGATGTGCCGGTTTTTTCGCTCAGTTGCGCGTTCGCCGCGCCGCTGCTGGAACCGCTCGCAATGCAATCGGGCGGATTTCACTTCATGGGCACCAGCACCACCGGCAAAACCACGGCCCAAAATTGGGCGCTGTCCGTGTGGGGAAAACCCAAAGACCTGCGGCACAACTGGCACGGCACCAAGGTAGGCTTCGAATTGACCGCCGCCGCCCATTCCGACGCCGTGTTGATGCTGGATGAAATCGGCCAGGCCGACCCGCGCGAAGTGGGCGATCTCATTTATATGATCTTCAACGAATCAGGGCGAATGCGCGGCAACGCCCGGCTGACGCAGCGCAGTCTGCCGTGCTGGTAACTGCTGCTGCTGTCGTCTGGCGAGAAAAGCCTGCTTCAAATCATGGGGGAAGCCGGCAAAACCCCCATGGCCGGGCAAGAACTGCGATTGCTGCACGTCCCCGTTGATAGCGGGGACGGCTGCGGCATCTTAAACGGCGAACCCGATGCCAATGTCCGCGCGGAGTTGATTCGCCAAGTCACCGCAGCGACCGCCCGCCATTCCGGCCACGCCATTTTTGAATTCCTGACCCGGCTGACCCAACCTGACACGCTGGCCAAAGCCGAGGAAGCCGCCCATCGCGTCAACGCATTCATGCTCCAATTCACCCAGGGCATGGCCAGAGACGAAGTAAAGCGCGCGGCGCGACGCTTCGCTCTGGTCGGCTATGCCGGCGAACTGGCGTCTGAATGGGACATCACCGGCTGGCGGCCCGGACGCGCCATCGCCGCCGCCCAGGCGCTCTTCGACCGCTGGCTATCCGCATGGGGCACCGCCGCCCGGCACGATGAAACCACCTTTCTCGAACACCTGGAGGTCTGGCTGTCGGGCAACCGCCCAGGCCACTTCGCCGAGGTGGATTCCGTCACGCTCGACATGACGGTTCATGCCGAACGGGCGCTGACCAACATGAAGCCGTTTTACGGCTTTACCGCTGCTACGGAACAGGGACGGGTGTATTACATCAATGCCGCCGGCTGGCAAGCTCTGACACAAGGCTTTGCGAAAAGTCTGGTGATTGAAACGCTCACGGCAACCGGACGGTTTGAAAAAGACCCCAAGGGCAATAAAGGAAAACAGGTTCGCGTGGGAGATCGCGCCAAAAATGGCCGTTACTACATTTTTCAGGAGGAATCATCACATGTTGAGTAATCAATGGCTTACCAAAATAGCCCCGCCTGCTTGTAGCCTCTGTATCCCGGCAAAAAACGCCGGTATCCCGGTTTTATATAAAAAAATCAACAATGTACCCTTGTATCCTCTGTATCCCCAAAAAAACGGTATAGAGGATACCCTTGCCGGGAAAAAGAAATTTGAATTTGCAAAAGCAGCAACCGACGCATCCAACGAGGATGCTGAAAAGTTACATGCCGTTCGCTGTCACCACCGAATGCGCCGCGCCGGTTTTACCGTGCGGTTGATGGACAACGAGCTACAGGTTGCGCCCGCCGACCGTCTATCCGCCGAGCAACTCGCCACCATCCGCGAGCACAAACCCGCCCTGGTGGCGTTGCTTCAGGATGCAGAAACGCTGCACGCCGCCCTGGTGCAGGCCGGCCCGGCGGGGCTGGGTTGGCAGGATGAAATGCCCGGCTGGGATGACGCTCGACGACTGGCCGCTGGCGAAGTGCTCTACGCCGACCGGCGCATGATGTCCCGCGACGGACGGCGGTATTTGCGGGAGCGCGCGCCATGACCGCGCCCGTTTCTCAACCCCCCCTTCGCGTAGACCTCGTGGCGTGGAGCGGCGATAGCACCATGCTGTCTGCCCGGTTGCGCATACCTGAATCTGAACTGGTGCGGCAACTGAAGCGCGTCGCCCGAAGGGACAAGACCCGGCTGGTGGTGGTGGCATCGCCCGCGAACGCTGGCCCGGTCATGGCCGCCCTGTCCCGGTTGCTGAATTCGGAGGTGTAATCTTGATTTTTCTGGCGGCAAATTGCCCCTAATAGCTATGAATTGCTTCCCGTGGTACACTTACGCCAGATTTTTGAAGGGGAACCACAATGCAGGTATTCACAGTAGAACAGGCGGCGGCCACGCTGGCGGTGGACACGGAAAGCGTGCGGCGCTGGCTACGGGAAGGGCGTATAGGCGGATTCAAGGCGGGTGCGGCATGGCGCGTAACGCAAGCCGACCTTGATGCCTTCATCGAACGGAACCGGAACAGCTACCGGCCCGGACAGTCCGATGATGATGACGCGGCGCTGGTGGCGGAAGCGGAAGCGGCGCTAGACCGGCTGGCGCGGGGTGAAGAAACCACGATGACCTTTGAAGAATGGGAACAGCGCCACGATGCCCTGGACGGTTGAACTATCGGCGGATGCCGCCAAGGCCCTGGACAAGATGGATGCCCCAACCTGCAACCGGATACGGCGGTTTATTCGGGAACGGTTGCGGGGAACCGACAACCCCCGGCAATGGGGTAAGGCCCTAACCGGGCGGTATGCGGGACTGTGGCGCTATCGGCTGGGGGATTACCGGCTGGTGTGTCAGTTGCAGGATGCCCGGCTGGTGGTTCTGGTGGTGAAGGTGGTACGCCGGGACAAGGCTTACCAAGGGAAGCCCTGACCCAGAACAAAATACCCGACTTTTCGGGGAATATCCCAAACAACGCCCAGCCTTGGCGGTAATGACGCCAAGACCGTCGATTTTGCTGGCGGAACATGCCGAAAACGAAGCACGCAAGAATTTTACCGTCAACGAATGGGTTGAGATTGGCCGGGCGGTGGAGGCCGCGCTGGGCCAGCGTCAAGGTCAGCGCACGGATTTGGCGAACGAGAATCAGTTCGGGTTGCTGGGGGAAATTCCGGTTATTTTACCGGAATTCAACACGGGCGAATCCCGCGAAATCGCCGCTAAAAAAGCCGGTTTCGACAGTGAAGCCACTTACCGCCGCGCCAAGATCGTCGTCGAGCACACCGTTCCCGAACTGGTGGCGGCCATGGACAGAGGCGACCTGTCGGTGTCCACCGCCGCGACCTTGACGGAGTTGCCGGCCTCGGAACAGGCGCGGGCCAGAATGCTGGCGGCGAAAGCGCTACCATGGGCAATCCGGCAACGGGCGCATGGGCGGCCCAAGGGCTACGATTATGCTGACCACCATCCTCTACCACGCGCGGCGGTGCCCGCCATGCACCGCGCGCCACACGGTGACCTGAGCCATGCCGGCGCCCACCTTGTCACCCCAAGCCTTCATCGCGATATGGCGCGACAGCACCCTGAAAGAGCGCAGCGCCGCTCAGTCGCACTTCAACGACCTGTGCCGGTTGCTGGGTGAACCCACGCCGACCGAAGCCGATCCCCACGGCGAGTGGTTTACCTTCGAGAAGGGCGCGAAGAAGACCGGTGGTGGCGACGGCTGGGCCGATGTCTGGCGGCGGCATTGCTTCGCCTGGGAATACAAGGGCAAGCACAAGGATCTGGGCGCGGCGCTGCGGCAGTTGCAGCAGTACGCCCTGGCGCTGGACAACCCGCCGCTGCTGATTGTCTGCGATCTCGACACCATCGAGATTCACACCAACTTCACCAACAGCGTCCACACCGTCTACCGGTTGGCACTGGCCGATTTGGCCGACCCGGCCAAGCTGGACGAGCTGCGCTGGGCGTTTACCGACCCGGAACGCCTGAGACCCGGACCCACCCGGCAAGCCGTCACCGAGGTCGCCGCAACCCTGCTGGGCAACCTGGCGCAACGGTTGCGCCAGCGCGAGCACCCACCGCAGGCGGTTGCGCACTTTCTCACCCGGCTGGTGTTCTGCCTGTTCGCCGAGGACAACGGCTTGCTGCCACCCCGGCTGTTTGGCGACCTGCTGGCCGAAGCCCGGCGCCAACCCGCCGAATTTATGGCGCTGGCGGGCGCCCTGTTCCAAGCCATGCGCACCGGTGGCCGGTTTGGGTTGACGCGCATCCCCTGGTTCAACGGCGGGCTGTTCGACGACGCCGGCTGCCTGCCCCTGGACCGCGCCGACCTGGACACCCTGCACTCGGCGGCGTCCCTAGACTGGTCGGCTATCGACCCGTCCATTTTCGGCACCCTGTTCGAGCGCGGTCTCGACCCGGACAAACGCAGCCAGTTGGGCGCGCACTACACCGACGCCGAATCCATTCGCCGGCTGATCGACCCGACGATCCGCGCCCCACTGCTGGCCGAGTGGGCGGCGGCGAAGGCGGAAATCACCGCCAAGCTGGACAAGCGCGGCCCGAAGGCACGCCAGCAAGCAATGGATGGTCTGCACGGGTTTCTGGACCGGTTGCGGACCTTTCGCATCCTCGATCCCGCCTGTGGCTCGGGCAACTTTCTGTACCTGGCGCTGCGGACCTTGAAGGACATCGAGCACAAAGCGATGCTCGAAGCCGAGGCGCTGGGCCTGCAACGCGGCTTTCCAGCGGTCGGCCCGGAAGCCGTGCTCGGCATCGAGATCAGTCCCTACGCCGCCGAACTGGCCCGGCTTACCGTCTGGATCGGCGAAATTCAGTGGATGCTTGAGCACGGCTACGCCCTGAACGACCAGCCCATCCTCAAACCGCTGAACCAGATCGAGTGCCGGGATGCCCTGCTGGACGGCGACGGCGAGGCCACTTGGCCCGCTACCGACGCCATCGTCGGCAATCCGCCGTTTCTGGGCGACAAGAAGCAGTTGGCGGTTTTAGGTGATGCATACATGGCGACCTTGCGCCGGACCTATGCGGGCCGGGTACCAGGCGGCGCCGATCTGGTCTGCTACTGGTTCGAGAAGGCGCGCGCCCAGATCGAAGCCGGACAGACGCAACGCGCCGGGCTGGTGGCGACTAATTCGATACGTGGCGGGCAGAACCGTAAGGTGCTGGAGCGAATTCTCGACACCGGCACGATCTTTAACGCTTGGAGCGATGAACCGTGGATCAACGAAGGCGCGGCGGTGCGGGTTTCGCTGGTGTGCTTTGGCGCTCAACTCCCCTCGCCTTCTGGGAGAGGGGCCGGGGGTGAGGGCGCGACGCTCGACGGTCACCCCGTCGCGGAGATTTACGCCGACCTGACTGGCCGGGCGCTGAACGCCACCAGCGGCGCGGACTTAACGCAAGCCCGACCGCTACCGGAAAATACTGGCGTGGCGTTCCAAGGGCCGGTCAAGGTTGGGCCGTTCGATATCCCCGGCGACTTGGCGCGGCAATGGTTGCCCCTACCGAACCCGAACAATCGCCCCAACCGTGATGTGCTGCGTCCGTTGTGTAATGGCTCGGATGTGACCGGAAGATCGTCGGATACCTGGATTGTGGATTTTGGCGCCAGGCGCGGCGAGGCCGAGGCCGCGTTGTATGAAGCGCCGTTTGAATACGTTCTCAAATACGTTAAACCTGAAAGAGCTAAGAACAGGGATAACAATCGAAGGAGATACTGGTGGCGTTTTGGGCGAACCGGCGAAGATATGCGCACCGCATTACAACCACTTGCCCGCTACATCGCCACACCCCGCGTCGCCAAGCATCGCCTGTTTATCTGGCTCGACAGCGCCGTTTTTCCCGATAGCCGGCTTTACGCGATTGCCCGCGACGATGAGACCAGCTTTGGGGTTCTGCATTCTCGTATTCACGCAATCTGGAGTCTGGCAACCTGCTCGTGGCATGGCGTGGGTAATGACCCTACCTACAACGCCTTGTCCTGTTTCGAGACCTTCCCCTTCCCGGCTGGCCTGACCCCGAACCTTCCGGCCAGCGCCTACGCCGATGATCCACGCGCCCAAGCTATCGCGACAGCGGCGCAACGGCTGAACGAATTGCGCGAGAACTGGCTGAATCCGCCGCAATGGGTGGATCGTATCCCGGAAGTCGTTCCCGGCTATCCCGCCCGCCTGATCCCCAAACCGGAACACGCCGCCGAACTCAAGAAGCGCACCCTCACGAACCTTTACAACCAGCGCCCGGCCTGGCTGGCGAATGCCCACCGCGCCCTGGATGAAGCGGTTGCCGCCGCCTACGGCTGGTCGGTGGATGCCAGCGACGACGATGTGCTACGGCGCCTGCTGACCTTGAACCAGGAGCGGGCGGGCGCTTGAACCCGCGCGTTCCAGATTCATTGCCTAAAACGCCACCACAAGAGGACGCCAAGCCGCTGACCTTCGTGGACTATGCCGGCGATGACCCAGTGGCCTTCGTGGTGCCGGTCAACCTGCATCGTCGCCACTTGAATCCCTCGCAGCTAGCCATGGTCGGCGCGGCCATCAAGCTGCTGTTCGAGGAACAAGCGCGAGCGAGGCAACAGGCGGCGGGCGGTGATCGTGGAAATCAGTATACGGGCGGGAAAGTGCCGGTTAGCGCAAATTTGCGCGAAGCGGCAGAAACCGGCAAAGCCGCCGAATATGCCGCCGCCGCCCAGGGCGAGCGGCTTGACATGGCGTGCGCCACAGACCGCGCCCAAGCCGCGCTGAGCCAGCGCCGTGCTGAAGCCTTGGCGGACATGCGCGCCGCCGAGCAGCACCTTGAGCACGCGCTGCTGTCCGGCGTGGACACCCAGAGGCGGCCAGCGCCGCGCTGGCGATCTCGCAGACGCGGTTGGATGCGCTGAACCAGGTGATCGGGACCCGCGCTCGCGCCAATGAACAGCAGGCCGCCGAGCGCCTAGCCGAGCGTGCTGGCGAACTCGCCGCCCACACTACCCAGCAGGAGGTCGATGACGCCCACAACCGGCTGAGCGTCGCCCAGGGCGAACTGACGCGCGCCATGGTCAACGAACAGGCCGAGGCCCTTGAGAAACGCCTGCACGAGATGGAAGCCTTGCTGTGCAAGGGCATCAGCCAGCTTGTCCAACTGAAACGCCAGGCCAATCCGCGCTTCGTCGCGGTTGCGAGTCAGGTTTACCAACTGGCAGCGCCGCTGGATCGTTTCGCCAAGTATGGGCAGATACCCGGTTGAGTCGCCGCCATGTTGCCCTTTAGCGACGACCCGATGGAACAAGCCCGCTTTGCGCACGTGGTGACGCCCAGGTCGTCGACGACCGCCGACTTGCTCGACGCACTAAATAACCTGCTGTCCATGGCGGAATGGCTTGAAAACGACCTGGACGAAGCCCAGCAGCAGATAGCCACATTGGAGCAGCATGAACTTGAAACGCCCGATGGAACGCCTTGACGCCGTAACCGAGGACATGATCCAGGCGTTGCTGGCCCAGCCGGTGAGCGCCGAGGATCAGGCGTTTCTGGACGCCATGCGCAACGATCCCACGGCTGACGGTTTGCTGTCGCCGCCATTACCCGGCGAAGCATTCGATGAGCTTGAAGCCCGCCGAATCCTCATCGAAGTCTACCTTGGCCTGGATCGTTATTAGGCACCGCTGACGCGAGAAGACTTCGTTTCGGATGAAGCCTATCAGTGTTATCTGGCCGTCCCGACTGAAAGCGCCTGAAATTTTCAGTCATGGCCTACGAGAAAGGAAGGTCCGGCAACCCACGGGGCAAGCCGCCCGGCTGCAACCGGACCCAGAAATTGCGAGCCAAGCTGATGAGCGCCGTGCCCGATCTTTTGGACGTTCTGCTTCTGCAAGCGAAAAATGGCGACGTGCAGGCCGCCCGGCTGATTCTGGAACGCACGCTACCTGCCCTCAAGCCCGAATCCCGCGCGCCGACCACGCCCGTCCCTATTGAACCCGATGCCGTTATGGGCGCGGTACAGACCGGCGCGATGACGCCCGACCAGGCCGGCGAGGTCATGGCGTTGTTGCTGGCGCAAGCGAAGGTTTTGGAAGTGACCGAGATCATTCAGAAGATCGAAGCGCTTGAACAGGCCATGGCGGCGCTGAAGCCGCGATGAAGCGCACCGCGCATGGCGTTCTGGCCGGCTACCGCGCTGAACATTATCACGCTCGACAGTCACCACCCCGCCGAAAAGCCGCTGTTCACCTACGTTCCCTTTACGAAAATTCAAGAGACCGCAATCCTCGATAATCCGCTTGAATAAAGGCGTTCCCGTGATTATCGTGCTAGCCTGAATATTCAGAGCTCAATTATCATGGGGCGATGCGATGGAGACTACAGAGAAACCGCGCCGAGGGCGACCGGCTACCGGGCGAAACAGCGTCATGGTGCGCATCCCGACCGCGCTTAAGCCCGCTGTCGTTGACCTGGTGAAGCAGTATCGGCAAGCCCGGACAGCAACGAGAAAACAGCCGTGAGCACGATCACCTTTGACACTCTCGCCTACGTCAAGACGTTGCGAGATGCTGGCGTTGAAGAAAAGCAGGCCGAGGCGCAAGCCGCCGCGCTGGCGACCGTGCTCAAGTCGGGCATTGCCGATTTGGCCACCAAACCGGATATTGACCTGTTGCGGGCGGAACTGAGGCGGGACGCGGCGGAATTGAAGGCTGAAATGATTCGCTGGGTCGTGGGCGTGGGCATTCTGCAAACCACCTTGATCGTGGGCATTCTCGCCCGCCTGGCCAAAGTGATTTGAGGAACCCGCCATGACTCCCGACGAACTCGCCAGCGTGACCCTGGAACACTTGCGGGCAATCCGCGCCACGCAAGCCCGGCATGGTGAGGAATTGGCCGCCATCCGCGTGGAGATTTCCGCCATGGGGCAACAGCTAGGGGCACTGACTACCGCCGTCTATTCCGGGAAATCCGACATGGACAGTCTCAAGCGGCGCGTGGAACGCATTGAACGCCGGCTAGACCTGGCCGACCCGCCCCATTGAATATCGCGCCCCGGCTGTTGCGGACAATCGCCAGTGCTTTCCGGTAACTGGACAACGAATGGACAACGGACAAAAGGAAAGGGGCTAGGCTTTCGCCTAACCCCTTGTATTCTTTGGTGGGCCGTGTAGGACTCGAACCTACAACCAATTGATTAAGAGTCAACTGCTCTACCAAATTGAGCTAACGGCCCAAAAACGAACGCGGATGGAACCAAAAACCGTTCTGAAAAGCAAGCGTTAAATTTGGGGTGGACGATGGGACTCGAACCCACGACGACCGGATCCACAATCCGGGGCTCTACCAACTGAGCTACGCCCACCATTGCCACTTCACATCATCAGCCGGGAATCTGGCGCGCCCGGCAGGACTCGAACCTGCTACCCTCAGCTTAGAAGGCTGATGCTCTATCCGCATGAGCTACGGGCGCGGTGTCATGAACCACCCCAGAGCCGTCGCCTTGCCCGCGCCGTGGTCGGGGTAGAGGGATTCGAACCCACGACCCCCTGCTCCCAAAGCAGGTGCGCTACCAGACTGCGCTATACCCCGTTCGCGAATCCACCCATCTTGGCGCTCCCGCGATTCCATGCGGAACCTAAAATTCTATTTTTGAATCCAGCCGGCGTCAAGCCAATTTTTCAATCCCGCCGCCAAGTCGTGCCCTTCGGCGTATCCTCCAGCACGATCCCCGCTTCCCGCAACAATACCCGAACCCAATCAGCTTCGGCCCAGTTCCTCGCCGTGCGGGCGGCGGCGCGCTGGGCGATTAGCTTTCCAATCGCGGATTCGTCTAAAGGTCCAGCAATTCCTCGCGCCGACAACGTAGGCAATACAGCCGTCCCACTCATGTCGTTATTGGCCAAAGAGTTTTGCAGATATATTTCAGGATCGCTTTCCAATAACCCTAAAAACCCGCCTAAATACTTCAGGCTAGCACCCAACCGCGCCGCCGCCGCTTCATCCTCGGTTCGCAGACGGTTGACCTCGCGCACCAGGTCAAAAAGCACCGCCAACGCCGCGGGCGTGTTGAAATCATCGTCCATGGCCTGTTCGAATCGAGCGCGCCAGCCCTCGTCGACCGGCGCATCCAGGACCGGCAGGCCGCGCAGCGTCGTGTACAGCCGGGTCAGCGAAGCCTTGGCGTGTTCCAGATTATCATCCGAATAATTCAGCGGCCCCCGATAATGGCTGGACAGGATGAACAGCCGCACCTCCTCCGACAAGTAGCGTTGCAGCACCTTGCGCACGGTGAAGAAGTTGCCCAGCGACTTGGACATCTTCTCCTCGTTCACCTGGACAAAGCCGTTGTGCATCCAGAGATTCACATAGCGCTGGCCGCTAGCCGCCTCGGATTGGGCGATCTCATTTTCGTGATGGGGAAACTTCAGGTCCATGCCGCCGCCGTGAATGTCGAAATGCTCGCCCAGGCAGCGGGTGGACATCGCCGAGCATTCGATATGCCAACCCGGCCGGCCCTCGCCCCACGGCGACAGCCAACTTGGCTCGCCGGGCTTGGCGGCCTTCCACAACACGAAGTCCAGCGGATCGTCTTTGGCCTCCTCGACTTCGACCCGCGCGCCCGAACGCAAATCGTCCAGCTTCTTGTTGGCCAGTTGGCCATAGCGCTCGAAGCGGCTGACATCGTAATACACGTCGCCACGGGTTCCGACATAGGCGAAGCCCTTGTCCAGCAAGGTCTGGATCATGGCGAGTATGTCCGCCATCGCCTCGGTGGCGCGGGGTTCGTGGGTCGGTGGCAGAATCCCCAGCGAAGCCAGATCTTCGTGCATGGCCTGGATGAAGCGCGCGGTCAATGCCCGGAAATCCTCGCCGTTCTCCTCAGCGCGGCGGATGATCTTGTCGTCGATGTCGGTGATGTTGCGCACGTAGGTCACCTCGTAACCCTTGGCGCGCAGCCAGCGCAGCACCACGTCGAACACCACCATGACCCGTGCGTGGCCGACGTGGCAGTGGTCGTAAACCGTCATACCGCACACGTACATTCGCGCCTTGCCCGGTTCGATGGGCCGAAATTCCTCTTTCTGGCGGGTCAGGCTATTGAAAATCCGCAACATGGACAGTTCTCATGGGGCAACGGGCGACTTGTCATCGGGGTTTGATGGGGCAAACGCTAGCCGGATCGAATACAGGCTTGCAGACGGCGGCGGACCCGCTCTGGCGCCATCAGGTCAAGCACGCGGGCCAGTTCCGGGCCATGGGTTTCGCCGGTCAACGCCGCCCGCAGGGGCATGAACAGGTGCTTGCCCTTCAAGCTGGTGCGCCGCTTCAGATCTTCGACCAGCGGCTGCAAGGCGGCGCCGTGTTGAGCATAGGCGGCCAGGGCGTGGACGAAAAACGCCGGCCCCGCCGCCGCGATCACCGCCCGACCATCATCGCTCGGAATCAAGTCCGCGCCGAACAATCGCTCCGCCCAGAAGTGCGCATCGGCGGGAAACCGAATGTTGGGCCGAACCGTGGCGATGAAGTCGTCCCGGCTATCGGGCGATACCTGTTGGTGGACCGCAGCTCCCATCCAGTCCCACAGTCGCTCCGGGTCCGCGCGTCGCACCGCCTCGCCTTGCCAATGCAGCAGTTGCGCCTCGTCGTAGCGGGCCGGGGCGCGGCCCAGATGCTCCGGCGCGAACCCGGCGGCCAGTTCCGCCGGTTCCATCCACTCGTCCCGGTCGTAGGCATGGCCGAGTCGCGCCAAGTAGTTCAGCAACGCCTCCGGCAGGTAGCCGGCGGCTCGCAACTCGCGCAGGCTGAGATCACCCTCGCGCTTGGACAGTGGCCCACCGTCGGCGCCGACGATCAGCGCCAGATGGCCGTATTCCGGCGCGGGCAGTCCCAGCGCTTCCAGCAACAGCAACTGGCGCGGGGTGTTGGTGAGATGGTCTTCGCCGCGCAGCACATGGGTAATTCCCATCAGCGCATCGTCCACCGCGTTGGCGAAGAAGAACTGGGGACTTCCGTCCGCCCGGCGGATGACGAAATCGCCGATGTCGCCGCTGGCGAAGCACTGCGGGCCGCGTACCCGGTCGGTAAATTCCACCGTTCGCCCCACTGGCACCCGGAAACGCAGGGTCGGTTGCAGCCCCCGGTCCAGCCGTTCTTGCCGTTCGGTCTCGCTCAGCCGGGCGCAGGGACCGGCATAGCGCGGTGGACGACCGGCCGCCAGTTGCGCCTTGCGGCTCAGCGCCAGCTCCGCCGGCGCGCAGAAGCAGGGATAGGCCTGGCCCGCGCTTTCCAGCCGTCGGTAATATTCGGCGTAGATCGCCGTCCGTTCCGACTGGGCGTAGGGGCCATGCGCGCCGCCGACCTCCGGCCCTTCCCACCAATCTAGACCCAGCCAGCGCAAGTCTTCCAGCAGCGCCGCGACATATTCGGGACGGCTGCGCTCCTGGTCGGTATCCTCGATCCGCAGCAGAAACCGGCCGCCCCAGCGCCGGGCCAGCAGCGCGTTGAACAGCGCGGTGCGGACGTTGCCCAAGTGCAAATAGCCGGTGGGACTGGGCGCGAAGCGCATTTTGACGTTTTCGGTGGTCATAGGCGGGGCATGGTAACGGAAAGCTTTCGCGCCCGCCAAATCTGGCGGCGCGCGTCTCCTCTGGTTATCATGTTTTCTTCATCCCGTAACCAAGCGACTACCCATGCGTAAAACACCTTTGCTACTTGCTGTAGCCATGCTCGGTTGGGCCAGCGGAAGCGTGCTGGCCGGAACCCAGGTCCGGCTGGACACCAGCCTCGGCCCCATCACCCTGGAACTGGCCGACGACAAAGCGCCCAAGACCGTCGAAAACTTCCTCGCCTACGCCCGGGAAGGGTTCTACAACGGCACGATCTTTCACCGGGTCATCGACGGCTTCATGATCCAGGGCGGCGGCTTCACCGCCGATTTCCAGCAAAAGCCGACCCGCGCCCCGGTCAGGAACGAAGCTGACAACGGCCTGCAAAACCTGCGCGGCACGGTCGCCATGGCCCGCACCAGCGATCCTCAGTCCGCCACCGCCCAGTTTTTCATCAACGTCAAGGACAACGCAGCCCTGGACTATAAATCATCGACGCCGCAAGGCTGGGGCTACGCCGTGTTCGGCCAGGTCGTCGGCGGCATGGAGGTCGTGGATAAAATCCGCCAAACCCCCACCGGCGTTGGCGGGCCGGGCTTCCGCGACGTACCCACGACGCCGGTGGTCCTCCAGTCGGTCACCGTGTTGCCGACCACTGCCCCCGCTGCCGAACCCACCGCACCAGCCACCCCAGCCCCCGAACCGGTCAAGAAATCATCGCCATGATCAAACTGCACACCACTCTCGGCGTCATCACCCTCGAACTCGATCACGCCCGCGCTTCGGTCACCGCCGCCAACTTTCTCCAATACGCCCGGGACGGGTTCTACGAAGGCACCCTGTTTCACCGGGTGATTCCCAACTTCATGATCCAAGGCGGCGGTCTTAACCCGGACATGGACCAGAAGCCCGCCCGCCCGCCTATTCGCAACGAAGCCGATAATGGGCTGAGAAACCAGATCGGAACCGTGGCCATGGCCCGTACCTCCGACCCCCACTCCGCCACCTCGCAGTTTTTCATCAATCTGAAGGACAACGATTTTCTCGACCATCGCGGCCCAACCAGCCAAGGGTGGGGCTACTGCGTGTTCGGCCGGGTGGTGGACGGCATGGACGTGGTCAACGCCATCGCCAAGGTGGCTACCACCCCCCGGCGTGGTCATCAGGACGTGCCGGTCGAGAATGTGATCATCGAGAAAACCGAAGTCATCGGCGAATAGCCTCATGGCTACGTTGTTCATCTCCGATTTGCACCTGGAACCGGCGCGTCCCGCCATTACCACCCTGTTCCTGAATTTCCTGGAGCGACGGGCGCGGCGGGCCGAGGCGCTGTACATCCTGGGCGATCTGTTCGAAACGTGGATCGGCGATGACGACGACGCGGAACTTGGCGGGACGGTCGCGACCGCCTTGCGGACCTTGGTCGACCAGGGTGTCCCCACCTATTTCCTGCACGGCAACCGCGATTTCCTGCTGGGCGAGCGCTTTGCCGCCGCCAGCGGGATACAACTGTTGCCGGAAAGCGGGGTCATCGAACTGGTGGGCGAGCGGGTTTTACTGCTGCATGGCGATACCCTGTGTACCGACGATGTCGAGTATCAGGCGTTTCGCGCCCAGGTCCACGATCCCGCCTGGCGGGCGCGGACCCTGGCCCTGCCCCTGGCGCAGCGGCGGGCGCTGGCCGGCCAGTTGCGGGAAACCAGCCGGCGGGCCACCCGGCAAAAAGCTGTTGACATCACCGACGTTAATCCGACCACCGTGGACCAGGTACTGCGCGCGCATAACGTTCACCGCCTGATCCACGGCCACACCCACCGGCCGGCGGTTCATCACTGGGGTCTCGATGGCCAGCCGGCGCGACGGGCGGTGCTGGGTGACTGGCATAAGCAGGGCAGCGTACTCAGATGCGACGCGGCGGGTTGGCGGCTGGAACCCCTCCCCGTGTTCGGCGCGTGAAGCGATGATCCTGCTCCGCCCTTCCCATCGCGGGCCGCTCGCGCATGATCGGCCGGGTACGTTCGCGGCGCTGATGGACTTGTACGAGCACAATTACATCGGTATGCGTCGGCTGCTGCCGGTCATGCCGACCGCGCGGGTTGGGTGTGTATCGCGGGTATCCGGCGGGTTGGATCTGCATTTGCGAGTTGTCGAGCGCTGCCGCTACACCAGCGAACTGATTCTGACCTACCAATTTGGTCAGGACGATGGCGCGATCATCGCCGAGCCAAACTTGCGGATTCGGGTTTATCACGATGCTCGCCAGGCCGAAGTGATGGACGCCCACCCACGCCACCACTCGACCTGCGCCACCGATATCCTCGCCCACCACTGGGTGAAAGACGCGCCACTGTTCACCCGCTGGCGGATCAACCGCTTTCTCTACAAATGGCTCGGCTACTGCCTGCGCCAAGGCCATCGTTTCGTTGGCCATCCCGACCATCCGGCCTGAACCCCCGCCGGGGAATTCAGGAAAATTTTTGGGCTTTATTCCACTTATTAGTTGACTAAGTTAGTCGGTTAATATAGTTTCCCTACTCAATACTCAGGAATTGATTTCCCGGAAACGTCACCTGTGGAGTAATGCCATGAGACTCTCAACCAAGGGCCGCTATGCGGTCACCGCCATGATGCACTTGGCCATTCACGACCGATATGGCCCCATTACACTCACCGAAATTTCCCAATGCCAAGGGATTTCGCTGTCCTATCTGGAACAGTTGTTCGCCAAGTTGCGCAAGCGTAGCCTGGTGGAAGGGGTGCGTGGACCCGGCGGTGGTTACCGCTTGTCGCATTCGCCGGACCAAATCACGGTCGCCGATATCATCAGCGCCGTGGACGAACGGCTGGACGCCACCCGCTGCTGTGGCAACGAGAATTGCCAGGGCGGCCGGCGCTGTCTGACTCACGAATTGTGGACCGATCTCAGCCGACAGATTTTTACTTTCCTGGAAGGCATCACCCTGGCGCAGTTCGTCGAGCGCCCGGCGGTCTGCGACGTGATCCATCGCCAGAACGGTCGGCGCCGCGACCGCTCCTCCGAGCGTTTCATCGCCCCCGCCATGATGTAGGCGTCGCGGGTTCCCAATCCCGCCACGATGCGATGGAATTGCCGATCTATCTGGATTACGCGGCGACCACGCCGATGGATCCGCGGGTCGCCGTCGTCCTAAGCCAGCATCTCGGCCAGGACGGCATTTTCGGCAACCCTGCCTCCAATACCCACGCTTTCGGTCGGGCGGCAGCCCGGGCGGTCGAAACCGCCCGGACGCACGTCGCCGCCCTGCTCGACGCCGATCCCGGCGCAATCGTCTGGACTTCCGGCGCGACCGAGGCCAACAATCTCGCTTTGTTTGGCGCCATGCGCGCCCATGCCCGCAAGGGCCGGCATCTGGTCGCCAGCCAGACCGAACACAAGGCCGTGCTCGATGTTTGCCGGCGGCTGGAACGGGAGGGTTGCGCGGTCACCTATCTCGACCCGGACCCGGAGGGGCTGATTTCGCCGGAACGGGTCGCGGTGGCGCTGCGGCCCGACACCGTTCTGGTATCGCTGATGCAAGTCAACAACGAAACCGGCGTGGTCCAGGATCTGGCCGCCATCGGCGCTATCACCCGCTCGCGTGGCGTCTTGCTGCATGTGGACGCCGCCCAGGGCGCCGGCAAGCTGCCGCTCGATCTGCAAACGCTACCGGTGGATTTGCTGAGCCTGAGCGCGCACAAGCTGTACGGCCCCAAGGGCATCGGTGCGCTGGTCGTGCGCCAGCAGCCGAACCGGATACGGTTGGAGCCGCTACTGTACGGCGGTGGCCAGGAACGAGGATTGCGGGCCGGCACGCTGCCGACTCATCAGATCGTCGCGATGGGTGAAGCGTTTCGCATCGCCGGAGAGAATATGGCCGCCGAACAGGCCCGGATTCGGGAATTGCGCGGCCGGCTGTGGCAAGGGTTGGCGGGGTTGGGCGATGTCGAGCTGAACGGCCATCCCGAGCGGAACGTGGCCGGCATTCTCAACCTCGGCTTCACCGGCATCGCCGCCGAGGCGCTGCTGGCGGCGCTGCCGGAGATTGCCGTTGCCACCGGTTCCGCCTGCACTTCCGCTGGCCATGAGCCGTCGCACGTACTGCGGGCGATGGGCCGCGACGAGTTTCGGGCGCGCGGCGCGGTGCGCTTCAGCCTGGGTCGCTTCACCACGGCCGAGGAGATCGACTACACCATCGCGGCGGTGAGCGCGGCGGTGCGCCGGCTGCGGGAATTGTCGCCGCTGTGGGCGCTACAGCGGCGGGGATTGAATCAGTGCGCGGTGGACTGGGCGGCGCTGCCGTAAGCGGCTCCTCCCATCCCCGCCGTTTCGAGGAACAACACCGAATGAATCTTGAAGAACAGCACTTGATGGCGGACCTCATCCGCAGCCGGCGCTGGGCGGCGCTGGCCACCCAGGAACCCGAAGGGCCGGAAGCGTCCTGGGTGGCCTACGTCCCGGAGGTCGATTTCGGCGGCTTTCTGTTGCATCTTAGCACCCTGGCGGCCCACACCCGCAATCTGCTGGCCGATCCGCGCGCCGGGCTGGCAATCAGCGAACCGGAACGGGACAGCGAAGACCCGCAGACGCTGGCGCGGGTGATGATCCAAGGTAGAGTGACAGTCCTTCCCAAGGATAGTACGGATTATCGGGAAATGTCGCGACACTATCAAGAAACGCTGCCTGCTTCGACGCCGCGCTTCGAGTTTGGCGATTTCCTGCTGCTACGCCTGACCCCGGCCCGCATCCGCTTCGTCGGCGGCTTCGCCCGCGCTTATACCTTGGACGACACCGCCCTGCGCGCGGCGGCTCGGCGCACCAGTTGATCGATCTGGCCTCGCCGCTGGCGATAACCTGCACGAAAATCGCCTGTTAGCGGACTCTTACGTCAACAACACCTTGATTTTACAAGAAACGGTTGTTTTTGTTATCGGGCTTGGCGAGTTTGATGGCTGCGGCCATCATGCTCGAACGGGTTCGAGCGGCAATTCGTGTCAACCGGATTAAAATGATCCAGGCAATAGCAAGCACCCAAGCGAGGTTGTGCAATGACTGATGTTTTCACCCGTATCCTGCGCATCGACCTGCCCGAGTCGCTGCAATGCGACGAATCCGGCAAGAATCCGGCCTTTACCATCACCTTCGTCGCCGATGGGATGATTCCATTCCCGCAACTGATCCTGCACGCACCGGACCGGCCGCACCTGATCAAAGGCCAGACGCTGAAGGAGGCCGTTGCCGACGGCGAGTACCGTTACACCGCCAACATTGCCGCCGGGCTACTGTGGCCCGGCGACATCAACGTACAGGCGGAAGGTTGCCGCAAGGCCGATATTCGCCAAGCCGGCGGCGACGACTGGATCAAGGAATTTCGTCGGCTGCGGCTCGCACCGAACGCCAAGCTCAAGCCGGTCATCCGTGTAGCAACCGGACCGGGCGATGCTCCGGTCAAGTTGTATTTCGGCATCCACAAGCACATGCACCAGCCCTACTACAACGCCACCGACCGGCTGTACTGGGACGGCGAGAAGGACTCGATCTTCGGGGCGCGCGGCGGTCCCTACACCCATTTCATCCCGACCGCCGTGCGCCAGTACGTCGGTGGCGGCCTGCCCCACGCCGGGCTGTCCACCAGTTGGAGCGGCTCGCTGATCGAACAATTGGACCGCTGCGCCGCCGACGGGCTGTGCGGCGGGCGGTTCGGCGGCTGGAACAACGAACTGCGCGCCGTCGCCCAAGAAAAAACGGTGCTGGGCCATCCCCGCGTGGATTTTGTGGCCTTCGGCTTCTTCCATCCGTTGATGGCCCTGACCCCGGCCCGCAACATCGTCAAGCAGGTGGAATGGCATCGCGGCATCGTCCGCGCGGCGTTCGGCATCGAGGCGTCCAGCGTGATGTTCCCGCCGGAAACCGCCTTTCATATCCGCATGATTCCGGCGCTGAATCAGGCCGGGGTCAAGGCCGTGATCTACGACTCCATCCATCGCTTCCGGGCTTGCAAGGACTATCCCTACGCCGGGATCAACGAAGGTATGTTGCCGCCCAATCCCGCCGAGCAAGTCAACCCGCCGGTCAACGACTGGCTGCAACTGCGCAACATCTGGGCTGGTTCGCGGATTTCGCCGAGCCTGTTGCGCCCGGAATATGTGCAGTATGAAGACCCGGACGGCCAGGTTCACAAAATCATCGCGGTGCCGGCGGAGCGCTACATCGGCAACGAAGACGCGCGCGGCGGTTTCGGAGCCTTGCAATATCCCGACGTGCTGGGGCAGGTTTATAACCAGATCGTCGATACCGGCAACTTTGATCCCCAGCATCCGCCGTTCTTCCTGCTGCATTCCGACGGCGACAACCACGGCGGCGGCGCGGACAGCTATTACAACCATAATACCGGGCGGCTCGTGCAATGGTTGCAGGGCGATCCGCGTTTTGAACTCACCACGGTTCACGACTATCTGGACCGCTTCCCGCCCGATCCTTCACAGGCCGCGCACATTGAGCCGGGTTCCTGGAGCGGCGCCGACAACGGCGATCCGCAGTTCATGAAGTGGTTCAGCCGCTACGACCAGCCGTATTCGCCCGATCTCAATTCCTGGGCGGTGCTGACCGCGTTCCAAAACGTGGTTCACTCGCTGGAGGACGCCGATCCCGGCAAGCCGTGGCTGGACGATATTAATTGGCTGATGCTGGCCGCCGAGACCAGTTGCTATTGGTACTGGACCGGGCAGCACGTCTGGGATCAGCAAGTCACCAATGCGGCGAACAAAGGCTATAGCATGGTCAAGAGCGCGGTGGATGCGCTGCTGACCGCTGGCAAGGATCGCACCGGCCCCACTATTTTCGCGCCGTGGGTCACGCCGGAAAATCCGGGCGGCAAGCGCTGGGGTCAGGGTTGCTTGCTCGACGCGCCGCGCGAGGGGACGGTGCATACCTTCGTCCACGACATCGCCGGCCTGAAGCGGGTGACGCTGGTGCTGCGCGCCGCCACGGGGGAAACCCGCACCGCGATGACCGACAACGGTCCGTATCCGTCGCAGACCGGCGCGGCCATCACGGCGAATTACTTCACCGCCAAGCTGCCGGTCGGCGCGGGCGACGTGCGCTATTACATCGAGGCGGAAGACGGCAAGGGCAATGTCGCGCGCGGGGCGTTGGAGCAGGTGTATTTGGCGTAGACTTTTAAGATAACCGGAATTCGGGGTAGGCTCGGATTCCGGCTATCCTTAATGTAGCCATGGAAGGCGTTCTATCACAGGAAAATTTACAGAAGGATCCACATTGAGCCAATCCTGATGGTGCCGTGTTCTGGACCCCTAAAATTGCCGTACATGCGCCCTGAACGGCGCTGCCTCCATGAATCCCACCACCCGTCGTTCGCGACGTTCCTGCCCGTCCGGACCGAAGAACAGGATGGCCGGCGGGCCGATAACGCCGAATCGTTGCAGCAACGCCTGATCGACGGCGGCGTTGGCGGTGACATCGGCTTGCAAGGTCACCATCCCGGCCAGCGCCGCCCGCACCCCGGAGTCGGCGAAGGTGTAGCGTTCCAGTTCCTTGCAACTCACGCACCAGTCGGCGTAGAAATCCAGCATCACCGTCCGGCCGCCAGCCTCGCGCACCGCCCGCTCCACCTCGGCTACGGTCTTGACCCGGCGAAACGGCAGCGCCGGCGCTTCGCTGGCGTTGGCAATCAGGCCAACCCCGCGCAGCGGTTGCAGGGGATCGCGCCCGCCGGCCGCCACGCCGACCAGCAGCAGGACGCCGTAGATCAGCAGCACCAAGCCGAGGCCCTTGACCAAAGTGCGCCAGGCCGGCGCGCCATGCACCACCGGCTGCAAGGCGCCCATGTAGGTCGCGATGACGATGAGCAGCGTCGCCCACAGCACCATACTGATCGCCGCCGGCAGAATGCGTTCCAGCAGCCATAAGGCCACCACCAGCAGCAATACGCCGAACGCCATCTTGATCCGCTCCATCCAGTGCCCGGCGCGCGGCAGCCAATGGCCGGTGGATGCGCCGATGATCAACAGCGGTACACCCATTCCCAAACTCAGGGCGAACAGCGCGACCGCGCCCAGCGCGATGTCGCCGGTGACCGCGATAAAGGTCAGGGCGCCGATCAGCGGCGGGGCGACGCAGGGACCGACGATCAGCGCCGACAGGAATCCCATGACCGCCACGCCGGCGTGCTGGCCACTGCGCTGGCGGTTGCTCCACTCCGCCAGGCGATGTTGCAGATAAGCCGGCAACTGCAAGTCGTACACGCCGAACATGGAGAGCGCCAACAACACGAACAGTGTGCTGAACGCACCGATCACCCACGGGTTTTGGAACCACGCCTGGACGTTCTGCCCCAGCAGCGCCGCCAGCACGCCGGCGACGGTATAGGTCGCCGCCATCGCTAGCACGTAAGTCAGCGATAGCAGGATCGCCCGCCGGCGGGTCAGGTTCGGACCCTGCCCGGCGATCAGGCTGGACAGGATCGGCACCATGGGAAACACGCAGGGCGTGAAAGCCAGTAGCAGACCGAAACCGAAGAATGCGGGAATCGCCAGGAACCGTTGTTCGCCCAGTAATCGCGCCAGCCGATCCTGTTCCGCTTCGTTGCGTTCGGTTGTTTTTCCCACTGGTGGGGGAGAGGGCAGGGTGGCAAGCGCGCTGATTGTCGGATGGCTGACCTTCGCCCCCACTTCCTCTTTCTCTCCCGCTGGCGGGAGAGTGGAGGTTGCCGGAAGGGTCACGCTCACGGTTTGGCTCAGCGGCGGATAGCAGACCCCAATTTCGGCGCAACCTTGATAATCGGCTTGCAACCGCGCGGTCTGCGCGCCGGACGACTCGCGTCGCAGGCGGGCGATGCTGACGGCTTCGCCGTGAAAGACCTGCTGCGGGCCAAAATACGGATCGTCCTTCGGCTCGCCGGGCGGGATTTCCATCCCGGTGATGACAAGGCCCTGGGCGTCCAGCAGGCTCAGCCGAAATTTATCGCGGTACAGGTAATAGCCGGGCGCGATGATCCAGCGGGCCTCGATGGTCAGCGGGTCGGGCGCGCTGACGGTCAACTGGAACGCCTGATCGGCTTCAAGAATCCGGTCCTGGGACGATCCGCCAAAGCGGTCGAGCAGCCCGCCCGCCACCGGTCCCGCCAGCAGCGCCAGCAGCAACGCCAGCCAGGGCCACGCCCGGCGCGACCGCTTCATGCCGGCGTCCCCGTGTGGTCCGCGATCCAGTCCAGATAAGCGGCCGACCCGGCCCGAATCGACAGGGCGACGATCTCCGGCACCTGGTAGGGGTGCAATTCGCGGATGCGCGCCTCCAGCAACGGGTAGACCGCCTGGCGGGTCTTGATCAGCAGCAACAGCTCGGAATCGCGCTGCATCTGGCCCTCCCAGCGGTAGATCGAGGTCAGGCCCGGCACGATGTTGACGCAGGCGGCCAGCCGCTCGCCCACCACGGTTTCGGCGATGCGCTCGGCGGTGGCTGGGTCCGGACAGGTGCAAAGAATGATTAGTGGCAATCGGTTCATAGTGTATCTTTTCAGATAAAAGCTGTATTTTAGAAAATGTCTCTGGTCGACGGCGATTATGGACTATGACCGACCATGGCGGTTGCCGTCGCCATTGTTATGCCGGGACTGAAGCGTCCGCCCACTACCGCCCCCTGTTCAGCACCATGCAACCATCGCCTGACGCCACGCCACCATCTGGTTCCCTAGTCGGAAACAAGCCGGAATTTTTCCGGCGCGGGCGACCGGAACAGCGACGCTTGCTGGCATTCTGGCTTGCCTACTTCGTCCTCTGGTACGCCACCTGGTTCAGCGCTTCCGTGCTTGGCGCCTTCGGCAACCAGGTCAGCTTGTGGTATCCGCCGGCGGGGTTGCTCTTTTTCGTCCTGTTGACCTTCGGCTGGCGAGCACTTTTACCGGCGCTGCTCGTTGGGTTATCGCTGGGTGGCTTGCCGTGGATGATGGCGCCCTCACCGTTTTTATCCTCGCAATCGCTGGTCGATCGCCTCGCAAGTCCGATGATCGCGGTGGCTGCTTACCTGTTGTCGGCGTTGGCGTTGCGGGCCTGGAACGCCGGTCGGACCTATAATAATTTTGCTAATCAGGCCTATATCGGCCGGTTTTTGAGTGTGGCGCTGCTGGGTAGTCTGTTGTCGGCGAGCGCCGGCGCGGCGCGACTGCTGTACGTCGGATCCATTATCTTCGAGCAATGGCCCAAAGCCTGGTTCCACTGGCTGATCGGCGATTTCATCGGCATCATCACCGTCACCCCGCTGCTGCTGGTGCATCTGAGTCCGCGCCTGCGCGATTGGCTTCAGTGGGGCCGCTGGCGGCAACCGTTTCCACAAATCCAGCGTGGGCGGTGGTGGTTCTGGCCCACCTGTTTCGCGGGGTTGCTGTTGACCCTGATCATCCTGTTCGAGGCGCCGCCATGGCTGGGATCGGGTGCGACATCGCGCCCCTTTCTGACCCTGTTCGTGCTGCTACCGGTAGCCTGGATCACCATCGCCGGCGGGTTGCCGATAGCAACCTTGGCGATTTTCGTGCTGGACGCGGCGTTGGCGATCCTGGTGGGGTGGCGCGAGCACCCAGACGCGGCGCTGTACTACCAATCGGTGATGATCGCCGTCGCGCTCATGGGCTTGCTGCTGGGCGGCGTCATCGAAGCCCGCGACTGGGAACTCGGTCGGTTCCGCGATCTAAGTCGAGTATTGAACGATCTGCTGTGGGATACCAACGCGGATGGACGCATCACGCAGCTTGGCGGCAGGCTGGCGTGGGAACTGGCGCCCAACACCGGGCTGTGGTGGCGGACCGGTGTCCACGCCGTCCCGATGGAGTACCGCAAGGTGTTGAGCACGGCGTTGCGGGCCAGGCGGCCGTTCCGGGAAGTGTTGCTCAGTATTCGGAACCACGCTGGCGAGGTGCGCTGGTTGCAGATCAACGGTCTGCCGTATCAGGACGAGCTGGGCCGCTTCGCCGGTTATCGTGGCGCCGCAACCGATGTTACCACCCAACATGTCGCCGAGCGGGTGTTGGCCGATTACGCCGACCAGTTACGGCGGGAAGTCGCGGCCCAGACCGCCGAGTTGCGGCGGGTCAACCGCGATCTGGCATTCAGCGAGCAGCGTTACCGGGCCATGTTGGCCGCCGCGCCGGTCGGCATGGCCGAGGTGGACGCCGAAGGCCACTGCCAGTACGTCAATTTCCCCTGGTGCATCCTGACGGGTCAGGCGGCGACCGCGGTGCTGGGGCGTTCCTGGCTGGACTGTGTTCACCCCGATCAACGCGCCGAGATGGAGCGCCGGTGGCGAACGGCCTCAAGTAGGCGCGAGGGCGATGGCGAATTCCAGAGTCGGGCCGACCGGTGGCTGGGTGTGCATTGGTCCACGCTCGAAGATCACGATAGCGTGATCACGGGCGCCATCGTGATCCTGAACGACATCACCGACCGCCGGCTGCGCGAGCAGGAGAACTGGGAACTGGCCCACTTCGATGCGCTGACTCGATTGCCTAACCGGATCTTGTTCTGGGACCGGCTGGAGCAGGCGCTGCGGCTGGCCGGTCGCGGTCGGCGGACCGTGGCGGTGCTGGGGCTCGACCTCGACGGCTTCAAGATGGTCAACGATACCCTGGGCCACGCCGCCGGCGATGACCTGCTGCGCCAGGTCGGCCAGCGCTTGCAAGCCACCTTGCGCGAGAGCGATACGGCGGCTCGCCTGGGCGGCGACGAATTCGCCGTGGTGCTGACGACCATCACCCAGCCCCAGGATGCCACGGGCGTGGCGCAAAAGATCATCGACCGGATCAACCAACCCTTCACCCTTCCACAGGGACCGGCGCGAATCTCGACCAGCATCGGGGTCGCCCTGTATCCCGACCACGCGGGCACGGCCAAGACACTGGCCCACTGCGCCGATCAGGCGATGTACGCCGCCAAGCAGGCGGGCAAGAATGGCTGGCGGCTGTGGGACGGCGCTGCGGGAATGGATCGCGCCGACTCTTGAAAGCGCGGTCGCGCCGCCGACCACCCGGTCATTTTTCCCCGCCACCCCTTGAAATTCGTCACCCCTCGCCCCACTTCACCGGTGACCTCTTGACAGAGTGTTTTCGCTGACTATGATTAGCACTCACTGAAGGCGAGTGCTAGCAAGGTCAGCGCCAACGTCGTGTCAAGTACCCTTTTAACCCCTAATGGAGATGTTACCGATGAACATTCGGCCGTTGCATGATCGGGTCGTGATCAAGCGTGTTGAGGAAGAAACCAAGAGTCCGGGTGGCATCGTGCTGCCGGGCGCCGCCGCCGAGAAGCCGTCGCGCGGCACCGTGATGGCGGTGGGCCGTGGCAAGCTGCTGGACAACGGTGACGTGCGTCCCCTGGACGTCAAGGTCGGCGATCACATCCTGTTCGGCAAGTATTCGGGCAGCGAGGTCAAGGTGGACGGCGAAGAGCTGATCATCATGCGCGAAGACGAGATCATGGCCGTCATCGAGAAGTAAGCGCATCCCGGTTCGTCCGCGCCCATTCTTCATCCGATTGTTTCAAAAAGTTTTTAGAGGAATCCCCCCATGGCAGCAAAAGAAGTCAAGTTCGGTGATGATGCCCGCTCGCGCATGGTGCGCGGCATCAACGTCCTGGCCAACGCCGTTAAGGTGACCCTGGGTCCGCGCGGCCGCAATGTCCTGCTGGACAAGGCTTTTGGCGCCCCCACCGTGACCAAGGACGGCGTGTCCGTGGCCAAGGAAATCGAACTGGAAGACAAGTTCGAGAACATGGGCGCGCAGATGGTCAAGGAAGTCGCGTCCAAGACCTCCGATGTGGCCGGCGATGGCACCACCACCGCCACCGTGCTGGCCCAGGCGATCGTCCGTGAGGGCATGAAGGCCATTGCCGCCGGCATGAATCCGATGGATCTGAAGCGCGGCATCGACAAGGCGGTCATCGCCACCGTCGAGGAACTGCGCAAGCTGTCCAAGCCCTGCACCGACGACAAGGCGATTGCTCAAGTCGGCACCATTTCCGCTAACGCCGACGAAGTCATCGGTCAGATCATCGCCAACGCGATGAAGAAGGTCGGCAAGGAAGGCGTGATCACCGTCGAGGAAGGCAAGAGTCTGGAGAACGAGCTGGATGTCGTGGAAGGCATGCAGTTCGACCGCGGCTACATCTCGCCCTATTTCATCAACAACCAGCAGAACATGACGGCGGAGCTGGAAAATCCGCTGATCCTGCTGTACGACAAGAAGATTTCCGGCATCCGCGATCTGTTGCCGGTGCTCGAAAGCGTCGCCAAGGCCAGCAAGCCGTTGCTGATCGTCGCCGAGGATGTCGAAGGCGAAGCACTGGCGACCCTGGTGGTCAACACCATTCGCGGCATCGTCAAGGTCGCGGCGGTCAAGGCGCCGGGCTTCGGCGACCGCCGCAAGGCCATGTTGCAGGATATCGCCATTCTGACCGGCGGCCAGGTGATTTCCGAGGAAGTCGGCCTGACCCTGGAGAAGACCACCCTGGCCGATCTGGGCACCGCTCGCAAGATCGTGGTCGCCAAGGAAAACACCACGATTATCGACGGCGCCGGCAAGGCCGACGAGATCAAGGGCCGGGTTGATCAAGTCCGCCGCCAGATCGAGGAAGCGACCTCCGACTACGACAAGGAGAAGTTGCAGGAGCGTGTCGCCAAGCTGGCCGGCGGCGTGGCGGTCATCAAGGTGGGCGCGGCGACCGAAATCGAGATGAAGGAAAAGAAGGCCCGGGTCGAGGATGCCCTGCACGCGACCCGCGCGGCGGTCGAGGAAGGTGTGGTGGCCGGCGGCGGCGTGGCGCTGATCCGCGCGCTGCAAGCCATCAAGGGACTGAAGGGCGCCAACGAGGACCAGAATCATGGTATCCAGATCGCGCTGCGCGCCATGGAAGCGCCGCTGCGCGAGATCGTCGCCAACGCCGGCGAGGAACCCTCGGTGATCCTGAACAAGGTTCTGGAGAACAGCGGCAACTATGGCTACAACGTCGCCACTGGCGAGTACGGCGACATGGTGGAGATGGGTGTTCTGGATCCGACCAAGGTCACCCGCTTTGCCTTGCAGAACGCCGCCTCCGTGGCCTCGCTGCTGATCACCACCGAAGCGATGGTCGCCGAACTGCCCAAGAAGGATGCGGGCGGCGGGATGGGTGGCGGCATGGGCGGCATGGGCGGCATGGGCGGCATGGGCGACATGATGTAAGCGCTGCCTGAACGCTGGTTGGCCTGAAAGAACAAGCCCCGCTTCGGCGGGGCTTTTTTGTGACCGGGAAAGTGGTGCATCCCAACACACACACCATCTGGATCGTGGCGGTGTGCTGGTGGGGCAGCTTTTCGTTGGAGTACGATTATACTGAAATGGTTGGTTACTTGCTCGACATCGAGCGCGACCGCGTCGGGGACGACGAAGCCATTGCCGCCTTGGCGCTGTTCGAGCGGTGGCAAACCCGGCCGCCGCAACTGCCGCGCAACGCCCACCACGGCCGCAGCCTGGCGACATTGGGCCGCGGAGAAGATTTGGTTGACTGCTGCGCCCGGTTCGACAGCGTCGACATCGTGCCGCTGCAAGTCGATCCAAGGGTGCTAAAGACGATTAGGCTTTAGTGAAAACAGGAGATTGACGAGAGGCGGTAGTATATAAGTATCTATCAAATGGCGTGTCTTGTATTAGATCGAGACCGCTACCACACGAGGCATCGATGAAGGAGATGTTAGTATGAAGCTCATAACGTTTAATCTGGCTACAGCCATCACCACGCTTTTACTACTTCCACCCCTGAGCAGCCTTGCCGCCGCCGGAGAAAGCGAAGACTCAGCGACATCGGAGGCGCGCCCAGTCTCTCTGCTGCAAGTTGGCGAGAGCATGGCTCCAGCGCGACAGGTCATTCTGCGACACGACCCCTCCTACATCTCCACCCTGCGAGTACCGCCGCCGCCGGAACTGGCTTTGCAGCAACAGGGACTGATGGCGGTGCAGGCGACAATCTCCATCAACTATCTTCCCGCTGGCGCAGTGGGGGATGACAACTGCATTACCTGGCCCGATCAACCTAAAGCCGCTTTTACTTACGCAGCCAATCTGTGGGCTTCGCAATTGCAGTCTCCCGTTCCCATCACGATTGACGCCTGTTGGGCGAACAACTTGCCAGCCGGGGTGCTGGGACACGGTGGGCCCATTAGTATCTTTCGGAATTTTTCAGGGGCGCCCGTCAGCAACACATGGTACCCCGTGCCAGCCGCCAACGCCCTGCATGGCAGTGATTTGCATCCTGAACGGTCGGATATCTATGGTGCCTACAGCAGCACCTTTAACTGGTACTTCGGAACGGATGGCAATACCCCACCCAGTCAAGTCGACTTCGTCAGCGTCGTCCTGCACGAAATTACTCACGGCCTGGGATTCCTGGGCAGTATGCAGGTCAGCGGTAGTCAGGGCTCATGGGGGCGTGACGGCTCTCCCTACATCTACGACCGCTTCACCGAGAACGGCTCTGGACAAAAACTGCTTGACACGGCGCTATTCCCTAATCCATCCGCCGTGCTAGCAAGCCAGTTGCAAAGTAACGATATTTATTTCAATGGCGCCAATGCCAATACCGGCAACGGCGGTGCGCGGGTACCGCTCTACGCGCCGGCAACATGGCAATCGGGTTCAAGCTATTCGCACTTGGCGGAAAGCTACAACAACACGCCCAATGCCTTGATGACTTTTGCCCTGCCCAATGGCGAGTCCATTCATAGTCCCGGTCCTGTCACACTGGGTTTGTTAAAAGATACTGGTTGGACGTTGCAATCGGCGGGCGCCGATACGCTGCTGCTAGCGGGCTTGACCGCCAATGGCCAGATTTACTACACCGCCAACCTCAGCACCTGGACCCAAATCCCCGGCGGACTCGCCCAGCTTCAAGTTGGCGATTTCAACGGCGACGCGAAGGCCGATTTGGCTGGCCTGGCGAGCAACGGCTCCATTTGGTACACCGCCAACCTCAGCACCTGGACCCAAGTCCCCGGCGGACTGGCCCAACTGCGGGTCGGCGACCTCAACGGCGACGGCCATGCCGATTTGGCCGGCCTGGCGGGCAACGGCTCGATTTGGTACACCACCAACCTGAGTAGCTGGACCCAAGTCCCCGGTGGACTGGCTCAACTGCAAGTCGGTGACTTTAACGGCGACGGGAAGGCCGATTTGGCTGGCTTGGCGGGCAACGGCTCGATTTGGTACACCACCAACCTGAGTAGCTGGACCCAAGTCCCCGGCGGACTGGCCCAACTGCGGGTCGGCGACCTCAACGGCGACGGCCACGCCGACTTGGCTGGCCTGGCGGGCAACAGCTCGATTTGGTATACCACCAACCTGAGTGCCTGGACCCAAGTTCCCGGCGGACTCGCCCGACTGCGGGTCGGCGATCTCAACGGCGACGGGAAGGCCGATTTGGCCGGCCTGGCGGGCGGTGGCTCCATCTGGTACACCACCAACCTCAGCGCCTGGACCCAGATCCCCGGGCAGTTAAACCGGCTTGCCGGGGACGACTGACCGAACAGCGCTCGAGTGATCCTGTTCACCGCTCGAACACGCCCCGCTTCGGCGGGGTTTTTTATGGCGCGGAACACCGTATTCACACCCTGCGGATGTCCCGTGCGCCGTACAGGATCGTCGTTCGCGGGAAAGCGCAACCGATTAGTTATGCCATTTTAAAGGTGATATTTATGAAAAACTCAGATGTTTCAGAGCGTAAGTATTGGAAACATAACAGTGGTTTGCTGTTTTTTTCAGCCGGCTGGCTTTTAGTGGGATCAGCATTAGCTGATAACCTTGTGCCTAATTTATTCACTTGGACAACGGCCACTCCCAACGCCGTCACGCAACAAAATCCGTCGCCACGCTCAGAGGTTATGCGCAGACATTTCGCGCAACTTCATCTAAATCGCATGGCTGATGCAAGCTCTCTGGATGGCGCAGAGCGGATCAAGCTGAATCTATTCGACGATGTTCTATTGACCGCGGTTAAGGATCGGCTGGAGCGCCGGTCGTTGACTGAATATAGCTGGTTCGGGCATATCGCCGACGCCCCCCACAGCCAGGTCATTTTAACGGTGGAGCAGGGTAGTATGGCTGGCAACGTCACGATCGAGGATGAGCATTACGGCGTACAGGGAACCTACCAAATCCGCCCCGCGCCCGAAGGATTGCACGAAATCCGTCAGATTGATCAAAGCTTTTTTCAGGAAGGTAACGCCGCCGAAGGGAAACCCGATTATATCCCCGTCTTCACCCCGATGATCGACTTGCCGCCAGGTTCGCAAGCAGACGACGGCTCAACCATCGACGTGATGGTGCTTTACACCGATACCGCAGCTGCCGCCACCGCCAATATCGCAGCGGAAGTTCAACTGGGGGTGGATGAAACCAACCAATCCTATATCAACAGCGGTATCAATCAACGCATCCGATTGGCGCATAAAGCCCAGGTGAGCTATGCCGAAACTAGCAATCTCGGATGTAGTAGTGGTCCGAACGACTTGGAGAGGCTGCAAGGTAAAACTGATGGCTACCTGGACAATATCCACGGTTGGCGCGATACCTATACCGCCGACATTGTGAGCCTGTGGGTGGAAAACGGTGGAGGCTTGTGCGGCTGTGGTTATTTTATGAGTAATGTCTCAACCGCCTTCGCCGAACAGGCTTTTAGCGTGGTAGCGCGCAATTGCGCCACAGGGTACTACTCATTTGGTCATGAAATGGGACATAACATGGGAGCGATGCATGATTGGTATGTGGATAAGGGCACCGCTCCCTATGCCTACGCGCATGGCTATGTCAATACAGCCAATAAGTGGCGCACCATCATGGCTTATAATGATAAATGTACTGCTGGTGGATTTAACTGCACCCGCATCCAGTATTGGTCAAATCCAGAAGCTAGTTATGGAGGCAGTCCAACTGGCATAGCGGAAGGGCAGTCCGAGGCCGCCGATAATCGCAAGGCGCTAAACAACACTGCCTATACTGTTGCTAACTTTAGAGCAGGCGGTGGACCAAGCCCGTCCAGCTTGCTGCTAGCGGGCCTGACCGCCAATGGCCAGATTTACTACACCGCCAACCTCAGCACCTGGACCCAAGTCCCCGGCGGACTCGCCCAGCTTCAAGTTGGCGATTTCAACGGCGACGGGAAGGCCGATTTGGCCGGCCTGGCGAGCAACGGCAGCATTTGGTACACCACCAACCTGAGTACCTGGACCCAAGTCCCCGGTGGCTTGAGCCAACTGCAAGTTGGCGATTTCAACGGCGACGGGAAGGCCGATTTGGCCGGCTTGGCGAGCAACGGCTCGATTTGGTACACCACCGACTTGCATAGGTGGAGCCAAGTCCCCGGCGGCTTGAGCCAACTGCGGGTCGGCGACCTCAACGGCGACGGTCACGCCGATTTGGCCGGCCTGGCCGGCAACGGTTCGATTTGGTACACCACCAACCTGAGTGCCTGGACCCAAGTCCCCGGTGGACTGGCCCAACTGCAAGTCGGTGACTTCAACGGCGACGGGAAGGCCGACTTGGCTGGCTTGGCGGGCAACAGCTCGATTTGGTACACCACCAACCTGAGTAGCTGGACCCAAGTTCCCGGCGGATTGGCCCAACTGCGGATCGGCGACCTCAACGGCGACGGCCACGCCGATTTGGCTGGCTTAGCGGGCAACGGCTCGATTTGGTACACCACCAACCTGAGTAGCTGGACCCAAGTCCCCGGCGGATTGGCCCAACTGCGGGTCGGCGACCTCAACGGCGATGGCCACGCCGACTTGGCTGGCCTGGCGGGCAACGGCTCCATTTGGTACACCACCAACCTCAGCGCCTGGACCCAGATTCCTGGGCAGTTAAACCGGCTTGCCGGGGACGACTGACCGAACAGCGCTCGAGTGATCCTGTTCACCGCTCGAACACGCCCCGCTTCGGCGGGGCTTTTTTATGGCTGGGACGGCGGCGCTCGCATCCCCCACTCGAATCCTGATAGGTGCCTTGCGCGGCCTCGCGTTGGGGCTAGATATGGCGTTCGCGGCGCCGTTGCTGTGCTGGCATCGAGTGGTGATGAGGCCAGTTCAGCGGCCTACGTCTCTCAAACCCGTTACGGACAGATGACTTCCAATAGTTCACCTTCCCTCAGCAAAGGTCGAAAGTGTTTGTCGTTAAAAGTATATAGCCGCGATGCACCGACATTACGCGCGGCTTGGAGGATGAGCGCGTCGTACATCGCCCCGCCACTGCGTCCGACCCGCGCGACATCGATCATGGCTTGCCGGTAAGCATCAACGGACAGGGGTACGGTGGAGAAGCGTTGTAGAATCTCCATTTCGATTAAGAACATAGCTTGGTCAGTGGAAATGCGCGGATTGATGGGCAGGGCGCTGAGTACGGCAAACGTTTCCGCCAGAGAGTGCAGCGATATGCAGCAGTCCATTCCTGACCGCGTGGATTCCGCGACGGCCGCCCATGCCCGTACCCGGTGGGCATGGGCGGCGATGCAGTAGGGAACCAGCACCGAAGTGTCGAACAGGACCGTGTTCATAAGCTGCTCATCTGGCGGATGCGCTGTTCGCGTTGCTCTTCGATGAAGCGTTCCAAGTCGAAATCAGCGAGCAGTTCGCCGGTCGCGACCCAGTGTCCTTCCCGACAGGCCAGACTTTCTCCGATATCCTGGGTTATGGAAGTCTGCATCGCTGTTGATCGTTGCGCCCGCCACTGTTCCAAGGCGTATTGGTCGTTGATAAAACGCTCCAGCCGTTGCGCGAAGTTGGGAATTCGCGCTGCCTTGGCTTCGGTTTCGGGGCTGAGAACGATGGTCATGGGAACATCCTCGATCAGTCATGGGGAAAAATAACCTGAAGGCGCGAATATAGCGTTCAGACCCAAGGCGCATCCACCGCAGCCGCGAGGTTCGATCAGCGGCATGTCATTCGGTTCGATGCGTGACCAAGGCGACCTCAACGGCGATGGTCACGCCGATTTGGCCGGCTTGGCGGGCAGCGGCTCGATTTGGTACACCACCAACCTGAGTGCCTGGACCCGAGTCTCCGGCGGCTTGAGCCAACTGCAAGTCGGCGATCTCAGAGACTGTACAAGAACCCCTCGCCCGCAAGCGGGAGAGGGGTAGGGGTGAGGGTTTCTTTTCAAAGGGTTAGCTCACGAGAGGCTGTACAAAAACGCCTCTCAGCGCCTGGACCCAGATCCCCGGGCAGTTAAACCGGCTTGCCGGGGACGACTGACTGACCAACGCTTGAGAGGCTGTATAAAAACTCAAGCCGACAGCGGTATTCATGGATTCCCCCTCGATTGAGGGGG
>JBATNZ010000123.1:0-2540 GCA_049290615.1 Candidatus Contendibacter sp.
TTTTTGTACAGCCTCTCGTGAGCTAACCCTTTGAAAAGAAACCCTCACCCCTGCCCCTCTCCCGCTTGCGGGCGAGGGGTTCTTGTACAGTCTCTGAAGCCGGGCTTCTCCTGGAGGCATTGATGACCGTCGAATCCGGCGCGCTGTACGTGGTGGCGACCCCCATCGGCAATCTGGAGGATATCAGCGCCCGCGCCCTGCGAGTGCTGCGGGAGGTGAATTGCATCGCCGCCGAGGATACCCGCCACACCGGGCAATTGCTGCGGCATTTCGGCATCGAGACGCCGCTGTTGTCGCTGCACGAACACAACGAGCACGCCCGGCTGGAGCGGATCATTGCACGACTCCGGGAGGGTCAAACGCTGGCGCTGGTGTCGGACGCCGGCACGCCGTTGATCAGCGATCCCGGTTTTCCGCTGGTGCGCGAGCTGCGCCGGCAAGGGCTGAAGGTTATCCCGGTGCCGGGACCGAGCAGCCTGCTGGCGGCGTTGTCGGTCGCCGGCCTGCCGACCGACCGCTTCGTGTTCGAGGGATTCCTGCCCGCCAAATCCGCCGCCCGTCGCGAACGCTTGCGGGTGTTGGCGGCGGAGGAGCGTACTTTGGTGTTTCTCGAAGCCAGCCATCGAATCGCGGAGACGCTGGCCGATCTGGCGGCGGTGTTCGGCGCGGAACGACCGGCGGTGGTCGCCCGCGAATTGACCAAACGGTTTGAGGAAGTGCGGGGCGCGTCCTTAAGCGAACTGACGACTTGGCTGGAAGCTGATCCGAATCGCGGTAAAGGTGAGTTTGTGGTGTTGACGCAGGGTGCGCCGGTGGCCACCGAGGCGGATACGCCCGAGATTCGGCGTCTGTTGACAGCGCTACTCTCGGAACTTCCGGTCAGCCGGGCGGTGGTCGTGGCGGCCAGGCTAACCGGCCTGCGGAAAAAGCCCCTGTACGATTTGGCGCTGACGCTGGGGCTATAGCAATCCTATTCAAGCTGTGGATTTTCCCCTCCTTGGCTAAGGAGGGGTGGCGCGCAGCGCCGGGGTGGTTTGAAACGGCGATTCCACAGTCTTTTTGCAACGACCCTCGAAAAATTGCTCCTTATTTTCTACACTTGCAAAGTTGCATGTTCGTCATGCCCTATTCAATTTGCATCTTTTGCGCGGAGGAGTCCCCATGTTTCGCCATCCATTACCCCCCCCCATTTCATTTATCTCATTGATTATATTGTCTATTTATAGCCTCCCCGCCGGGGCGGCCACCTTCACCGTCACCAATCTCAACGACAGCGGTCCCGGTTCGCTGCGCCAGGCGGTGCTCGACGCCAACGCGACCCTCGGCGCGGACACCATTGCCTTCCAGGCCGGCTTGACCGGCACCATCACCCTGACCACCGGGGAAATCCAAATCACCGACGCCCTGACCCTCAATGGCCCCGGCGCAACGGCGTTGGCGATCAGCGGCAATAACGCTTCGCGGATTTTCTTCCTTCCCGACGTGATGACTGGAAAAGTGTTGACGATTAACCAATTGACCCTGAAAAACGGTAAGGCTCGCGGCGATAGCGCCATTGCTAGCTATGGCGGCGCTATCTATGGAGCCGGAAGCCTGATGACGCTCAACAACTGTGTGTTGTCCGGCAATTCAGCGAGTGCTCGCGGCGGCGCGGTTGACAAATTTAGTGGCACGCTGACCGTCAACAACAGTGCCCTAATCAACAACTCGGCAACTTCCGGCGGCGCTATTTCCAATGTAGTCCCCGGCGGGAACAGTACAGTGACGGTGAACAACAGCACCCTGTCCTACAACAAGGCGACCCTCGGTGGTGGCATTTACAACCAAGGCCCCGGCGGGGACAGCGGTGGCATCATCATCGTGAACAACAGCACGATGTTCGGCAATTCGGCGAGCACTGGCGGCGGGATCCATAGCTTCGGCCATGTGCTGAGCGTGAATAACAGCACGGTGTCCGGCAACTCGGCGAACCAAGGCGGCGGGATTTGGTTCTGGGGCTATTATAATAACCAATCCCCTCCATCCCCTGGTGATACCGGCGCCATTGCCAACAGCATCGTGGCCGGCAACATATCGCCCGATGGCAAGGAAATTTACCGGGATTCGTCGGATAATCCTGGGCTTCTCACCTCCCTGGGCCACAACCTGTTCGGCGAGAACGGCGCGGATGGACTGGTCAATGTCACCAAGGCGGCCAGCGACCTGGTGCTGGCCGGCGCCATCGCCACCGCTATCGGTCCCCTCGCCGACAACGGCGGTCCCACCCAAACCCAACTGCCGGTTCCAGGCAGCCCAGCCCTCAACCACGGCGACAACGCCCGGATTCCGGCGGGGATCGCCACCGACCAGCGTGGCTCCGGCTTCCCGCGCATCGTCAACGACGTGGTGGACATCGGCGCGGTCGACGTGCAGCCCTCGGGCAGCCTGGTGGCCGGCCTGACCAGCACCGGCCAGATCTACTACACCGCCGTCGCCCCGCCGACCGCCGGCGACGAAGGGCAGCCCACCGCCGACGCCGACGCCGACGCCGACGCCACCGA
>JBATNZ010000124.1:0-2270 GCA_049290615.1 Candidatus Contendibacter sp.
GTAATCGTTCACTCCCCTAGCTGCGGCAAGGGCGCGAGGGGTAGTCCAGCGCGGCGGTCAGCAATGGCGCGTTCCAGATAGCGCCAAGGGGCCTGACCCCGCTGGCGGCAGGTATCGATGACGCTGGCGAGCAAGGCGACCCCCCGGGAGCCGACCGGGGTACGGGTACCCAAACTGAGCTTGCGCAGGATGACCCAGTGACGCAAGGCGCGCTCGGCGGCATTGTTAGTCAGCGGCCAGTCGGGGTGTTGCAACACCTGGAAGATCGCCTCCCAATCGTTGAGCAACTCGACTGCCAAGGCGTGAGTTTTGCCGTGATCGCTGTTTTGGTGTTGCTCACAGGCGGTGCGCAACTCGGCCAGCGCTGGGGCGTACTGGGTGGGTAAATCGCCGGTCGGGGGGCCTTCCCGGGCGGCGTAGATCGCCGCCATCAGGGTTTCCAGGATCGTCAACACCTGCAAGCCAAACCGGCGGGCCTCCCGATCGCCGCTCTGGGCCAGCCCGCGGGCCTTGCGAATCAGATGCGCCCAGCACCGCAGTCGGCGGGGGTAGTCGCGGTAGGCCATCCAACCATCGGTCATCAACCAGCCGGTAAAGCCGTCCAACACGTTGACGACTAATTCCTTGCCGCGCCCGGCGATGTAATACAACGTCACCGTCAGCGATCGGAACACCCATAACCACAGGAGGTGGCCCTGTTCCGGCCAGGAGGTTTCATCGGCGTGCAGCAGGGTGCTGCCCAGAACCGCCAAGACGAGTTCCTCTTCAGCCGGCGCCACCGCTGCGCCGGCTTCGTGGATCGTCTGATGAATCGTGCCGATGCTGAGCTTGAGCCCCAGCCACTCGTCCAAGAATTCCTGAATCCGCGCCCGCGACAGCCGAAATCGCAGAGCGAGCGCGACCAGGAGCGCCGCCAGCCCTGGCCCCACCAGGCGCCATTCGCTCAGTTCCACCCCCGCCAGCAGGGGATCCACCTCGCCGTGACCCGCCTCGGCCCGGGTCCGATGTCCGCAGGCGCAGGCGACTTCGTAGAAGCGATGATCGACCACCCATAAGGTCAGCCCCGGGTTCATCGGATCAGCCCAATGCAGATCGACGGTCTGAAAGCCGGTGTAGGCCACCGTCAGCGCCGACTCCAAGCGCCGACCACACCCCGCGCAAACCTCCGGGTAGTGCGGCTGTTCCTCATGCGCATGAAACACCTGGGTCCGACCGATCCCCGGCGCTCCGGGCTGTTTGCCGGGTTTACGCTTCGGTTGCGCATCCGCCGGTTTCGCATCCGCCGGTTTCGTGTCCGCCGGTTTCGCATCCGCCGATTCTACCGTGGGTTCGCTGTCCGCGAGGTCTTCACCCCACGGCTGACCGCCGCTCGCCCGCTCCCACGGGACCCGACTACTCGGCGGGCGTGAACTGTTCTCGGGACCTTGATTCAAGCGATCCCGCGCCTCCTTGAGATCCGCCAGTAACCGCAACGACAGACCCCGTAACGCCTCCGGATCCAGGGACTGGATATAGGCATCGTCCAACTGGCGGAGACTATGATCATTCAGATGCATGGCTACCGTGAACTCAGTTCCGATACTCGATGGTTAAACGGCTTATCCCTCGCCGTCAACTGGGAGTCAAGGACAGGGGGGGTGAACGACTACTGCTCTTTCAGGCTGGCAAAGTGTCGTCGTTGTTTGAAAATCGATTGATAAAACGCCTTTTCAAACGCCGAACCCAAAGGTCCGGTCGCGGTATAACCATAGATCCAGCCGGCGTTGGGAAACAAGCGGCGCATCCGATCGATGTTCGACGATTGAAAACCCGCAAATGGATTGTCCAAGCTCAGGCTTTGTCCTTGACCGTCATCGGTTGCCAGTGACTGACAACCCAGCAGGTATGCCTCTTTGACATTCTGAAAGATTCCAGCACATTTATTTGAACAAGAGCCACGTTCAAGAGTAGTTAGTGGTAAGAGAACCGGTAAACTTTCGTGGCTGAAATTGCCGCCAAAGTGCCCACTGATCACCACGACATCACAGGATATGGTTGAATTGCAAGTTTCATCTAACCACTGTTCTGGCTTAAATTCGATTCGACCATCAGGCTTGTTGTATTCCACGAGTTCGACCGAAGATGCAATTGGCCCAAGCGCTCGATTCATCGCTTTAAATTCATTGTCCGAGTTGAGGGTAATGCCACACACCGTGATCGGTTCTGGATCTGCGCTAGTTGAATTAATGGGAGAAAATAAAAAAATTATGAAGAAAATCGAGATGATAAAC
>JBATNZ010000125.1:0-49777 GCA_049290615.1 Candidatus Contendibacter sp.
CTCTCGCCCCTTCGCCGATCCCGACCGGGCCGCCCACGCCGCCCGCGAAGCCACCGGCGGCCGGGTGCTGGGCGTGCAGGGCGGCAACCAGGACGGCCAGAACGGCTATCGGGTGCGCATCCTGCAACCGGATGGCCGGGTGCGCAGCCTGCATTTCGACCCCAACAGCGGCGCGGTGCGCGACTGAATCCCCTCTTTCCCCCAAACGCGCGAACCCCTGCGACCATGCGTATTCTGATCATCGAGGATGAAGCCGCCCTGTTGGAGCGGGTGACCGCCCAGTTGCGCGAGCAAGGCTACGCCGTGGACAGCGCCGCCGACGGCCGCACCGGCCTGTATCTCGGCCAGGAATACCCGCTGGACGCGGCGGTCGTGGATCTCGGCCTGCCCGACCTGTCGGGCATCGAGGTGATCCGCCGCTGGCGGGCGGCGGGACGCAAGTTCCCAATTCTGATCCTGACCGCCCGCGGCCGCTGGCAGGACAAGGTCGAGGGGCTGGAAGCCGGTGCCGACGATTATCTGGTCAAACCGTTCTACACGGAAGAACTGCTGGCACGGTTGCGGGCGCTGATCCGCCGCACCGGTGGCTGGACCCAGGCGGTGCTCGGCTGCGGCCCCATTGCCCTGGATACCGGCGCGCAGCAGGTGACCCTCGCCGGCCAGGCGGTGGAACTGACCGCCTACGAATACAAGCTGCTGGAATACCTGATGCTCCACGCCGGCACGGTGATCTCCAAGACCGAACTGACCGAGCACCTCTATCAGGAAGACGAGGATCGCGACAGCAACGTGTTGGAAGTGCTGATGGGCCGGCTGCGCCGCAAGCTCGATCCCGACCGTGCCCTCAATCCCATCGAGACTCTGCGCGGACGCGGCTACCGGTTCCGGCTGGAACGGACCGCCGGCTGAGCGCCGATGCGTTCCCTCCGCGGTCGGTTGCTGATCGCCGCCAGCGTGGTGCTGGCCGCCTTTCTCGGCCTGACCGGCCTGAGCCTGGACCGGGCGTTCCGCGACAGCGCCCTGGCCGCCGTCCAGGACCGCCTGCAAGCTCAGGTCTACATGCTGCTGGGCGCGGTCAACCCGGATGCCTTCAACCGCCTGACCTTGCCGGAAGTCCTGCCCGAGGCTCGTTTCTCCACCCCGGACTCCGGCTTGTACGCCGACCTGATGGACAGCCAGGGCAATCTGGTGTGGCGCTCGCCGTCGCTGCTGGGCCTGGCGCTGCCGTTCTTCCCGGCGGTGCGCAATCCCGGCGACACCCAGTTCGCACCGCTGAACTCCTCCGACGGGACGCCGCTGTTCGTGCTGGCCTTCACGGTCAGTTGGGAAATCGCCCGCAATCAATATCAGATCTACACCTTCCGGGTCGCGGAAACCCGGCGGGATTTCGACGATCAGGTCTGGAGTTTCCGGCGCGGGCTGTGGGGCTGGCTGCTGGCTTCGACCGTGGTGCTGCTGGCGGCGCAGGGCCTGATCCTGCGCTGGAGCCTGAAGCCCCTGCGCCAGGTTGCCACCGAGATCAAGGACATCGAAACCGGCCGGCGGGTCGAACTGAGCAGCGGCTATCCCGAGGAATTGCAGCCGCTGACGGCGAACCTGAACGCCCTGCTCCACCAAGGCCATACCCATCTGGAACGCTATCGCAACGCCTTGGGCGATCTGGCGCACAGCCTGAAAACCCCGTTGGCGGTGGCGCGCGGCGCGCTGGAAAACGACGCCGATCCCGGGGAACTGCGCCGGACCCTGGGCGAACAGGTGGAGCGGATGAACCGCACGGTGGACTATCAGTTGCAACGGGCCGCCGCCGCCGGGCGCATCGCCCTCAGCGCGCCGCTGCCGGTCGCGCCCATCGCCCGCAAGATTCTGGACTCGCTGGCCAAGGTGTATGCCGCGCGCGCGCTGCAACTGCGTTCCGAAATCGCCGCGACGACGGTGTTCCATGGCGACGAGGGCGACCTGCTGGAAATCCTCGGTAACCTGGCCGACAACGCCTGCAAGTGGTGCCGCCGGCAGGTGGTGGTGCGCGCCTGGCCCGCCGACCACGGCGGGCGGAGGGAGTTGGTGGTGGAAGTCGATGACGATGGCCCCGGCATTCCAGCCGAATTGGCGCCGCTGCTGCTTAATCGCGGCCAGCGCGCCGATCCCACGGTCGCCGGCCACGGTATCGGGCTGGCGGTGGTCCGCGATCTGGTCGAGGAAGTCTACTACGGCCGGCTGGAAATCGGCCGGGGAGCGCTGGGCGGGGCGCGAGTGCTGGCGCGCTTGCGCTTCCAGGCGAATGGCGGCTGAACCCAGCGCCATTTCCTCGCCCAGCGTCGCCTTAGCTCAGCGGCTTCGCTAACCTTAAAGCACCAAAATGAAAATGGAACAGGGACCCCGCTATGCCGACTATCGCAACTTTCAATCTTTGCAATCTCGGTGTGGATGCGTCGCCCACACGACTGACGCGGCTGGCCATCATCATCGCCCGGGATCTGGCCGGCCCGGACATTCTGGCGGTGCAGGAGATCAAGGCCGAGGACCGAATGCTCGCGGGTGGGCCGGTATCCGCCGATGCGAGCTATCAAATGCTCGTTGCCGCTATTGCCGACGCGGGTGGACCCCAATACGCCTTTCGGGAGATTCCGCCTCTGGCCAATCAGGATGGCGGCATGGCCGGCGCCAACATCCGGGTCGGGTTGCTGTTCAATCCGCTGCGCGTGAATTTTCCCGACCGGGGCACCGCCGGCCCGGAGGACAGCACCGGCATCCGCCTCAACGGCGGCAAACCCAGCCTGACGCTCAATCCCGGACGCATCGCCCCCACCGATCCCGCCTTTGCCGGCGATGATCGCCACCACTGGGCGCCCAGCCGCAAGGCGCTGGCGGCGGAATTCGAGGTGCAAGGCCAGCGCTTGTTCGTGATTGTCTGCCACTTCAAGTCCATGCGCTCGACCACGCGCCGCGAGGAGGATTACGCCAAGAAGCAGCGCCATGCCCAAGCCGAGATCATTCACGGCTTTGCCGCCGATCTGCTGGCCTGCGATCCGCAAGCGGCTATCGTGCTACTGGGCGATCTGAACGATGTGCTGGGATCGAAAACGCTGAAGCTGCTCAAGGGCGAGTCGTTCCACAATCTGCTGGAGGACATGCCGCGCGGACAGGGCTACACCCGCCGCCATGGCGGGCAACCACAGACGCTGGATCATATCCTGGTGAGTCCGGCGCTGCGGCGTGGCGCGGTGGTGCGCGTCCCGCATGTCAATAGCGACGCCGCGCCCGGCGAGCCTGATCCGGCCAGCGATCACGATCCGGTGTTGGCGACATTATCGGGAGGGTTCGCGCTGGAACAAAGCGTTCTCGTCGGTGCGACAACACCCGACTCATGAACATCCGTGTCCGTTCGCTTTGGGGTCGTCCCCTCCGCCAGATCCGCAATCACGTCTAACACTTCCTTGATCATCTCCGGGTCCCGCGCCGAGGGCGGCGCCGACCCAGCCGCCCGAACCGCCGCGCCCGCCCGAAGCTTGCCGCTCAATACCGGAAATCCAGGCGACTATGGCGAGACACTGGCTTCCAGCAGATTGGGTAAGCGACGTCGGGAACGTTCTTGCCGGGTGGCCTCCTCGTCGATATCGCGCAAGGTCGTTTCGACGAAGGAGAGATGAACGTGAGCAGCCTGCCGGGCGGCATCCGGATTGCGTTCCAATACCCCCTGCAGGATGGCCTGATGCTGGGAATGGATGACCGCATAACTGCTTTCGCGGGTATAGAGCCGCTCCAACGAACGGCAGATATTGCTCAACAGCAAATTGAACAGGCCGCGCATTACGTGGATCAGCGCCACGTTATGGGAGGCGTCGGCGATGGCGAGATGAAAACTGGCGTCCACCACGGCGTCGTGCTGGGGTTCGCGTTCGCCTCGCTGGATCTTCTCCAACTCGGCGAAGCGGCAGCGCAGAATCTCCCGGTCGGCATCGGTGGCGCGGAGCGCGGCGAAATAAGCGGCGACTTCCTCAAGGGCGTGTCGCAATTCAAGCACGTCGAACATCGCCTTGGGATGATTTTTGAGTAGCTCGATCAAGGGATCGGTTAGAGCGGGCGCGATGACGTCGACGACAAAGTTTCCTCCGCCTCGCCGGCTCTGCAACAGCCCCCGGGACTTTAATGTGGTGATCGCCTCGCGCAGGGACGGGCGGGATACGTTCAATTCCTGAGCGAGTTCCCGCTCTGGTGGCAGCCGTTCGCCCGGTTTAAGAACGCCTTCCAAAATCAACTGTTCGATTTGGCTGACGATGGCATCCGAGACCTTCGGAGGGTTAATCGTTTCGTATTGCATGAGTTTACCCAAGCATTGAATCCAGTATCACCGCTATTGTGCCATGCAGCATTCGCCATCTCAAAGATACCACGATGACGGCACTGTCCGCAGCGTTGCCATTAGATTAGCAAATTTTTGGTCTGACCACATGACCAAAAGTATTGCAATTCGAAAAACAAGCTGCTATAAAATTGGTCAGACCAGCTTACCAAAAACCAGTTCACAACTGGACCGGTAACCGCGGGCAAAACGAGAATCCGCCGCGCCTCTGACCCAACGGGGTTTATACCCGCAGCGCGCAGGCGGCATAAACCACCAAAGTCGGATGCAGGTAGACCACCATGCCCACCCGTCCCCAGAAGGTGTATTACTTCGGTACCTGTCTGATCGATCTGTGTTATCCCCAAGCGGGAATGGCCGGGATCGAGTTGATTCAGCGAGAAGGTATTGAAGTCCTCTTTCCTCAACAGCAATCCTGCTGCGGCCAACCGGCCTACAATTCCGGATTCCCCGAAGAAGCAAGAAAAGTCGCCAGGCAGCAACTGAAGGCCTTCCCCAAGGACTATCCCATCATCGTGCCCTCCGGCTCCTGCGGCGGGATGCTGAAACACCATTACCCCAAGCTCTTCGCTAACGAGCCCGAAGCCGCCGAAGCGCAACGCTTCTCCAGCCGCGTTTTCGAACTCACTGAATTTCTAGTCAAAGTGCTGGAAGTTCGCCTTGAAGACCGGGGCCAACCGATCAAGGTCACCTGGCACTCGTCCTGTAGCGCGCTGCGCGAGATGGGGGTGATCGAATATTCCAAGTCGCTCGTTCGCCAGTTGAAAAACGTCGAAATGATCGAATTGCAACGGGAACGCGAATGCTGCGGCTTCGGCGGCTCCTTCTCGGTCAAGCAAGCCGACCTGTCCTCGGCGATGGTGGCCGACAAGGTCGCGGATATCGAGCAGACCGGCGCTGCCCTGCTGCTCTCCGGCGATTGCGGTTGCCTGATGCACATCGGCGGGGCTTTGGAACACCGCAAGATTCCGATTCCCGTCAAACACGTCGCCGAATTCATCCTGGAGCGCGCTCATGGCTAGTCCCGCTGTCGTCGATTTTCCCAGGAATTTCACCAAGGCCCTGAACGACGGGCAGTTACGCCGCAATCTCCGCACCGCGATGGACACCTTGGGGCTGCGGCGCCGGACCCTGTTTTCCGACCCCGTCGCGTTCGAACAATTGCGGGCGCGCGGCGACGCTATCCGCCAGCGGGCGCTGAGTAAATTGCCGGAATTGTTGGAGCAATTGGAGCGGAAATGCACCGAAAACGGCATTCAGGTGCATTGGGCCGAGACCCCGGCCGAAGCCAATCAAATTTGCCTGGACATCATCCAGCGCCACCGCGCCACCCGGGTCATCAAGGGCAAGTCGATGGTGTCGGAGGAAATGCATCTCAACCACTTCCTGGACAAACACGGCATCGAGGCGCTGGAAACCGATCTCGGCGAGTACATCATCCAACTGGATCACGAAACGCCGTCGCACATCATCGTCCCGGCCATTCACAAGAACCGTGACCAGATCGCGCGTCTGTTCCACGAGAAGATTCCCAACACTCCGTACACCGAAGTCGTCGAGGAACTCAACGCCATCGCCCGCAAGGTGCTGCGCGAGAAGTTCTTCGCTGGGGAAGTCGGGGTCAGCGGCGTCAATTTCGCGGTCGCCGAAACCGGCACCCTGTGTCTGGTGGAAAACGAGGGGAACGGCCGGATGTGTACCACCGCGCCGCCGGTGCATATCGCTGTCATGGGCCTGGAAAAAGTCGTCGAGCGCCTGGAGGATGTACCGCCACTGCTGCGCCTGCTGACCGGCTCCGCCACCGGCCAGTTGATCACCACCTATTTCAACATGATCACGTCGCCGCGCAAGCCGGGCGAAAAGGACGGTCCCAAGGAAGTGCATCTGGTCCTGCTCGACAACGGCCGCTCCAAAATCTGGGCCGATCCGGAACTGCGGCAAACCTTGAAGTGCATCCGCTGCGGCGCGTGCCTGAACCATTGTCCGGTGTACACCCGGCTCGGCGGCCACGCCTACGGCTACGTTTATCCCGGTCCCATCGGTTCGATTCTGACCCCGCAACTGGAAGGACTGGAAAACGCCGGCGCGATGGCGACCGCTTCCACCTTTTGCGGGGCCTGCGAGGAGGTTTGTCCGGTCAAGATTCCCATCGTCGACATCCTGCGCCGCCTGCGCACCGAATCCTACGACAAGACCGATTCTCCCCATGCCGTCAAGGGTCATGGCTACAAGGTCAATATGACGGAGAGCCTGAGCTGGAAAGGGTGGTCGCTGACCAATGTGATGCCCTGGGCCAATGCCCTGAGCGCGAAATTGCTGGGGCTGGTGGGCTCCCAATTGCCGAAGCTACCCCAAGTCGGGCTGTTGAAACACTGGGGCCAGTCCAGAGCCCTGCCCAAGTTCGCCAGCAAGAGCCTGCATGTGCTCGCCAAAGAAAAGGGGCTACGCGATGAGTAACACGCGCGACAACATCCTCGCCAGACTGCGGGCGATAGCGCCGCAAGACCCTGTTTACAAACCTGAACCCGCCGCACTGCCCGAGACCGAACTCGGCCGCGCCGACAAGGTGGCGCGGCTGAAGCAGCGGATGGAGGCCATGCATGCCGAGGTGGTCGTCACCGACACTGGAAGTTGGGTGGACGCCCTCAAAACCGTGCTGCGCAAACGCAAATTGAACGGTCTGCTGTATGCGCCAGCAACCACGCTGGGTCAGGATTTGGCGGCAGTCTGGGAAAGCGATTTGCCACCATTGGTGGGCTACACCCAGGATGTTGAGCAGAGCAAGGAGCGGCTGTTCACCATTGATGCCGGTATCACCTCAACCAAAGGCGGCCTCGCCGACGTGGGTGCCCTGATTCTGTGGCCGAACTCGGACGAGCCGCGCTTGATGTCGCTGGCGCCAGCGCTGCATATCGCGGTGCTGGACGCCGCCAACATCCACGGCTCCCTGGCCGAGGCGATCGCCAGCGAACGCTGGCAAGACGGAATGCCGACCAACGCCCTGCTGATCTCCGGCCCGTCCAAGACCGCCGATATCGAATTGGTGCTGACCTTCGGCGTCCATGGCCCCAAGGAATTGATCGTGCTGATTCTGGACGGCTAATCCGCTCCACGCCTTCCATCTGAAATTCAATCTTCACCCCAACCCCTCTCCCGCCGGCGGGAGAGGCAGGGCGAATAACGACCAAAAAAATAGCGCACCGCCTTGTCCGGCGCGCCCACCACCAAAACGAGGCTGAGTCATCCATGCGACCGAAGGCTTACGAGCAACTTCACCGCGACCTGCAAAAATTCATTCCGGCGGCCCGTCTGATCGGCGACCCCTTGCGCACACTCGCCTACGGCACCGACGCCAGCCTGTACCGGCTGATTCCCAAGCTGGTGGTGCGGGTGGACAGCGAAGAGGAGATGCGGCGCATTCTGGCGCTGGCACATCAGCATGGAACGCCGGTGACTTTTCGCGCCGCCGGCACCAGCCTCTCCGGTCAGGCGGTCACCGACTCCGTGTTGCTGCAATTGGGCGATGGCTGGCGCAACTGGCGCATCGGCGACGGCGCGGCGACCATCAGTTTGCAACCGGGGATCATCGGCGGTCACGCCAATCGGTATCTGGCTCCCTACCAGCGCAAAATCGGGCCGGACCCCGCTTCGATCAACACCTGTCATATCGGCGGCATTGCGGCCAATAACGCCAGCGGGATGTGTTGCGGCACCGCCCAGAACAGCTACCAGACCCTGAAAGACATGCGGGTGATGCTGGCTGATGGCGCAGTGCTGGACACCGGCGACGCCGCCAGCCGCCAAACCTTCAGCGCCAGTCACGGCGCGCTGCTGGCCCAACTCACTGAACTCGGTCAGCGCACCCGCGCCGACGTGGCGCTGGCCGAGCGCATTCGCACCAAATTCAAAATCAAGAATACCTGCGGTTACAGCCTCAACGCCCTGGTGGATTACCAAGACCCCTTTGAAATCCTCCAACACCTGATGATCGGCTCCGAGGGCACGCTGGGCTTCATCGCCGAAATCACCTATCGCACGGTCGAGGAGCACAGCCACAAAGCCACGGCGCTGATGATCTTCCCCGACATCAAAACCGCCTGCGAAGCGGTGGCGGCGCTGAAGAGCCAGCCGGTGGCGGCGGTGGAACTGATGGATCGCGCCTCGCTGCGTTCGGTGGAAAACAAGGCGGGAATGCCGCACTACTTCAAGGATTTGCCGGAAGCCGCCGCTGCTTTGCTGGTGGAAACTCGGGCGATGGATTCGGCGACCCTGAGCGCCCAAGTCGCGGTCATCAGCGCCGCGATTACCGCCATGCCGACCCTGTTCCCGTTTCAGTTCACCGACCGGCCGGAGGAATTCACCAAGCTGTGGGCGATCCGCCAGGGCCTATTCCCATCGGTCGGTTCGGCGCGGGCGACTGGCACCACCGTCATTATCGAAGATGTCGCGGTTCCCGTGCCCCGGTTGGCGGCGATGACCCTGGACCTGCAACGCCTGTTTGACCGACACGGCTATACCGGCTCCATCATTTTCGGCCATGCGCTCGAAGGCAATCTGCATTTCGTCATCACCCCCGATTTTTCCAAGCCGGCCGAGACCGAACGCTATAAAAACTTCATGGATGACGTATGCGGCATGATCGTCCACCGGTACGACGGCTCGCTGAAGGCGGAGCACGGCACCGGCCGCAACATCGCGCCGTTCGTCGAACTGGAATGGGGCCAGCAGGCGTACCAGTTGATGCGGGAGATCAAAACGCTGTTCGATCCCCGCAACCTGCTCAATCCCGGCGTCATCCTCAACGACGACCCGGAGGCGCATCTCAAAAACATCAAGCCGATGGCCGCCGTCGATCCGCTGGTGGACAAGTGTATCGAGTGCGGGTTTTGCGAGCCAAACTGTCCATCCCGCGCCCTGACCTTGTCGCCGCGCCAGCGCATCGTCGGCTTGCGCGAAATGGCCCGCCTGCAAGCCGCCGGCGAAGACGCTAGCCGGCTGCAAGCCCTTGGCGAATCGTACCAGTATCAGGGCGTCGAAACCTGCGCCGCCGACAGCTTGTGCTCCCTGACCTGCCCGGTCGGCATCAACACCGGCACGATGATGTTGAAGGTTCGCAGCCAGCACCGTGGCAAGACTGCGCAATGGGTTGGCGGCCTGATGGCGAATCATTTTACCAGCGTGACCGCCGCTACCCGTTTCAGCCTGGCCGCCGCCAATCTCAGCCATAAGATGCTAGGCGCCAAGTTGCAGGGCGGCATGACCAGCGGCATTCGAAAATTGTCCGGGGACCGGATTCCGCTGTGGAATCGCTACATGCCCACCGCCAGCGCGCTGCCCGAACCGGAAGCCAAGGCGACGCTGGACCGCCCGCGCGTCGTCTATTTCCCCAGTTGCGCCAGCCGCACCATGGGACCGGCCCAGGGCGATCCCGAATCAGACGCCCTGCCGGTGAAAACCGCCGCTCTGCTGCGCAAGGCCGGGTTTGAGGTGATCCTGCCTGAGGATCAAGCTGCGCTGTGCTGCGGCCAGCCCTTCGCGAGCAAAGGCTTGCCGGAACAGGCCGACGCCAAGCGGCGGGAAGTCGAGCAAGCCCTGCGCAAGGCCAGCCGCGACGGGCAGGACCCCATCGTCATCGATACCAGCCCTTGTTCGTTGCGGCTCAAACGCAATCAGGAACAGTCCGGGCTCAAGCTGTACGACATCACCGAATTCCTGCACGACTTCGTGCTGGAGCGACTGGCTCTCCGCAAGCTGCCGGAAACGGTCGCCCTGCACCCGACGTGCAGCACCACCAACATGGGCTTGCAGGCCAAGCTCAAGGCCATCGCCGAGGCGTGCGTGGAGAAGGTCGTCATCCCCGACCGGATTTCCTGCTGCGGCTGGGCCGGGGATAAAGGTTTCACCCACCCGGAGCTGAACGCCAGCGCCTTGCGGGATTTGCCGGCGGCGCTGCCGGATGACTGCCAGTCCGGGTATTCCACCAGCCGCACCTGCGAAATCGGCCTATCTCTCCACAGCGGACGCTACTACCGCTCCATCGTGTATCTGGTGGACCGCTGCTCGCGGCCCGATACCGGCTGATTCCCTGGCATTTTCCAGTTCTTAAGGACGCCCACGCGGGTGGGTTGGGGGTCTTTTGCGCCCGCGATTCTCCCGCTCAGGCTTTCAGGATGAAAAACAAACGTGTCGTCATCCACCACCATCCAAGGAGTTCTCTCTGATGCAAACCTGGACCCAGGTCTATATGCCACTGGCCGACAATTTATGGCTATCCGCACTGGTTGCCGCCATTCCGATCATCTTTTTCTTCGTCGCGCTGGCCGTCTTGCGGATGAAAGGCCATATCGCCGGTTTGATCACGGTGGCCCTGGCCGTCGTCATCGCCATCCTCGTGTATCAAATGCCCGCTTCGATGGCGCTGGCCGCGACGGGCTACGGCTTCCTGTACGGCTTGTGGCCGATTTCCTGGATCATCGTCGCCGCCGTGTTTCTGTACAAACTCACGGTCAAGACGGGTCAGTTCGAGATCATCCGATCCTCGGTCTTGTCCATTACCGGCGACCAGCGCTTGCAAATGGTCCTGGTCGGTTTCTGCTTCGGCGCGTTTCTGGAAGGGGCGGCGGGATTCGGCGCTCCGGTGGCGATTACCGCCGCGCTCCTGGTGGGTCTGGGCTTCAATCCGCTCTATGCCGCCGGGCTGTGCCTGATTGCCAACACCGCGCCGGTGGCATTCGGCGCCTTGGGAATTCCCATCACGGTCGCCGGAAAAGTCACCGGCGTCGATCCCTTTCTCATCGGCCAAATGGCGGGCCGGCAATTGCCTCTGCTGTCCCTGTTCGTTCCGTTCTGGCTGGTGTTCATCATGGATGGCTGGCGCGGCGTCCGGGAAACGTGGCCGGCGATTTTCGTGGCGGCAGCCGCCTTTGCCGTGACCCAGTATTTCACCTCCAACCACTGGGCTTACGAACTGCCGGATATTACCTCTGCCTTGGTCAGCCTGGTCGTCCTGACCCTGTTCCTGCGCTTCGTCTGGCAACCCCAGCAGGACTTCGCCTTCCAAGGCGCCGGCGGTGGCATCAGCGCCGCCGAGCATCGCTCGCAGTCCCAATACAGTCTGGGTCAAATCGTCAAGGCGTGGTCGCCGTTCATCGTCCTCACCATCATGGTGACGATCTGGACGCTACCCTCGTTCAAGGGCTTGTTCGCCAAAGGGGCTCCACTGGAGGCGTGGGTGATGAGCTTTCATATCCCCGGCCTGGATAAGCTGGTCATGAAAGGCTTGCCCATCGTCAAGGCGCTCACACCTTACGAAGCGGTTTACAAATTTGACGTGTTGTCGGCGACGGGAACGTCCATTCTGCTGGCGGCCGTGATCAGCGCGTTCATCCTGGGGGTCAACGTCAAGCTGTTCTTCGCGACGTTTTGGGAAACCCTGGTGGAACTGGCCCGACCGATCTTCACCATCGGTCTGGTGCTGGGTTTCGCCTTCATCGCCAATTACTCCGGCGCTTCCTCGACGCTGGGCCTGGCCTTCGCCGCGACCGGCGTGCTATTCCCCTTCTTCTCGCCCTTCCTGGGCTGGCTTGGCGTCTTCCTGACCGGCTCCGACACCTCCAGCAACGCGCTGTTCGCCAACTTGCAGCAAGTCACGGCGCAACAGATCGGCGTCGATCCGACCCTGACCATTGCCGCCAACACCACCGGCGGCGTCACCGGCAAGATGATTTCGCCGCAGTCCATCGCAGTCGCTTGCGCCGCGACCGGACTGGTGGGCAAGGAATCGGATCTGTTCCGCTTTACGCTAAAACACAGCCTGTTCTTTGCCACCATTATCGGCGTCATCACCTATGTGCAGGCGTATTACCTGCAATGGATGATTCCGGTAGCGGCATCAGTAGCGCGCTAGGCGTCGAGTCTCGATTAATACTCGTAGTCGTCGTTTGCGGAAATCGCGACGGTTCACGCCCGATCCGATCATGGCGATTCATCAAGAGGGCCGGTGCGGAATCCGCATCGGCCCTTTCTCCGTTAAGTTTCCCGGCAACGCCGTTGCCACGCCCGAGCAGCATATGCGTTGAATGTCCCCATCATCATCGAGTACCCGCTCGGCCACACCTTACCGCGGATGATGGCCATGCCGGTTCAGCCGATGTTCCAACCGCCGAAACAGCCGCGCCAGCCCGAAGCACAGCAGGAAATACAGCGCCGCCACCGCCAGCCAAACCTCGAACACCCGCCCCGAGGATACCGCCAGTTCGGTACCGGTGAAGGTCATCTCCTGAATGGAAATCAGCGAAATCAGCGACGAGTCCTTGATCAGCGAGATGAACTGCCCGGCCAGCGGGGGGATCATTGTCCGCACCGCTTGCGGCAGGATCACCTTGTTCAGCGTATGGCGGGAACGCAAGCCGAGCGCTCGGGACGCCTCCCATTGCCCTTGCGGAATCGCCTCGATGCCGGCGCGGACGATCTCGGTAACGTAGGCGCCCTCGAACAGCGCCAGACAGATCAGTCCGGACAGGAAATTGGGCAACAACTCCGGCGGGCCGAACAGGAACGCCAGCACATTCAAAATCGCCGGCGCGGCATCGGCAAGCCGGTTTTCCACGTCCAGCACCGGCAACAACTGGCCGCTGATGAAGAAATAGAAGATGAAGATGAACACCAGCGGCGGCATGTTGCGAATCAATTCGACGTAGGTTCGGCTGAGCAATCGAAGAAACAGGCTGCGCGCCACCCGGCACACGCCCATCGTCCCACCGATTAGCGCCGCCAGCAGCCCACCCCACAGCGCCAGCCGCACCGTCGCCAGAAATCCCTGCCCCAGCAGGTTCAGCACCCAGCCGTGCTCGGCGTCGTGGCGGATGAAATAGCCGGGAATCAGCCGCCAATCCCAGATGTAGTGGAAATGGCTTTGCGCCCGGTGCAGCACGTAGCCGAGCAGGCCGAACACCACGGCCAGGATCAGCGCGTCCAGCCAGCCGAAGCGAAGCTTGTGGGGTCGCACGATTCAGCCGCGTTCCCCGCCGCGCACCGGCAGGCGGCGCTCCAGCCAACTCACCAGCAGCGACAGGCTGACGGACAGCGCCAGATACAGCGCCGCCACCGTGAACCAGAGTTTGAAAGTCATGATTGAATTCTATTGAATTTCAGATAGATGAACAAAATCGTATTGGCTTCTCGAAAGATCCAACCCGAGGTAGAAGTAACTCCAGCAATCATTGTAAAACAAAAATTATTTACAACATAAATTTTGTAAAATAGAATTGCTGTAAATTATGGCTGCCGTGAGGTGTTCCATGAAGCTGAATGTCGGTAACCCGGTGGAAGGCGAAGATTTCTTCGACCGCGAGAAGGAACAGCAACGCGCTTGGCGCAAGTTGGAAAGCAGCCACCTGCTCATGCTCGCGCCGCGCCGAATCGGCAAGACTTCGCTCATTTTACGCTTGTGCGATACGGCTCACGCGCACGGCTTTCAGGCGGTGCAATGTAGCTTCGCCCGCTGCGGCGACGAACAGGAATGCGTCAGCCTGCTATTTCGTACCCTGGCGGAACAGCAAGCACGTTGGGAACGCCTCGTCGAACCGCTGAAAACCGTTCTCGGCAAGTTGAAAGGCGTCAAAATCGGGCCGGTGGGCATCGACTGGCAATCCGGCAAACCGGCGGATTGGCGGGAAGTCGGCGACGCGCTCGGCAAGGTGCTGGACGAAGGGGATAGTCCCTGGTTGATTTGCGTGGACGAAGTGCCCGTCTTTGTCATCAACCTGATCAAACAGGGAGAGGACGGCAAGCGCCGCGCCCGCGCCTTTCTCAATTGGTTCCGCGACCTGCGCCAGCGCCATTACAAGCAGGTGAAATGGCTGCTGGCTGGCTCCATCGGCCTGGACACCATCGCCGCGCGCCTCGGTTGGGGCGACACCATCAACGATCTGGAGCCGTTCCCGCTCGCGGCCTTCGACGAAGCCATCGCGCTGGCTTTCCTGGCTCAACTGGCCGCCAGTTACCGTCTACCCCTGGAAGAACCCGCCTGTAAAGCCATCGTGAAGCGCGTGGGCTGGCCAGTTCCCTACTATCTGCAAGTCATGTTCAGCCAGTTGCGCGACGACTGGGCGGACAACGGCGTCAAACCGGACGAAGCGGCGGTGGAACGCGCCTTCGAACGGCTGCTCGATCCCGCCTATCGCGTGCATTTCGATTACTGGCGGCAACGCCTTGACGAGGAACTGGGCCAGCCGGAAGCCAATCATGCCATCCTGTTGCTCGACCACGCCTGCCAAGACGCCAACGGACTGAGTCGGGATGCGCTCGGACAGGCGCTGAGCGCGCGCATTCGGGACCCGGACGAACGCGACCGACTCTTGCGCTATTTGCTGGATGTGCTCGGCGGCGACGGTTATGTGGTGGAACGGGACGGACGTCACGCCTTTCGCATGGAATGGCTGCGGGTGTACTGGCAACGGAGGTTGCGGTGAACCGCGATCTACCCCTGCACCGTCCGGCGCTTTACAACCCGGCCCTGTGGAGCCGGGACGAGGTGAAAACCTACTACATCGCCCGCCAGCCGTTATTGACGCGACTGGTGGACGACTTGCGGCGCGAACGGCCCGGCAGCCGACCGCAACATCGCTTGATTCTCGGTGTGCGTGGCATGGGTAAATCCACCCTGCTCCGTCGGTTGGCGGTGGCGGTGGAAGACGATCCCGAACTGGCGACGCAATGGCTCCCGCTGACCTTTCCCGAAGAGCAATACAATGTCGGCGTCTTGGCGGATTTTTGGCTCAACTGCCTGGACGCGCTGAGCGATCTGCTGGAAGGGTGCGGCCGGACTGCCGAGGCAGAGCAGATTGATGACATGATCGTGGGTCTGGCGCGGCAGGACCACGAGGGCGCTTTGCAAGCTCTGATCCAAGCGGCCAAGCGACTCGACCGGCGTTTGCTGCTGCTGATCGACAACATCGATCTCATCCTCGACCGGCTCAAAGACAGCCACTGGGTCTTGCGCGAAGCTTTGCAATCCCATTCGGAAATTCTGGTGGTGGGAGCCAGCGCCCGCGCTCTGGAGGCTAGTTATCAGTATGACGCGGCCTTCTACGACTTTTTCAAGGTGGACGAACTGCGTGGTTTGAGCGAGCAGGAAATGCGCGACACCCTGCTTGCTCTGGCCCGGTTGCGCGGGGTATCGGAGGTTGAGCGCCGCATTGAAGCCGAACCGAGCCGCATCCGCATCCTGCACACTCTCACCGGCGGCAACCCGCGCACCGTGGTGCTGCTCTACGGCGTCTTGCTCAAAGGCATGGATGGCGACGTGCGCGCCGATCTGGAAGGACTGCTGGACGAGGTCACGCCGCTGTACAAGGCCCGTTTTGAGGAGCTACCCGCCCAAGGTCAACAGCTTTTGGACAAACTGGCCCTGTACTGGGACCCGATGACCGCCCGCCAACTGGCCGACGCGCTGTATTGGGACGTGAACCTGGTCTCTGCCCAACTCAACCGGCTTACTCAACTCGGCATCGTGGAAAAAGTGAAATCGGGCAGCGGGAAACGCGCTGCATTCCAAGTGGGCGAGCGCTTTTTCAACATCTGGTATCTGATGCGCGCCAGCCGGCGGGTACGGCGCAAGCTGGTCTGGCTGGTTGAGTTTCTCGGCATCTGGTACAGCGGCGAAGCCCTGCCCGATTGTGGTCGACTGTTCGACCGGGTCAGCGACACGACCGAACTGTTCACTTGGAATGAGTGCCTGCTGCTATTCCGAGAGAGCCTCAAGGCCGGGGCAGGCGCGCGGCTATTAAAAACCCTGGACGACAGCGGCACGGGCGAGCGTTGGCGACCGCTACGGGAAGCGTTGGCGGCGGCGGTGGCGGGAAAAGTGGAAATCCTGTTGGACGTGGCGTCCGAAGTTCGCAAACCGGCCCTGGAAATTCTCGAACGCATCGCGCCGGACCTGCCCATACCAGCCGATCTGCGTTGAAAATTCCCATTGTCCTTATTCAGCCGTGTTCCCCACCGCGCACCGGCAGACAGCGCTCCAGCCAATTGACCAGCAGCGACAGGCTGGTGGTCAGCGCCAGATACAGCGCCGCCACGGTGAACCACAGTTCGAAGGTCATGAAGGTGTCGGCGATGAGATTGCGGCCTTCGGTGGTTAGATCGGCCACCGCGATCACGCTGACCAGCGCTGAGTGCTTGATCAGCGACACCGCCAACCCGGTCAGCGGCGGCAATACCAAGCGAATGGCCTGCGGCAGGATGACGCAACGGTAGACCGCATACCGCGACAGGCCGAGAGCGTCCGCCGCCTCCCACTGACCGCGCGGAATGGCCTCGATGCCGGCGCGGAAGATCTCCGCCGCAAACGCGCCTTCGAAAATCGCCAGCGCCAGCACCGCCGCCACGAACCGGTCCATCTCCAGGATCGGCGCCAATACGAAATAGATCAGATAGAGCTGCACCAGCATCGGGGTATTGCGGACGATTTCCACGTAAACCCGCGCCACCGCGTGCCCGGCCCACGAGGTCGAGCGCTGCAACAAAGCCGCCGTCAGCCCGAACACCACCGTCAGCAACAAGCTCCAGCCGGTCAGTTCCAGCGTCACTCCCAGCCCGTGCAACAGCGGACCGGGATAGAACACGCCGTTCTCGAACCGGTAGAGATACTGCGGCACCCGGTACCACTGCCAGTTGTAATGCAGCGTCCCGGCACCCTCGACGATAACCCAGCCCAGCACGGCCAGCACGGCGAAGAACGCCAGGCTGTCGAACACCCACCGCCAGCGCCGCCAATGACGGCTCAAGCGGAGCATGGTGATTTCACTCATTCCACCGCCAGCGCCGCCACGGCTATAACTTGAGGTGGCGGCTGATCGGTCGCGCCGGCTCGCGCAACCAGGACGCTCGCCTTGTCGCGGGCGACGGATTTTTTCCTGGCCGCCGCCAGTTGTTCCAGTTCCCGCCGGGTCGCCGGGTCATGCACGGTCCGCCGCGTTTCTTCCAGAACCCCGGCCAGCCGGTCCAGCACCAGCGAGAGTTTGCGCGGTGAAAACTCCGCCACGCCGCCGCCTACGGCCTGCTCCAGCGCCAATAACACCGTCGCCCGCTCCGCATCCCCCGTCGCGCCCAGCGACGCCAGCGCCTGATCCAGTTGCGCGAAGCCCTGTTCCGTGATCCTGATTTGACCGGCCAGCGTTCCGGCGACATCCGCGGGCGTGATGCGGCCATCGCGCAGCCCCTGCGCGAGTAGATCGACGCAGGCTTCCCGCTGCGCGGTTTGAGTCGCGAGCAACCCGCGCGCCACCGAATCCAGATGTGGGCGGATATCCACTTGCGGCAGCTTGCCCTGCGCCACCAGGCTCAGGGTCACGTCGCGGTAGAAATCCTCCTTGCGACCCTGGCGGCACAGCCCGGCCTCGAACAGGCGTTGCGCCAGCGGCGGAAACCGGAAGACCTGATCCGCAACCAGGTCGGGAGTCGCGAAATAACGGGTATCGGCGAGCAGGTACGGCCACAGGAACGGATGGGACGTATCCTGACCCAGATAGGACGGAAAAGAGGAATGCAGTTGCTCGACCAGCGCATCGGTCACGGGTCGGGGCGCGAACAACAACTCAGTCAGAATGGTGGAGTTCAATTCAGGCCCATGGAGCATTTTGCTCAGCCAGCCGCGCGTCGCGGACAGCCGCTCCAGCATCCTGGGCGCGCGTTCGGCAATGCCGGCGTCGCCCAAACCGAACCGGCAGCGCAGCGCGGCGTTGAACAGTCGAAACGCCACGTTCTCGGCGGCATCGGCATCGTGCTGAAGGATTTTGACGCGGAAGACGTCGGCCAAACCACCGCCCGCGAAACCGCCCGACAAGGCGTGAAACAGGGGCTCGGTCGGCGGGTGTTCGTCGAAACGGCGCAACCACCGGCCGAGCGCGCACTCCGCTTCGGCGTCCGACGCCAAGGCCAGGGTCAGGGCATCGGCGAACGGCGCATCGAGCTTGACAACGCCCGGAGCCAGCCGGTCCCAGGCGTCGGCGCGCTGTTCCGGCAACATCGGCAAGCGATAAAGCGCCGCGCCCAGTTCCTCGGCATCGATCAAGTGCGGCGGGAGCGCGTTAAAGCGGTCGGCGAACACCGCCGGCGTCAGCCAGCCCGCCGCGTGGGTCGGGACCGACAGCAAGGTATCGTGGCCGGCGGCGAGCAAGGCCGACACCTGTTTCAACCGCCGCCGCAGGGCTGGCCGGAACTGGATGTCGAACAGTTGTCCGCCCCGGCTGTCCTTGGAGAAGCCCGGCGACGCTTCGCCGCGCCAGGCCCGCGCCAGGAACAGCGCCGGCAGTTCCCCGGCCCGACCCCACCACGCGGTTCCATCCAGCGGCCCTTGTTGCCACTCATCCAATTTGCCCAGCACCGGCGCGAGAATGGCGCCGACCCGCTCGGAACGGGCCGCGCCGGCGAAGCGCGGAATACCCGCGAAGATGCGGTCGTAATCGGCCTGGGTGAAAACGCGGCGTTGCGTCCGCGCGATGTCCAGCGCCAGGGCTTCCGCCGTCTCGTGCAACTCGAAATCGGGCGGGGACAAAGCGGCCGAGTGATCGGGAACGGTGACCGCCAATTCGCCGCATTGGCCAGTCACGAGATAGTGTTCTAAAAACGCCAGCCGGCGACGCAATAGTGAGTCGGTGGGACGTTCTCCAACCCGCCGCCGGATCGCGTCCACCGCCGCCAGCAGATCGGAGCGTCGATCAGGATTTTCTTCCCCGGCGCTGTCTACGGGCGCTGCGGGACGTTCGGCGAGCAAGTGGGCGATGGGCGCGAGTTCGGCCGGAGGCAGCGCCGCCGCCACCTCCTGCAATCGCCGCAGCGCGTCCTCATTCCAGTGTTGCGGCTGGATCGTCCCGAGCCAGCGCAGCAAATCGGCCCGCAGCGCGGCGTGAGGGCTGCTCAAGCCGGCCACGACCGCATTCAAGGCGGATGCGATCAGGTCGGAATGCAACTTGAGCTGTTTCTTGAGCAGGCGCATGGCCGATTTGGCCAGCACCTGCACCGGGTTTTGCAACACGTAACCCAGCACCCCGACCAGTTCGGCGACTCGGTCGGCATCCTCCAGAAAATGTCGCTCCACGATTTCAAACGCCAGCTTGCTGGACGCCGGGGCCGGGGCGTTGAGGAGGGTAATGAACTCCTCGGCGTGCGCCTGGATTTCGGCGTCGGTCAACGCCAGTTGCCCGAACCACTCGGTCCAGCATTTGGCGACGCTGGGCCGTAAAGGGCTTTGCAGCTTGCGCAGGGTCAAGGCGACCAGATCAACGCGCGGCAAGCTGCCGTCGGCCATCCGCCGCAGCAGCGCCTTGACAATTTTCGGGTCCATCAACGGCTCGAAACCGGCTTCCTGCGCGGGCGGCTCGTATTCCAACCCGGCCAGGATCATGGCCGCGTCGAAACCGGCCAGCGACCGGGTGAAAAAACCATCCCAGCGCATCGCCATGCCCAGCCAGGGAGCCAGCGTGTCCGCCCATTCGGGATGCTGTTGGCGCGCTGCCAACATCAGCCGCGCCGCGCCGTGATCGCCGCCGCTAAAACGCGCCCAGCGCTGTAAATTCTCGAACACCCGCGCCAGGGTTTCCCGAACCCAGGGTTCCGGCCGGTCCAGCAGAATGCGGCCCGCGCGCAGGATGAATCCCTGAGTCCGCACCGGGTGCTGGGAACTGGATTTGAAGGCGCCCGCCACGCCGCCTTTCCCCGCCAGTCCCGCCTGCAACAGTTGCAGGCGGCTGTAGAACTCCATCAACGAGTCATACGAACGCTGTTGGAGAATCTGTGGGTTGTTGAGCGCGCCCGGCGCGGCCAGCGTGGTCGCCTGATCGCGCAGAAAGGCGGCCGGATCTTCCAGAATGGCGTGATAAAGCTGCGCCAGCTTGACCGACTTCGCTTCCGGCTGGTAGCGACAGGCGCGTTGCAGCACCTTCAGCAGTTCGCCGAACTCCTCGAACAACGCCTTGCGCTGCGGTGCCGTGAGTGGTTGTAGCAGGCCGCGCAGCTTGTCGGCGTGGCCCTGAAACAATTCGCGCAGCAGGGATTGAAACAGCTCGTCGCTCATGGTGCTTCCTCCGCGGCGAAGCGCAGAGCCAACAGGTGCTTGCAGGGGCCGCGTCGCAGTTCGTGCTGATGAATCCAGGGACAGGTGCAGCGGCCTTCCCGCAAATAGCCGTGCGTATCCACCCGCAACGCAACCTGGTAGTAGCCGCTCTCGCCCCGTACCCAGCCGCTCGCCACCAATTCGCCGTCGCGCCGTTCGCGGTGTTCGATCTCGACCGCCTGCTGCGCCAGCAGGGTCCGGGAACCCTGGAGCCGGCCAGGCTGTTTGTTGGCGTCCAGCAGAAAGGGCAACTGGCGGTAGAAATATCGGTCGCGATCCCGGTCGAACCCCAGCAAGCCCTGCTGGGCCAGCCGGTCCACAATTTCCGTGGCATAAGGCAACGGCAAATCCTGATGCTGAGCCAGGTCGGCGATGGTGAAGTGATTGAGGCTGTGGGCGGCGGCGCGTGCCAGCGCCAGATCGACCTCGTCGATGTCCGTCGCGCGCAACTGGCGCAGCGCGTCGCCGTCGCCGGAAAAGCCGTGGGCCGCCGCGCCCGACAACCCCAGCGTGAACTGGGCCGCGCCGGTGTCCGCCACCCACAGCGACGCACCGGTCGCTTCGGGTTGGTAGATGCGCAGCGTTTGCAGGTCCGGCCGGATGGATTGCAGCAACCGCAGGCGCTGGCCGTCGGTGACCGCGATAAAACCGCCCTTGCCGGCGGGCTGGCGATGGAGGATTTCCGGTTTGTGGCGCTTCGGCACCAGAAACAGCGCGCCTTTGGTGTTGGCGGGAATCTGGGTCAGCAACTGGCCGGCGGTCAGGCGATCCAGTTCGAACAGCGGCTGGGCCTGGCGATGCACCGCCTGCACCTGCAGGAAACCCTTGATCCAGCGCTCCGGCAATTTCACCTTGTGCTCGACCGCCTCGCCCCGTTGCGACTGGAGCTTGATCGACTGTTCGCCCATCTCGAAGTGGGCCGGCTTGCCAGGCCGCAGTTGCGCCAGATGGTTCAGAAAGGCGCTGTTGAAATCGACGTTGGTGGTGCCATTGCGGTTGAAGGCGCCATCCGCGAAAGCGTTCCCGGTGAAATCGGCGCGGGCATAGACGCTGGCGCAACTGGAGAAGCATTCCAGCCGCAACAGTTGATGGCCCGAGGTGATGACCGGGTCCAGCAAGCGCCATAGATCGGGCCGGTAGAAGCGCGATTCCACCGTCTGCCGCAGCCCGAGCAGCAAATTGCGGAAGATCAGCGGCTGGGCGATCTGGCCGGAGAAAATGGCGGGAAGGGCGGCGCCGGTTCGCCGGTCTTCGACCAGTTCCGTGGAGGCCATGAAGACCAGTACAAGGCCGGTCTGAGTTTCGACGAGGCTGGGTTGGCGGTAGCGGGCGATGAAGTCCATGGAAATGACCGTTTGGCCTGGGTTTTTGTTGATGTCCGAGGGGCTGAAAACTAACCTGTTGATTATATAGCGCTCCTATCCGATTTGTGGAATCGCCGCTTCAAACCACCCCGGTGCCAAGCGCCACCCCTCCTTGTCCAAGGAGGGGAAAATCCACAACCCAAATAGGATTGCTATAGAAGCCTGCTTGCGGACGGTCATCCGCCAAATCGCCCGCCAGCGGACTCCCGCAACAGCCGCTCACACCTCCCGCCACACCACCCGCTCCAAGCCGATGGCAACCACGGCAAACGCTCGCAGATCGGTCAGGCCGTAGCGTTCCCGCAACGCCGCGCCATACCGGCGCGCCTGGTCTTCGGCTTCGTCCAGCTTCGTCGCCACCGCCGGGAGGGTGGCCAGCGCCTCGCGGGTTCTCGCGCGCGCCTGTTCTCCGGTTAAATCCAGCTCTTTCAGGCCCAGATACTTGAACTCCAGCAGGAGGTCGAGGGCCTGGAACCGCCGCATGTCGGGCCGGACGATCAGGCTCAAATCCACGTAACCACGATCCGTTTCGAGTTCCGACACCATCATGTACAACCGGTCGTTGAATAGCAGCGTGAGAAACGCCATCTTGACCAGCAGTTCGTTGCTCCAGCGGTAATCGCGATTGGACAGAACCTTGAAATAACGGTTTTCGATAAAGTTGCCGAGCGGTTGGAGATCGCCGGTTTGACAGAACTGTTTGCTGACCTGATGAATGCAAGCCTTATCTTCATAGTCCGGCAGCCATAATTCCTGCAACCGCTCCACGTACAGAGACCGGGCGACCAGATTCGGCACTTTGAACATCTCTTCGTTAAACGCCGTCAACCCGGCCCAGGTCAACACGCCAAAGTAGTACAGCAGGGAGACCATGAAGGTCTCATCCTTGACTACGTTCAGCATATCCTGCACGCCGAATCGTTGCGCCAACTGGGGAATCACCAGCGCGTCGTCGCTGCTCAGGGCCTTGACCAGGACGGACTCGCCATGCGGCAAGCGTGACACATAGACCAGTTTGTTACGATCCATCGTCAGATTTTCGTCCAGCATTCGGCGGGGATATTGGCCGTGCATAGCGAGGCACTTGAGAAAATACAGCGTTAAAGTCGGATTATAGAGACTCTCCGCAGCCGTTTCGCTGAAGCGATAGCCGTTGTAGAAGGTGCGCATCGTCTCCAAGGCTTCGACGGCGAACCACGAACCGCCTTCCTCGGCCATGCGCGTTAGCACGGCGGCGATTTCCGCTTCGGTAAAGCCGCAAAGGTTGTTAAAGGTGGCTTCCAGATAAATATTTTCCCCAACGTTGTAGCCGCTGGTCATGTCGCTGAGTACGACCGGCGAAACACCGGTGATGAACACCCGATCCAGACCCTGTCCGCCCGCCGCCGCTTTCACCGCCTTGAATACGGTTTTCAACAGCCCCTCGCCATAGAGCAGAGCTTCGTAATGCTCCTGCCGCGCCATCAGCACTTCATTGGCGAAGTTGTCGTATTCGTCGATCAGCAGGTAGAGCTTGTGTGGGGTTTGCGAGATCACCATCAAGGCCGACCGCCAGGAAGACAGGGCGTTATCCGCGTGAATCTCAATCGGATGGGTGAGTCGCGCTTGATAGCGCAACGCGAAATCTTGAACACAATCATTGAGATGTCGATGCAAGGCCGCTTCAATGTCCTTCACGTCGCCTTGCGCTTTCACCAGGGAGAAATCCCACTTCATCACGAAATACTGGTTGTGCAGCGGCGTGGGACGTTGGCCGATGGCCAGTGACCCGAACAGCGTGGCGAATTGATCGGCCCGGTTCACGTCGTAATAGTGTTCCAGCATCGACAGCAGCAGGCTTTTGCCAAACCGGCGTGGGCGGATGAAGATCAGTTGCCGGCCGGCCTCTTCCAGCAACGGAATCCGGTCGGTGCGATCCTGGTAGAAATAGCCTTCGTTGATTAGGGTAGCGAAGTCGCTTAAACCATAGGGAAATTTCATGGCGCTACCTGCTCCCGGTGAGCGGAGATACGACCCACGATAACACGGCGCGCGTTCGCCGATGCGGCGTTCGTGGGCCATCCACCCGCTTTGTAGCGGTATCTCTTCGAGCCTTGGAAGCCGTGCAAAAACACCCCTCTCCCATTGAGGGAGAGGGGCCGGGGGAGAGGGCCAGAGGGCCAGATTTTTACCGCCGCTGCCCGAACCAGCCGCGACCAGAGATCAGAGTTCTCATCGATCAGAGAAAAACGGGGACACTACCGCCCGAAAACTGATGAAGCCGGAGCGGGCGCCGGGACCGAAGACGAAGCGGTAGGCGCAGCGCACGTACCACGCAAAGTAGCAGAACGCGCCGCCCCGCAGCACCCGGCGGACATTGTCTGGCGCATTCAAATCTTCTCGCGCCTGTCGCCCTGGGCCTTCCAGGGGATAGGGATAGCCTTCATAGAGACTGCGGGTCCATCCCAAAACGTTAGAACTCATCTCCTCGCAACCATAGGGGCTGGCGCCGCCGGGGAAACACCCCACGGCGCTGGTCGCATTGAGGCCGGTTTCGCTGTAGTTGGCGCGATTGGGGTCGAGCTCGTTTCCCCACGGATAAATCCGGCCGTCGTCGCTGCGCGCCGCTTTCTCCCATTCCGCTTCCGAGGGCAAGCCGACGCCCAGGGAACCCTCGGCCAGTCCTTGCCAAAACCGGCGTTCGGGTTCGGGCAGAGGGTTTGCCGTGACCAGCCGTTCGCGGGCCAGTTTGCGTAAATGCCCGTTCAACCAGCCGCAATATGCCATCGCGTCGCGCCAGTTCACCCTCACTACCGGATGGTTGGCGATCCCCTTCAAGCAGTCTGGGTCTGCGGGCTTGTGGCCGCTATCCCGCACGAAGGCCGCGAACTGCGCCACCGTCACCGGCCAGCGCGCTACGTAGTAGGCGAGAAGGATTACTTCGTGTTGCGGCAATTCGTCGCCGTATGCCTGACCGTCACGTTGCTTGTCGCTGCCCATCATGAAGGGACCGGCGGGGATTTCGATGAAGCCGCACAGCGGCTCCTTGGGCAAGCCCCCATGCTTGGCATCGAAGCGCGGGTCGCCCAAGCGCGCCAGGGTATCGCCCGCGCGGGCGCGTAGGATTGGCTTGGATGTTGCCGATGCCTCCGAATCGCTCAACAACGCCACGATGCGCCGAGCGCAATCCGCTCGAATCGTTTCGCCGCTGTCACGCCACTCCAGTGCGGCCACGCCTGCTAATTCGGCGGCGGCGAACTGTGCGTTCGGTGAGCCACCCGCCCGGGCCAGTGCGCTGAGGAAATCCCGTGCGGACTTGGTGGCATTGATGGCCATGTAGCCGACCAATAGTAGGATAGGTTCGCGCCACCACGGATCATCCAACCGACCGTCAAGGAAGGCGAGGATGGCCTCACGACCTTCTCCGCCGATCACCTCCCGCAGGTAGCGCGCCACCAGAAATTCCTGAAGGGCCAGATGAATGAAGCGATACGCACCATCACGCTCTTCCAGTACGCTGCCACGCTGGCGGGCATGGCCGAGGAAGTCGTCAATGCGTGGTTTAAATTCGGTCTCCTCGCGTAACGCCTTCCTTAGCGCCAGCTCTTCGATCTCGCGGCCCTGGTCGCGCCCCTGCTGGTGCATGTGGAAAGCGAGATGCTGCGCCATGTCGCGATACAGTTTCCAATCCGTCGACAGTTCGCGGATGTCGCTCTCTTCGCGCCCGTAGTCCACCTGGAGCAGCGCGTTGATAGCCTTGTCGAACAGCTCGGCGCGTTCCTCGGGCAGCTTTCGATTGTTGAAATGCACGATCAACAACAGCCGCACCAGGAGCGGACTGTCCACCAGCGCCTTAGCCTGTTCGCCCAGTCGCATGCGGCGTTCTTTTTCCAGCCGCTGAATGCCGCCCAGCAAGTCGTCCGCGCGCTCGTCGCGCAAGGCCGCGTCGTGCGGGTAAATGCAGGCATAGGCTTGGCGCACCATCGGCGCGATGTGCTGCTCGAAGTCGAGCGACTGCACGGCGATCTCGCGGAAATTTGCGCCCAGTGCCGTGCGCCCGCTCCGATAGGCGATGGTGCGGCAGGTGACCACGATGCGTAGGTCTTTACGTCCCATCACCAAGTCTTCCACCGACTGGCGTACCTCGGTGCGCTCGTTCTCGTTGGCCACTTCATCCAGCCCATCCAGCAGCAGAAGCACGTCCTGGCCGTCCTTGAGCAGTTGCACGAAGAAGTCGGCGGGTAGATCAAAGTCGGCCTGCTTGCTGATCAAGTGGTGCGAGATGAAATAGGCTAAGGTCCGCTCGCGCGCCGGTGCGTTGCTCGCCAGGTTGCGGCGGTAACGCGCGAAGGAGGCCAGCGGCACGAGGATAGGCAGCGGCAGTTCGTTCGGCTTACATTCCTCGAGCTTGCTCTGTCTGCCCTGCCCGCCCTGCTCGTCCTGCTTGTCCGTCTCGCCTGGCTTCATCAAAGGGCCGAGACGCGAGCGGGCCGGTTCAGACTGTCCGCTGAGCAGCGAAGACGCGAGTGCCCAAGCCATGTGCAGCAGCACGGTCGTCTTACCGGAACCGGGGCCGCCGACGATCACCAAGCGATTGCCCGACCCCAGCACCTGGTTCAAGGCGATATCCGCGCCGCCCCACCCCATCCATTTGGCGCGCAGCGGCACGTAAGCCGTCTCCAGCGGCAACAACACCACCGGTGCACCGCCCGCCCGCTCGATGCCGCGCAGTTCGATGTTCTCCGTGCGCGCTTGCAGCCAGCGCAGATAGCCGGTGACATGCTGCGCGATCTGCTCTTTGCTGAGGTGCCGGTCGCTGGCGGCGTAGTAATTGTTGACGATCTGTAAGCCAGTGTTGATCGCACCGGTGTGATCGCCGGCGACCGCCACACCACTCGCCCCGGCCGCGACGGCGCCGTCGCCTTGGGCAATGGCGCCCGAGCCGTGGAGTTCGGCGTTATTCATTTCGCGAGGTTCCGGTTGCGTGCCCGAGGGTCTTGAGTCCTGTCGCCGAGCGCGTCGGCGATCCGGGCGATCAGCTTCCGAAAAAATGTCGGCATGAGTTGACGGCGAAGACGAATCCTTCACTCCTTCTTGATCACCGTCCCGGTAAACTCGGTCCCGCCGATCCGCACGCCGCCGTGCAAATCGCCGCCGACGGCGACCCCACCCTTGCCGGCGGCCACCCCGCCTGCTTGGGCTACGGCGCCGTCGCCGAAGTTGGCCGCTTGATTGTGCTGGGGATGGCCGGCCGCTTCCAGCACTTGCGCCAGCCCGGCGAGCAAACTTTCATCGGCCGCCAGCAGTCTCTTGAGTTGCAACCGCAGCGCGGCTTGGGCATCCGCGTCGCCGGGGGTGGCGACCACATCCTGAATCGCCGCCACCGCTTGCGGGTTGGCCTCGACCGCCGGCTGGAGTTTCCGCCACAGCGCCTTCGCGGTCTCCCACACGCCGGCGCCCAACTGTTGCCCGATAATCTCAGCGCCTTTTTCGCCGGCCTTCATCAGGAAGGGTAACGCCGGAACCAGGGCGCCCGTTACTTGCGCCGCCAGGGTTGGAATGTCCATTTTGAGTCTCCGTCAAAAGTAGGGTTTTCAAAACAAGAATAGCCCAGAACCGCAGCGGATCGAGGGGGAGAGTCAACATGTCACGACCAACCAAACCAGCCACGACCAGAAATCAGAGATTTCATCGGCCAGAGAAAAATGGGGACACCACCACCCGAAAGCCGAGGTTGAGGAGGCGAGCGCCGGGAATGCCATAGCCGCGGGCAGCGCAGCGCCCTGGCCAAGCAACGTCGACGAACGCGCCGCCCCGCAATACTCGGTAGCCGGAGGCCGCCGGGTCTTCACGTGTCTGACGCTGTGGACTTTCGGGGGGATAGGGATAGCCTGCATACAGGCTGCGCGTCCATTCCCAGACGTTGCCAGCCATCTCTTCGCAACCGTAAGGGCTGACGCCGCCGAGGAAACAGCCCACGGCGCTGGTCGTACCGAGTCCGGCGTCGCCATAATTAGCTTTGTTGGGATCAGGTTCGTCTCCCCAGGGATAAATCCATCCTTCAGTGCCGCGCGCCGCCTTCTCCCACTCCGCCTCCGAGGGCAGCCCAACGCCCGAGGCACCATCGGCCAGTCCCTGCCAGAACTGCCGCTCGGCATCAGTCAGAGATCGTTCCCCGATTAGGCACACGGCGGCGTGTTCCCGCAGTCGCTCGTTCAGCCAGCGGCAATAAGCCATCGCATCGTGCCATGTGATGAATGCCACCGGATGGTTGGTGATACCCTTCAGGCAATTTGGGTCTGCTGGCTTGTAGCCGCTGGCCCGAACAAAGGCGGCGAACTGCGCCACGGTCACCGGCCAGCGGGCCAGGTAGTAATGCGGCAGGGAAACCCGGTGCGGCGGGTTCTCGCCCATCCCGAAATCGCCGGCGGGAATTTCGAGGAAGCCCAGCAACGGCTCATCGGGCAGATACCAGCGCGCAGGATCGAAACGCGGATCTCCGCAGATAGCCAGCAGGCGGCCGGCCTTTGCCCGGCGGTCGGCTTTCAGCCGGTCGTCATCGCGTAACGTCGATAAAAGCGCATGAATAACGTGTTGCTTACTGGCCGGCGCCACGCCACCAGAACCGGCATCAGCCAAGGCTTCCCCCGCCAGGATCGCCGCTTCTCCCGGCTCGCCCGGCGCCTGTCCGACGAGGGCTTCCAGCACGGCACCCGCCGCCTCGTCCCGCCCCTGCACGATGCCCATATAACCGATTACCAGCAGGCTGGCCTCGTGCCAGGTATCGTCTCCTACATGATCGGCCAACTCGCTCACCACCGGCCCGATTCCCTGTTGGCCCTTCTGGGCCAAGGCTATGCCCGCCAGATATTCCTGAAAGGTCAGATGGATAAAGCCGAACTGGTCACCGCCCCGATTCAACAGCAAGCCGGTGTGATCGCGCACATCCTCCAGGAATTCCCGCGCTGCCTTCTCCGGGTCCCGATGGCCACGAGTCCGATAAATCTCCTCCAGTTCCCGTTGCAACTTGGCTCTCGGCACCAGCCCCACGTCGGACGAGGTGCGATGCATCCACAGGGCGAGGGGCGCCAGGATGCGCAGGGTCTCGATCACGTCCAGTTCGCGCCCGACCCGGCCGGCCAGACTGCGCGCCAGGTTCCAGTGCTTGAGCAAGGTCTCGACATACTTCTGATACAGTTCCACCCGCCGTTCCGGGAGGGCGATATCCTGGCGTTTCATCAACGCCAGGATCGTCAGCAGCAGCGGATTGACCGCCAGGGCGCGGACACCGGGATTGCGGTGAATCGCCGACAACAATTCTTCTCGCTCCCGCTTGGCCTCCATCATGGCGTTGCCGGTTTGACCGCGCGCCGCGCGCTCCAGCGCCGTGGTCCATTTGCCCACGAAGTCCTCGATCTGCCGATCTTCCAAATCAGCCAACGTGCAGTCGGTCAACCCTTCGATTTGGGGCCTGACTTCAGCGTAGCCCACCACTCGGCTGGTCATCACAAACTTGTTGCCAATTATCTCTTTGCCCGCCTGCTCCTCGTCCGCCTGCTCCTCGTCCGCCTGCTCCTCGTCCGCCTTGCAGTGAACGCTGAAAAAGTCGGTGACCAAATCCACCACCCGGCGACGCTGCCCCGTCTCATTGATCTCGTCCAACCCGTCGAGCAACAGCAGCGCTTGACCTTTTTCCAAGGCCCTGTTCAGCAGCGCGTCGATAGGGAAGCTCACTCCTCGCTCTTGGTGGTACTGGTTAATGAAACGATCCAGCGGAAGGTTGGTCTTGCGACCAGCCAGCGCGGTGGCGTAGGCCGACAGCGGCACCAGCACCGGCAAGCGTGTCCCCAAACCGAGTCTCTCGCCCTGGCCGGTCGCCAGGCTCAGGGCTAGAAACTTGAGGAACGTAGTCTTGCCCGCCCCCGGATCACCCAAGACAATGAGTCCATCGTCTGTTTCCAACAAGCGCAATATCGGCTGTAGCCCACTCACGTGCGGCCTAAAGGCTTCGATCTCTTCCTGGCCGACCTCGCGTCCAGCCAAGCGCGATTTCCGCGCCCAGGTCTCCCCTCTGGGCGTACCGGTCCGCGCTTCCAGCGGCACGTACATCTCCAGCAGCGGCAGCCGCAAGGGGACGCGGTCGGAGATGCCCATGCCGCGAAAATCCAGGTAGCGATAGCGATCCAACAACCAGTCGAGGTAAGCAGCCGTGGCGCGCGAGAGATCCACTTCGGGATCCTGCTGGGTGATGGCGCGCAGCAGCTTGTCCGGGTCGACCCGCGCCGCGTTGACGTTGATCACCATCACGTGTCCCCGAACATCGCGGCCCACGGCGACCTCATGGGCCGCCACGCTCCGGTCTTGAGCAATCACCCACTGAGCGTTCGCCTGTGCCGAGTACGACTTCTCCGTATCCATCGCCGCCAACAGGCGGGCCAGGTCGGCAGCCAGTTCGGGATCAACCAGGATTTTCTTGAGCTGTTTTCGCAGAGCGGCCTGGCTGTCGGGATCGTCCGGCTGCTCCCAGCAATCGACGACGGCCTCACGCGCGCCCGGCTTAGCCTCCAGTCTCGGTTGGAGCCGTTGCCACGCTTCCCGCGCCAACGACGATCCGCTTTCTTCCGAGTGCTCGGGCGTCTCAATTCCCTGCCCGCAAGCCGCTAACAGCGTGGTCAGCTTTCCCGCCAATTCCGTGATGTCCATGCCCGTTCGCCGCCGCAAGATGCTGAGTTAAACCAAATCTGGGTCGGTGTTATCGCGTTCGGTCGGTAAGATGCGACAGGTTTCAGACCAAGCTTATAGGAATCCTGTTCGAGTTGTGGAAACGCTGCCGGTTGAGAAAAATCCCCCCGCCGCTGACGCGGCGCCCCCCTTTGTCAAAGGGGGGGTGGGGGGATTTCTGCTCGCGAGTCCGCCACAATTCACTGCGGAGACCTATAGCCCAAGACCGAAAGATCGAAGCCGAGAATCAATGCCTTACAGTCAGCCCAGCGCGCCCACCAGAGATCAGAGTTTTCATCGATCAGAGAAAACCGATGGGGACACCACCACCCGAAAACCATAGTCGTCGGAGCTGGGGACGAAACTGTCGCCGAGGCGGTAGGCGCAGCGCGCGAACCATGCATCGAAATCGAACGCGCCGCCCCGCAGCACCCAGCAGACACTTCTCGGCGCGTTCACGTTTTCCCGCGCTTGTCGCTCTGGGTCTTCCTGCGGATAGGGATAGTCGCCAAAAAGACTACGGGTCCATTCCCAGACGTTGCCGCTCATCTCCTCGCAGCCATGGGGGCTGGCACCACCCGGAAAACAACCCACCGGGTTGGTCGTACCCAGTCCGGTGTCGTCATGGTTGGCTTTGTTGGGATCGGGTTGGTCGCCCCACGGATAAATCCGGCCGTCGCCAGCGCGCGCCGCTTTTTCCCACTCCGCTTCCGAGGGCAGCCCGACGCCCAGGGAACCGTCGGCCAACCTCTTCCAAAACCGGTGTTCCAATTCGGGCAGGGGTTTCCCCGTGGCCAGCCGTTCGCGGGTGAGTTTCCGCAACTGCCCGTTCAGCCAGCGGCAATATGCCATCGCGTCGTGCCAGTTCACCCTCACTACCGGATGGTTGGCGATCCCCTTCAAGCAGTCTGAGTCTGCGAGTTTGTGGCCGCTGTCATCCCGAACGAAGGCCGCGAACTGCGCCACCGTCACCGGCCAACGGGCCAGATAGTAGCCGGGAAGATCGACGGGGTGTTGCGGCAACTCATTATCTTCTGCCTGCTGGTCGCGCCGCTGGTCGCTGCCCATCGTGAAAGGGCCAGCGGGGATTTCGATGAAACCCAACAGCGGCTCGTCGGGCAGGTACCCATGCTCGGCATCGAAGCGCGGATCGCCCAGCGCGGCCAGGTTGTCGCTGGCCAAGGCGCGCTCGGTGGCGGGTAGCCGTTCGTCGCGCAGCAGCTTGACCAACCACTGTTGAGCACGCGCCAGCTTGCGTTGGTTGGCGGGGCCGACCTTGGCGAGGTTGGCCGTCTCGATCAGGGCTTGGGCGGCGATCTGAGCGCCCCAAGCGTCGGCGGGTTCGACGGCGGAGTCGGCCGGTTCGCGGAAACACAGGGCGTCCACCAGTTGCCACAGGCTCGCGGCGGTGCCCCGCGCGGCCTTGGCCCCCGCCAGCAACGCCACCTCCCGCCAGCGGTTGGGTTCGGCGCGGGCCAGTTCGACGATCCGGTCCGGGTATTCCTCGTCGGTCAGGTGACAGGCGGCGAGGTATTCCTGAAAGCTGCGGTGGGGAAAGGTGTAGACTCCGACGCCGCGCGGATACAGCAGCCCGGCCCGATCCCGGAGATATTCCACCAGCCGCTTGGGGTTGGCGTCGGGATTGTTGCGGAGATCGAAGAGCCGGTAGGCCAAGTCTTTCTCGGCGATGTCCGCCGTTCCGGTCAAATCCGGCTGCGCTCGATGCGCCTCGAACGCCAGCGATTCCAGCACCGCGCGCACCTGGTCCTTGTCGGTTTTCAGGTATTCGGCCAAGCTGTGCTGAATGCAGTGATACCGGCCCTGTTCGTCGCGGCGGACGAGGCGCTGTTCCCAGCGGTTGAGCAACAGATCGACCGTCTCGGCGTACAGCGCTTCCCGCTTCTCCGGCAGATCCCCACTGCGCCAGGCGTGCAGGCTGGCCATCAGGGTCAGCAGCAACGGGCGCTGGGCCAGCTCATACAAGGTGGGCCGGTTGAAAATCGCCCGTTTCAGCAGTTCCGCCCGACCGGCGGCCTCCGGCGCGGACAACCGGCCCAAGCCAGCGGTCAGCTCGTACCAGCGGGCGACGAAGCGGCGGATTTGGCCGTCGGAAAAGGGGGCGAGCGTGGCCTCGTCGAAGCCTTTCAGGCGCCAGCCCTGGTTCTGGTAGGCGTAAGTGCGACTGGTCACCAGCACCCGGCAGTTGCCGAAACTTTGTGCGAACGCTTCGACCGCGCGCTTGACCTGCTCCCGCCGCTGTTCGGCTTCGGGCACTTCGTCCAGCCCATCCAACAGCAGCAGGCCGCCCCGCTCGCGCAGTTCGTGCAACAGCCAAGGCGCGCACTCCGCTTGGCAAGCCGCTTTCAGTTCTTGGGCGATGAAGTTCCACAGGGTTTCGGCCGTGACCTCGCCACGCTCCGGAAGCCCCGTGGCGGCGAAGTCCCGCAACACCACCGGCACCGGCAGCAGCGCGCGGTGGCGCCACGGTTGCCGTTTTTTCCCGTCCTTGCCTTCCTCGTCCGGCAAGGGGGCGGTCAGGTGGTTCAGGTTGGCTTGCGCGTCCTTCAGCGCCTCGCCGGCCAAACACAGCGCGACGAAGTTGACGAAGGTGCTCTTGCCGCTGCCGGGGTCGCCTTGCAGCACCAGCCGTTGCTGTCGGTCGAGCTGTTCCAGCGCGGACAGCGGCGGTTCGTCGCGGTCCGGGAGGCGTTGCGAGGCTTTCGCGCCCTCCTCCGCGCGGTCGCGGAGCGAGCGGGTGAGCAAGGCCGTGTAGACTGCGTTGAGGCGCAGTTGCGGGTCGGTGTCGCGCTGCCCGGCGGCGGCCGGGTCGATGCCGGTCAGGGACAGGGTGCCGCAACGATCCATGACCCGCCGCAAATAGGCATCGCGCAGGGCCGGCGAAAACGTTTCCGTCGCGGGCGCGGAATGAACGTGAATGTCGCCGTGTACGTTCCCGCCCACCACCACGCCACCCGCACCGGCGGCCGCGCCGCCTCGGGTGGCGACCGCGCCCGAACCGGTGTTCTGGATCGCTGCGGGAGGTTGTTCCATCGGCGACTCCGGCCGCTTCAGCGGGGCTTGTTGTAGAGCGTGCGCCACGAACGCGGCGGCGTTGCGCGCGGCCAACTGCTGGCGCTGGGCTTTGTTCCGCTTCTTGTGGCCGTTGGCCCAGTCGCAGATGGCCTTGATGACGATCCAGCCCACCTGGGCGTCCTGGCAGGCGACGTACAGGCCCGCCCCCTCCATCTCGCCGCCGAGGGCTTCCGGCGCCAGCCGCTGGAGTTGCTCGCGGTAGTCGAGGTTGTCCACCAGCTTTTCGCCGGACAGGATCAGGCCGAACTCGACGTTGGCTTTGGACTCGTCCCAATCCAAATCGGCTTGGCGGAAATGGTCGATCAGCCGTGCGGACCCATGGGGCTTGTCGCCGCGCAAGACGATGCGGTCCGCGCCGACCCGCTGCAAGTCGTAGAGCTGAAGCTGTCGCGAAACCAGGATATCGCCGATTTGCTGTTTCTTCTCGTCCACGCCGAAGGCGATGCCCACCAGGATAACCGCCCCCGGCTGGAGCGCCGCGATGCCCTTTTGGACAGCTTGTTGCGAGGCACCCAACCCGCCCGATCCCATTTCAGTCAGCGCCAAAAACACGCGCGTTCCTTGAACCTCGCCGAGATCACGATATACGCGGCCCTTCGACACGGGACGGGCGGGCTGACCGGTCAGCTCGACAAAAGCGTCGATGACCGCCCGGCTTTCAACTTTGGTGGCGGTGACTATCAGGACATCGGCTTGCGAAGCCATCGCGATTCGTCTCCCTTCTTCGTCGGCTTGCCGCGAATGGACACCGAATAAAAGCAAAATGCTATCATTATTCTAGCGTATTACCCTGGAGCACTCACCCATGCCGAGCTTGGTCATTAAAGATTTCCCCGCCGCCCTGCACGGCCGGCTGCGGGAGGCAGCCGTGCGCCACCATCGGTCGCTGACCCGGCAGGTGATTCACCTGTTGGAAACCGCGTGTGGTTCGGCCGCTCCAGCGCCAGCCGAAGCCTCCGGCGTCGCCACCCCCGCCGCCGTGCCGGCCGAAGTTCGGACGCTGTTCGAGACCGCGTTTCCGGGCCAGGAGGGAACCGCCCTGCTGAGCCGGCTGATGCGCGAGGCGGCCGGACAGGAACTGCAACGGCAACGCCGCCGCGCCGCCGTGGCTGCCATCCAGCAGGCGCGAGCGGCCACGGCACCCCAATCGGCCGAAGCGATTCAAACAGCGCTGGCGGAATTGCGCCGATGAACGTCGAGGCCGCGACCGTTCCCGCTTGCGTGGTGGACACCAGCGTCGCCGTGAAGTGGTTCGTGCCGCAAGACCCGGCGGAAACCGATAGCGCGATCGCCCTGGAATTGCTGGACGCCTACGCCGACGACCGGCTTCGGCTGGTCGAACCGCCGATCTGGCGGGCGGAAGTGGCGGCGGTGCTGGCGCGGCTGCTGCCCGATCAACTCGACGCGCAACTGGCCCGGCTGTGGGCGCTGGATTACCACGACGCCGATAGCGAAGCCGTGTTGCAACATGCGGGGCGGCTGGCGGTCGCGCTCGGCCATCACCTGTTCGATACTCTCTATCACGCCGCCGCGCTGAGCCAGCCGGACGCCGTGCTGGTCACCGCCGACGAGCGTTACTTCAACAAGGCAGCGGCGCTGGGGCGAATCGTGCGCTTGCGCGACTGGCCTGCCTGGCTCGCCGGTGGCTGAGGGGCGCTGCCGCGATCCTTCCAGTGGCTTTCCGCGCCGATCCCGCCCGTGGTGCCCGCACCTGCTTCATTTCCAATTCCCAACCGTGGTAGACCAGCAGGAAACCGTGGAGCCGGACCCGGGCGATGGCTGAGGCCGATTCGGTTGCTCAGGTTTGGATAGTCCTCTATACCTTGAGCGAAGCATCCCCCTTGCCGAGGAACATTCCGTCATGAAAAACCGTTTGTTGGCCGCCATCACCGCCGCCCTGGTGCTCGTCACGCTGCTTTCGCCGCTGGCCCGCGCCCAGAACGCCAACCAGGAACTCGCCGCCGGCAGCGTACTGGAAACCATCAAAAAACGCGGCGCGATCAAGGTCGGCATGTCGACTTTCGTTCCCTGGGCGATGCGCGACAAGAACGGCGAACTGATCGGTTACGAAATCGATGTCGCCAAGCAATTGGCCGAAGACATGAAGGTCAAAGCCGAATTCGTGCCCACTGCCTGGGACGGCATCATTCCCGCCCTGCTGGCCGGCAAGTTCGACGTGGTCATCGGCGGCATGACCATCACCCCGGAACGCAATCTGACCGTCAACTTCACCCTGCCCTACGCCAATTCCGGCACCCACCTGGTCGCCAACAGGGAACTGGCGTCCGGCTTCAAAACGCTGGCGGACTTCGACAAACCCGATGTGGTGCTGGCCGCGCGGCGCGGCGCGACCCCGGCCACCGCCGCCAAACGGTTGATGCCCAAGGCCACGCTGCGCCAGTTCGACGAAGACGCGTTGGCCCTGCAGGAAGTACTGAATGGCAAGGCGCACGCCTTCGTGACCAGCACCCCGACTCCGGTGTTCGAGGCGCTGAAGCATCCCGACAAGCTGTTCCTGCCGATCCCCGAGCCGTTTGTGCAGGGCGCGGAAGGCTTCGCGCTGCGCAAGGGCGACCCCGACGCGCTGAACTTCTTCAACAACTGGATTCTGCTGCGCCAGCAGGACGGCTGGCTCAAGGAACATCACGACTACTGGTTCAAAACTCGCGACTGGGCCGGTCGGGTCGCCGAATGATGCGGCGCCCTCGCCAGCCGAGGCACGTCAAAGTCATTGCGCCTCCCCGGTAAGGCGATCTGGGAAGGCATGTGGAAGGTCAGAACGTTGGCCATCCCATCGCCTTCGATGGCCCGCCAAGTGGCTTACGCCGAGGATGGATAAAATTGTCGGTAATCGGGTGCGCTCAAACCCCGGCGATGACCCGCAACCCAGTAAAAATCAAATCCGGCTCCAACCGGTATTCGCCCTGTAAATAGGGTAATACCGCCTCGGCATCGCCGCCGGTCAGCAGTCGGGGACCGAAACCGCCGACTGCCGCCATCCGCCCCGTAATCCCATCAATCGTAGCGACCACCGCATACATCGCTCCACCCCAGACGCCCTCGCGGGTACTCTGACCGAACAGGCGCGCATCTCCCGTTTCCGGCGGAATCTGCCTGGTTTCCCGATACAACGCCTCGCGCATTAGCCGCATCCCCGGCACGATCACGCCGCCCAAGTGCTGGCCACTCGCCGTCAGCGCGTCAATCGTCACCGCCGTGCCACAGTCCACCACATAACAGGTCTGTAACCCAAGCAGCGCCCGCGCCGCGATCATCGCCACCCAGCGATCCGCGCCGAGGCGCTCAGGCTCGGCGTAGGCGTTGCGGATTCCGCCGGCCGCCGCGGTCGAGACCACGAATTCCGCCTCCATGGCCCAAGTTTGCCGGACCCAGTCCCCCAATCCCGCGCGGGCCTCGGCTCCGGCCACGCTGACGATCAGCACCCGCGCCGGGCGCGGCAGATCCGCCCACAGCCGGGCCGCCAGTTCGGCCCAACTTTCCTCGCCATGCGCGGCCCGACCGCGCGTCTGGAACTCACCCCGCTCGCAACTCACCCATTTGATCCGGCTATTGCCGACATCCGCCAGCAATATCATGGTTCCAGCCTCAGGCTGATCTCGCCGCCAACGCAGGGCTGTAGCCGTCCGTCAGCGGTCTCCAACAACAGCGCGCCGGTCGCGTCCACTCCCCGGGCGATGCCGGTCAGCGTGGCATTGGGTAGAGTCAGACGCACCCGCCGCCCCGCCACCTGATCAAAACCGGCCCACTCGGCGGCCAGATCCGCGAATCCACCCTGCTGGAACCGGGCGAAGGTTTCGATCAGTTCGCTGATCAGCAGTGTGACCAGCCGGTTGCGGGATACCCGCTCCGCACTCAGGATTTCCCGCAAATCCACCCAGGGCTGGTCGATTGCCGTCGCCGCCGGAGACGGCAGGGCCACGTTCAAACCGACGCCAGCCACCACGAAAAAAGCGCCGGGGCCGCCGCCGGATTCCAGCAGGATGCCGCCCAGCTTGCGCCCGCGCCACAGCACATCGTTGGGCCATTTCAAGCCGACCTCCGCCACGCCAAAATCCCGCAGGGCGCGAGCCACGGCGATGCCGGTCGCCAGGCTCAGGCCACTCAGCGCCGCCCCCGGCAGGTGAAAGCGCCACAGCAGCGAACCGGCCAGGCCAGCGGCGAACGGCGACAGCCAGGAACGCCCCAGCCGACCCCGCCCGGCCTGCTGCTGTTCAGCCAGACAGATCGCCCCGCTTGGCCAGTCCTCGGCAACCTTGGCCAGCAAATAGTTATTGGTGGAATCCAGCACCGAAAACACTTCCAGCCGGCTGAGCCAGGCACGGGCCGCTTCAGTCAATCCGGCCAGGATGCGCTCCCGATCCAGTAATTCCAACGCAACATTCGCGACGCTCATCGATGCAACTTCCTTCCGGCGGCAACAAAAACCGCCTTTCCCCTCGCGGAGAAAGGCGGTTGTCAGAGGTTCCGCAACTGGCTTTAGAACAGGCTGCCCCACGGCACAACCGAGAGAAAGCTCAGCCACGCGGCGGCGATCAGGATAAAGATGATGACGAGCGGGAAATTCTCAAAGGTAAACATAGGGTTCTCCGTGCGGTTTGTAATGAAAATGATAAACGATTTCCTTTATTTGCTCAAGGAGTTATCGTCTTTGGCCCCGGCGCGATAGCGCGGGATGCGCGGATCGTCGTCGTCCATCAGGATACGGTGGGCCGGCCCTTCCAGATCGTCGAACTGCCCGGTCCGCACCGCCCACAAAAACGCCCACAACGCCACACCCACGACCCCCAGAGCCATTGGAATCAACAGATACAGAATCCGCATAACGCATCCCCTCCGTTGCTCAGAGCCGCCGCAGCCGCAGCGCGTTCACCACCACCACCAGCGAACTGAACGACATGCCGATCGCCGACATCCAAGGCGTCAGCCAGCCGCCCGCCGCCAGCGGCAGGGCAATCAGATTGTAGCCAATCGCCCAGGCGAAATTCTCGCGCATGATGGTCAGGGTCCGCCGGGCCATGTCCACCCCGCCGACCAGGTGTTCGAGCTTTTCCGACAGCAGGATCATGTCCGCCGTGGCGTGGGCCAGTTGGGTACCGCCGCCCATCGCCAGCGAGACCTGGGCCGCCGCCAGCACCGGCGCGTCGTTGACTCCGTCGCCAACCATCGCCACCACCGCGCCCTGTTGCTGCAATTCCCGCAGCCGGTTCAACTTGTCCTGGGGCGACATGCCGCCCGCCGCCGTGGCGATCTCGACCTCGCCGGCGATGTGGGCCACGGCGTCCGGCCGGTCGCCGCTGAGCAATTCCACCGTCAAGCCGCGCGCCTGTAGCGCCGCCACCGCCGCCGCCGCGCCGGGACGCAAGGCATCGGTCAATTGAAACCAGGCCAGCAATCCGCCTTCATCGCCCAGCGCCACCCAGGTGCTGGCGGCGTCGAGATCGTCCCTTTCCAGGCCCCTCACCCCCAATCCCTCTCCCGCCAGCGGGCGAGGGGTGCAACCGCTCAACGCGGCCACGAATTCCGGCCGCCCGACCCGATAGCGGCGGCCCTCGACCCAGCCCTCGATGCCGCTACCCGGCGTATTGCGCAGGTCCGTCGCCGGCGGAACCACCTCGCCCGCCGCCACGGCCAGGGCGCGACCGACCGGATGCTCGGAACCGCGCTCCAGCGCCGCCGCCAGCGCTAGCGCATGGCGCGGCTCCAGGCTACCCACCGGTTCCACCGCCGCCACCTGTGGCCGACCAAAGGTCAGCGTGCCGGTCTTGTCGAAAATGACATGAGTGACCCGCGCCAGGGTTTCCAGCGCATGACCGCGCGTGGTCAGTACCCCCAGCCGGGTCAAAGTCCCGGTCGCGGCCACAATGGCGGTCGGCGTGGCCAGCGACAACGCGCAGGGACAGGTCACCACCAGCACCGACAGGGTCACGCGGAACGCGGTGTCGAAATCGCTCAGCGACCACCAGGCCAGTAATACCACCGCCGCCACCGCCAGCAGCGCGGCCACGAACCACGCGGCGATGCGGTCGGCCAACAGCGCCAGGCGCGGCTTTTCGCTCTGGGCGCGGTCCAGCAAGCGGGAGATCGCCGACAGCACGGTATCGGCGCCGACTTTTTCCACCCGCATCACCAGCGGGCTGTCCACGTTCACCGCCCCGCCGATCAGCGCCTCGCCGAGTTGCCGGGGCAGCGGCAGGCTCTCGCCGGTCAGCAGCGATTCGTCCACGCTGCTGGCGCCCTCGATGACCCGACCATCGGCGGGAATGGTCTCGCCCGGACGAATCAGCGCCCGATCGCCGGGCGCCAATTCCACGATGGAGACGATTTCCTCCTCATCCGCCACGTTCAGACGGGTGGCGGTGGCCGGCAGCATCCGCACCAGCGCTTCGGAGATTTGCGCGGCCCGGTGGCGGGCGGTCATTTCCAGGAAACGGCCGGTCAGCAGGAAGAACACGAACATCGTTACCGAGTCGTAGTACACCTCGCCGCCGCCCTGCCAGGTGTACCAGACGCTGGCGGCGAAGGCGGCGAGAATCGCCAGCGCCACCGGCACATCCATGCCCAGTTGCCGGCGGCGCAGGTCGCGCCAGGCGGCGCGGTAAAACGACTGGGCGGAATAGGTCACGACCGGCACGGTCAGAATCAGGCAAATCCAGCGCAGAAACTCGCGAATCCAGTCCTCCATGCCCTGATAATCGCCGACATACAGGCCGACCGCCAGCATCATCACCTGCATCGAACCCAGCCCGGCCACCGCCAACCGGCGCAGCGCCACGCCACGCTCACGTTTTTGCAAGGCTTCCTGGCGGTTGGGATCGAAGGGATGGGCGATGTAGCCGATGGCGGCGATAGCGGCCAGGATATCGCTGAGCTTGATCTGGCGCTCGTCCCAGCGTACCCGAACGCGGTGAGTGGAGTAGTTGACCCGGAATTCCAGCACCCCCGGCAGGCCGCCGACATGGCGCTCGTTGAGCCAGACGCAGGCGGCGCAGACGATGCCTTCCAGGATCAGCGCGGCCTCGCGGACATGCTCGCTCTCGGCGCGGACGAAGCTTTTCTGCACATCCGGCCGGTCGTACAGCTCCAGTCCCCGCAATTGTTCCGGGATCAAGTCCTCGGCCCGGCGCGAGGGCGCGGTGCGGTGGCGGTAGAAATCAGTCAGGCCGGCGGCCACGATGGCTTCGGCCACCGCCTGGCAGCCATGGCAACACATCGGCTGACGCTGGCCATTGATGACCGCTGCGTAATTCACCCCCGGTAGCACGGGCAGGCCGCAGTGGAAGCAGGCGCTTTCAGCGGCGGCCTGGATGTTGGATGCGAGGGATTCGGCGGGGGTGGACATTGATGCCGGTTACCGGCCCGCGACCTGGGTATCGGCGCGAACTTCGTGCAACTCGTCGCCCTGGCGGACTTGCAGCACCAGATTCCACGCGCCGACGGCGGGCAGTTTCAGCGCCGCCTCGTACACCCCCAGTTCCCGCTCGGCCAACTCGAATGCGACATCCAGGGTACTGGTCGAAGGCCGTAGAAATTGGCCGGTCACGGTCGCGCCGGCCAGTGGTTCGCCCGCGCGGGTTCGCGCCGCCACTCGGAATACCGCCGATTCATTGGCCACCGGCTCAGTCAGCCAGCCTTTCTGAACCTGCCAACCGCGCTGGCGCTGGCGTTCCACCTGTTGCAGATACTGGTTATACAAGGCTTCCTTCTTGTGGAAATCGTGCGAGATCACGCCGGGGAACACCGACGACACCTCGCGGTGATTTCGAGCCCCCGGCAACAGCCAGCGCTCCAGCGCCGGCGTCAGGCCATGTTCGGCCACTACGATGAACGCCGCACCCAACACCAACACCACGATGAAAAATCCTCCGATCACCGCTGGCCCCCAGTGCAATCCTCGCCCGCCGGCGCGGACGCCGAGCAGCATCCCGCAAGCCAGCGACGCCAGCAGGTAGATCGCCAGATGCAGAGCGAACGCATCGCCGCCCGGCCAGCGCAGGATGCCATACGGCACATAGAGACCGAGGGTCACCAGCGCGACCGTGGCGGCGGCCTGCTTCGCGCTCAGGCGCGCGAAGCGGATCAATCCCAGATTGGCGAGGATGATCGCCCCGACGCCCAGCGCGAGATTGAGCAACAAATCGGTCATTAGTTGCTGGCCGGCGCGTAGAACGGCACTTCCCGACGAATCGGCTCGGCCGATACGCCTTCCAGCGCCTCGATGATAAAGACGACCTTGTCGCCGGCCGCCTTACCGTCCTGAACCGGCGGAACTTGCACCCGCGCCAGCAGCTTGATTCGCTCCTGCGGTCCCAACGCAATTCGTTCCATGCCGTCCATGTCCAGGATTGCGCCGGGCAGTCCCTCGATATGGATGCCAACCGTCATCGGCGCCGTCAGCTTGTTGTTCAGCTTGACTTCGTAGCTGTTACGAATGCCGCCGTCCGACAACTGGGTATAGAGCGGCTGGCGAATCTGCTCGACCGTGCCGGTGTAGGGCATACGGGTCAGTACGCTCCAGATCAGGATTGAGGTTGCCGCCGTCAGGATCACCCCGTAGCCAACGGTCTTCGGTTTGAGCAGCCGCGTCTTCCTGCCGTTTAGCGCGTTCTCCGAGGTGTAGTTGATTAAATCATGCTTGCAGGTGTCGACGCACAGCGCGCAGGAAATACACTGGTATTGCAAGCCGTCGCGAATGTCGATACCCATTGGACAAACCTGTACGCAATGCCCGCAGTCGGAGCATTCGCCAAAGCCCTTGGCCTGCCGCTCCTCCGTCGTTCGGAAACCCCGGCGCGGCTTGATCCGGCCCTTCGTACCCTCTCCCCGTTTTTCATCATAGGAAATGATCAGGGTGTCGTGATCGAACATGGCGCTCTGGAACCGGGCATAGGGACAGATGTAGGTGCAGACCTGCTCGCGCGCCAATCCGGCCATGACGAAGGTAGTGGTGGTCAGGAAGAACGTGGTGAAATAGGCGGCGTAGGACGCCTGGCCGGTCAGCATTTCCACCACCAGCACCGGCGCATCGGCCCAGTACATGGTGAAAGTCAGGCCGGTCCAGAAGGCGACCAGCAACCACAGGCCATAGGTGGTCCCTTTCTTGATCAGCTTCTCTCGATTCCAGGGCTTGCGGTCCAGCCGCATCCGCGCCGGCCGCTCGCCCTGCACCCAGTGCTCGATCATGATGTACAGATCGGTCCACAAGGTCTGGAAGCAAAAATAACCGCACCAGACCCGACCGGCGAGACCCGTCACGAAAAACAGCAGGATCGCCGCGATCATCAGGATACCGGCCAGCCAGAAGAGATCCTGCACCTGGATGGTCAGACTGAAAATATAGAAATGCCGGCCCGGCAGGTCGTACAGCACCGCCTGGTCGGGCGCGTTGGGTCGCTCCCAGCGCAGCCAGGGCAGCAGGAAGTACACGGAGTAGGCCAGAATCAGAATGCCGGTTTTGAGATTGCGGAAACGACCCTTGGCCGCGCGTGGATAAATTGGAATGCGTTTCTGATAAAGCTGGATATTTTCGGACATGATCCACCCGATTGGTGTGAAGCGGTACTAACAGCCATGTTGACCGCCTCAGGAAACCGGCGTCATTGCGATCCGTCAAACGGGCGCCTCGCCGGGGTTCGGGAAAAATCGAGGTGGTGGGTAAAACACCAAGTCGAGGTTCACAAATGCCGCGCCCCCTGCGCGGGGGCGAGAGTGGGTTAGCCGGTTGTCGCCAACCGGCGCGATGCCTTACTTGGCGCCGCCCAACTGATGGACGTAGACCGCCAGCAGTTTGATGTCGTCATCCTTCAAGCGCCCCTTCCAGGCCGGCATGACGCGGGTGTTGTTCACGCCGTTGGCGATGAAGGTCTTGAGTGCGGCTTTCTTGTCCTGGAGGGTTTTCTGCGCCGGCACATCGGCGATGGCCCAAATCTTGTCGGTCAGATTGGCCGCGCCCTGCGACTGGACACCCTTGGCGTCAGCACCGTGGCAGTAGTAGCAACCGCCCGTCTGGCCTTGGAAGATTTCCTTGCCGCGATCAGCCGCTTCGCTCGGCTGAGCCTCGTTCGACAGGGTCAGCACGTATTCGGCCACGTCGTCCAGTTGCTCTGGTTTCAACACTGCGCCGAACGCCGGCATGAAGCCCTTGCGACCTTGCACCAGGGTCTCATGAATCCGGTCCATGCCGCCGCCCCACAGCCAGTCGTTGTCGGTCAGGTTGGGATACAGGCCGACCACGCCCTGGCCACCGCGACCGTGACAAGCGGCGCAGTTGTCGCCGAACAGCCCCTTGCCGACCGAGCGCACAAACTCCATCATCTTGGGGTCCTTGACAACCTGGTCAAAGTCAGCCGCTTTCACCTTGGCCAGCATGGCCTTGCGCTGCGGGTCGTTGGCCGCCGCGCCCAAATCCGCCAGCAGCAGGGAACGGGTATTCCAGCGATATTCCTGCTGCTTGACCGCGCCGGTCGCCTTGTCGGTGATTGTGTAATCCACCGTGCCGAAGCCCTTGAGCCAATCGTGCCCCACTGGCCAGGACGGGTAATAGAGCCAGTACAGCACCGAGAACGCCACGGTGCCGTAGAAACACCATAGCCACCAGCGCGGCAGCGGGTTGGTGTACTCCTGCAGATCGCCATCCCAAGCGTGGCCGGTAGTCTCAACCGAACCGAGTTTTTGTTTTACATTCAGCGTATTGTCACTCATTGTCCGTCACCTTGCGGGATTGGGTTTCAATCCGCGCCCGCTGATTGCCGCGGGCGAAACCATGAAGTTCGGGCTGCCGTGGCTCCTCCTCGTCGAATGGAATGTACTTGTAGGATTCCAGCCGTTTGGCGCGGTTTTTTCCCGTGAGCACATAGATCAGGATGCCGCAGAAAGCGCCGAAGAACAGCACCAGCGCCAAGGGCTTGGAATGCTCCATCTGAGTGAACCACAGCAACCAGTCGAACATCGGGCGAAAGCTCCATCCGGTTTCCCCGCGAACGGGGAGACCGGTTCAGATCGTTAGCGGAACTTGACAAACTCGTCTTCGTTGTACTTGGTGAAATCCACCATGACGCCGAGCGACTGCAAGTACGCCACCAGCGCGTCCATCTCGGTGACCCGGGCGGAAATGCCGTCGTAGTTCTTGCTGTCGGCTTCCTTCCGCAGATTGTCCTGGGCCTTGCCGATATCCAGTTGATCGGCAACGGTCGGGCCGAACTTCCCAACGTTCGCCTCGTACTCCTGCTGGGTCACGGAGTAGGGCACGCCGGTCGTCCGCAGGGCGCGCATCCGGTCGGCCACGTCCGAGGTGTCCAAATCGGTTTCCAACAGCCACGGATAGTTCGGCATGATGGACTGCGGCACCACCGAGCGGGGCGCTTTCAGATGCTGGACGTGCCACTGATTGGAGTACTTGCCGCCCAACCGCGCCAGATCGGGACCGGTGCGCTTGGACCCCCACTGGAAGGGATGGTCGTACTGGGATTCGGCCGCCAGCGAATAGTGGCCATAGCGCAGCCACTCGTCGCGGAATGGGCGAATCTGCTGGGAATGGCACAGATAGCAGCCCTCGCGGATGTAGATATCGCGGCCGCGCAGTTCCAGCGGCGTGTAGGGCCGCACCCCCTCCACTTTCTCGACCGTTTCGTTGATGTAGAACAGCGGGACTATTTCCACCAGGCCACCGATGCTGATCACTACCAGGATCAGCAGGAGCATGAGGCCGGAGTTGGTTTCGATTTGTTCGTGTCGCATGACTGTTGGTCTCCAGGAACCCGTTTCTCAGGCCTTCGCCAGCTTGGCAGCCAGTTTGGCTTCCAAGGCCGCCTGTTCGCGGCGGGCCGCCCGCACGGTCATCACCATGTTATACACCATGACCAGCACGCCAGCGACGAAGAACGCGCCACCCAGCATGCGCCAGATATACGGCGTGTGCATGAACTCGACGGTTTCGATAAAGGTGTAGGCCAGGTTGCCGTAGTCGTCGAAACTGCGCAGCATGAGGCCCTGGCCGATGCCAGCGACCCACAGCGAGGTGATGTACAGCACGATGCCGATGGTCGCGAGCCAGAAGTGGACATAGATCAGGGTTTGGCTATACATCTTGGAGTCCCACAGCCGTGGGATCAGATGATAGAAGGAGCCGAAGCTGATCAGCGCCACCCAGCCCAGCGCGCCGGAATGCACATGGCCGATGGTCCAGTCGGTGTAGTGCGACAGTGCGTTGACGCTCTTGAGCGACATTAGCGGTCCTTCGAAGGTGGACATGCCATAGAACGACAGCGAGGTGATCAGGAACAGCATGATCGGGTCGGAGCGCAGTTTGTCCCAGGCGCCGGACAGGGTCATGATGCCGTTGATCATGCCGCCCCAAGAGGGCATGAGCAGGATGACGGAGAAGGTCGCGGCCAGCGTGGACACCCAGTCGGGCAGCGAGGTCCAGTGCAGGTGATGGCCGCCGGCCCACATGTACAGGAAAATCAACGCCCAGAAGTGGATGATGGACAGCCGGTAGGAATAGACCGGCCGGCCCGCCTGCTTGGGTACGAAGTAGTACATCATGCCGAGGAAGGCGGCGGTCAGGAAGAAACCGACCGCGTTGTGGCCGTACCACCACTGGGTCATGGCGTCCTGCACCCCGGCGAACAGGCTGTAGGACTTGGTCAAGCTGACCGGCACCGCCAGGTTGTTGAAGATGTGCAGCAGGGCGACCGCGAGAATAAAGGCCAGATAGAACCAGTTAGCCACGTAGATATGCGGCTGGCGGCGGCGGCGCAGGGTTTCGACATAGACCGCGAAATAGGATACCCAAACCAAGGTGATGGCGATATCCAGCGGCCACTCGAATTCGGCATATTCGCGGCCCTGGGTGATGCCCGATACGTAGCTCAGCGCGCCCAGCGCCACACCGCCGGTCCAACCCCAGAAGGTGAACTCAGCCAACCAAGGGAAGGCCAGCCGGGCTTGGCTGGTGCGCTGCACGATGTAGTAGGACGTGGCGAACAGGGCGCTGCCGCCGAAACCGAAGATCACCAGGGTGGTGTGAACCGGACGCAACCGCCCGAAGGTCAGTTGGGGAATATCGTAATTAAGGAACGGCCAAGCCAGTTCGCAGGCGATGTAGACGCCGACGGACATGCCGAGTACCGCCCATACCATCGCCATGATCGTGAACCTGCGGACGATGTCGTAATTATACTGCTCGGCTGGCAACGCTGAGCTTTGGGCCATATCCAAGCCTCCTTAGCAAGCCATGGAGTTAGGAGTTTTTCGAACGTTTTCCGATGCTTATGGTTTGAATGGAAAAACGCGCCGGGTGCGTCAAAATGACGCGCTATTCTACTAATATTCGCCGGGTTTTCTCAATGAGCATTTACTAATATGGCGAAAAATAGCGGTTTGCCGGGGAGCCTTTCATCCGGATCTTCAGGACCCGGATCTCAGGACATGGCGCACGGGGACGCCATCCAGCGTGGCGCGGGCATCCAGCCTGTGTTTGAACGGGCAGGATACCGGTTCCACCTTATCAACCGCGCTGATGCAGGCGCGACAGCGGGAAAAAGGCCGGTTCTCCGGCGCGCGGGCGGGATTTGCTCGGCAGCGGTCCCCAGGCATGGCCGTAGACCACCTCGCAACTGACCGGCAACAAGCCGTCGGCGCGGCGGCATTGCTCGTAGGCCGCTTGCATGGCCCGCAGCCGGCCCTTGCCAGTCAGACCGCGCGGGCGGCCGGCGGTGACGTTGCCCGCGCCGAGCGCCTTGAGATCGCGCATCAGCCCGTCCACATCCAGGTAGGTAAGGGTCAACCGCTCCACGTCCATCACCGGTTCGGCCAGCCGCGCCCGCAGCAGGGCATCGCCGACATCGTGCATATCGAGAAAGGCGTTGACATGGTTGTAGCCGTCGGCCGCCGCCCAACCGCGCCGCAGTTCGCTCAGCGTATCCGGCCCCAGCGTGCTGAAGAACAGCGCCCCGCCCGGCTTGAGCACCCGCTGGAATTCGGTGAAGACCCGATCCAGATCCAGCGCCCAGGGCAGGGCGAGATTGGAGAAAATCAGGTCGCAACTGGCTGTCGGCAGCGGCAGCGCTTCCGGTTCGGCGACCGCGCCATGCAGGGTGCGCAGCCACGGCGCGCGCTGGCGAGCCAGCGCCACCATCGCCGGCGCCAGTTCCAGGCCGATCACTCGCGCCTTGCGGTACTTCTTCATCAGCGCCACCGTGATTTGGCCGACGCCGCAGCCGACATCGAGAATCGTTTCCGGCCGCTGCTTGAGCAAATCCAACCGTTCCAGCAGGCGCTGGCCCACTTCCCGATGCAGAAACGCCGCATGGTCGTGACTGGCGGCGGCCCGCTCGAACGCCCGCCGCAACCGCGTCCGGTCCAGCTCGAACGGCAACCCGTGGTCGTCGTCACGCATCGAGAAACGCTCGCAGTTGCGCCAGAAATGCCGGCAGGTGGGAGAAAAACGGTGCGTGACCGGCGCGGGGAAAGACATGCAACCGGGCGTTCGGCAGCAGATTGCGCATGACCTCCCCCGCCGCCGCCGGCGTCAACTGGTCGCGCTGGCCCATCAGCAGCAGGGTCGGGCAGGCAATGCGCGGCAGTTCGGCGCGCAGGTCGGTCTGTTCCAGAATCGCCAGCCCATCCTCCAGCGCCGCCACGTCCGGCTCGCCATGCTGGAACAGCATCGCCTTAAGCTGGCGCAACTGGGCGCTGGCGTGTTCGCTGCCGTGAACTTCCAGGGCGATGAAGCGCTTGAGCACGGCGCGATAGTCTTGGCGCAACTCCTCGGCGAAGCGGCGCAGCACCGGCGGGGCGACGCCGTGCAGCCAGTCGGGCCGTTGCACAAAACAGGGCGTGCTGTTGACCAGCGCCAACCGGTTCACCCGTTCCGGGGCGCTCAGGGCGACCTGTTGGGCCACCAATCCGCCCAGTGACCAGCCGACCCAGGCCGCGCGGGGGGGTGCGGCGGCCAACACCGCCGCGCCCAGATCGCTCAGGGTATGACCCGATCCCGACGCGCGGCTGTAGCCGTGGCCGGGCAGGTCGAGAATCGTGACTCGATGATGGTCGAGCAGGCCCTCCACCACGTCTTCCCAGACGCCGGAGTGCATACCCCAGCCGTGCAATAGCACCACGTCCGGCCCGGAACCGACGGTGTGGCGATAGAGTGGAGTCATCTCCATGCCGGAACGCACCATGTCTTCATTGGCGCTGCTCGCCGGGCGCGTCCAGCCATTGCCTGATCTGTTCGTACACCCGTGGCTCGTTCAGCAGGGCCATGTGGCCCAGGCCACCCAGGCGAACCGAATCCACGTCGTCCGACAATTCAGGGACGGTGGCGCTGCCGAGGGTGACCAGGCCGTCGCCCAGGATATGGCCGAGCGGATGATCGGGATCCTCGGTCAGATTGGCGCTGATAAAGCGGTAGGCCACGCCGGACGCCACCGCCGCGGCTTGAGTGCGTTCTTCATGCGCGCGCAGACCGTGGCGCAAGTCTTTGACGCCGGCGCTGCGGGCGGCGGCGATTTTGCCCAGCGGCGCGGTCACCTTGGAAAGATGCAAGGCGGCCGTGGTCAGGTGACCCAGTTTTGCCAGGGGAGAACCGCGATGCGGCGAACCGAGACAAATCACCATGCGGGTTGGTTTCAACCAGGGCAGACTCCCGGCGGCAGCCTCGTCGCAAGCGCCGCGCGCCACCAAGCCACCCATGCTGTGACCGATAAGCACCAGTTCCCGCACCGGACGCGGCCAGACGGCGAGCAGGTCGCACAGCAGCCGCGCCAGTTGGCGGCCGTTGTCGGCAATCGGCAGGCCGGTGTTGTAGCGCAGGTAGAGCGGGGTGTAGCCCAGATCGGCCTGCAACCGTGCGCCGTAGGGTTGGCTTGGCGGATCCTCGGCGGTTTTGGCGGCCGGTTGCCAGCTATGCTCGTCGCAGCCGAGGCCGTGGATGAAAATACCCAGGCGGTCGCTGGGATCGGGCAGGTGCGCGCGCAGGCCGGCGGCGGTCAGTGGGATGGGATGGTGACCAGAGGCGTAGAAACCCATGGTAATGGCGAGCGGGTTGGCGCTGCTGGCGAGGTGATCGCCAACGGCGGCATTGAGCGCGCTGCGCAGGCCGACGGCCAGACGGCTGGGCGGCGC
>JBATNZ010000126.1:0-11037 GCA_049290615.1 Candidatus Contendibacter sp.
GCTTTGGATCCGCCGCTTCCGGCGCTTGGAGCGGGCGATCACGCTGCATCAGATAGGCCAGCGCGGCGGCGATGTCGCCGGCGCCAATATCCTGTTCCTGTTCGATCTGGCCGACCACTTCGTGGAAAAAGCCCAGTTCCTGCGCGGCCAGGGTGTCGAGGATTTTCTGCTTGAACCGGGTCAGACGGTGACCGGCAATCGCGGCCTGGGACGGCGGCTGCATCGGCGTGATCGGCTGGCGGGTCGCCTTTTCGATGACGCGCAGCATCCGCATCTCGCGGGGCGCGACGAACAAAATTGCGTTTCCGGCGCGGCCGGCGCGGCCGGTGCGGCCGATGCGGTGAATGTAAGCTTCGGCGTCGTAGGGAATATCGTAATTGATGACGTGGCTGATCCGCTGCACGTCCAGTCCTCGCGCCGCCACGTCGGTGGCGATCACAATATCGATGGCGTTGCCCTTGAGTTGCTCGATGGTCCGCTCGCGCAAGGCCTGGGTCATGTCGCCGTGCAGCGCCGCGCAGGCATAGCCGCGCGCCTCCAGCCGCTCCGCCAGTTCGGTAGCGGCGATCTTGGTGCGCACGAACACCAGAGCCGCATCCAGTTCCTCCACCTCCAGGATGCGGTTCAGAGCGTCGAGCTTGTGCAGGCCGCTGACCTGCCAGTAGCGCTGCTGAACCGTGGCGACGGTGGCGGTGCGGGTCTGGATCTTGACTTCCCGGGGATCGCGCAGATGGCGGTGCGCCACCTGGCGGATCGGTTCGGGCATGGTGGCGGAAAACAAAGCAATCTGCCGTTCGGGCGGGGTGCGTTCGAGGATCCAGTCCACGTCCTCGATGAAACCCATCCGCAGCATTTCGTCGGCCTCGTCCAGCACCACGCTGCGCAACCCGTCCAGCGCCAGGGTTTCCCGGCGCAGGTGATCCATGATCCGGCCCGGCGTTCCGACCACGACGTGCGCACCGCGCCGCAGATGGCGGAGCTGGAGGGTCATGCTCTGGCCGCCGTAGATGGGCAAGACATGAAAGCCAGGCAGATGGCGGGCGTAACTCTGGAACGCCTCGGCCACCTGGATGGCCAGCTCGCGGGTGGGGGTCAGCACCAGCACTTGCGGCTGGCAGTCGGCCAAATCCAGCCGTTGCAACAGCGGCAGCGCAAACGCGGCGGTCTTACCGGTGCCGGTCTGCGCCTGGCCGATCAGGTCGTGGCCGGCGAGAAGATGAGGAATACAGGCGGCCTGGATCGGCGACGGCGCTTCGTAACCGACTTCCTTCAGAGTCTGGAGCAGCGCCGGCGAAAGCGCCAATTCTTCAAATTGAGTGATGGGGTCTGACATGAACAACCATACCTTGCTAGGAGAGAGTCGCCCGCAAAGGGCGATCTCGAGAGGGGGATCAAAACGACAACGACAGCACTTGCCGTTCGGCGCGGGACTTCAATGCGAACTGGCCACGGCCCGCCGGCGGCGAAACTTGGCAATGATGTGCCAGCGCCAGAGCAGATGGGCGACACAGAAGGTCAGGATACCGGCCACCACGGCCGTCGCCATCGAACCGGCCAACAAGGGCAAGCCCACATCGCCGGCCTTTTGCAACAACCAGTCGAGCGAGGGTTCGAACGTCCAGTGTTCCGGCGGCTTCCCCAGCAGCCAGGCGCCGAAGCGGTAGTTGGCAAAGGCGATGGGCGGGAGGGTCAGCGGATTGGTAATCCACACCATGGCCACCGCCACCGGCAAATTGAACCGCAGCCAGGCGGCGGTGGCGGCGGCCAGCAACATCTGCCAGGGAAAGGGGACGAAAGCGTAAAACGCGCCGGCCGCCAATCCCCGCACCGTGGAGCGACGGTTGAAATGCCACAGGCGCGGGTCGTGCAACAAGCTCCCGAGAAAGCGCAGGTTTTTGTGGGTGCGCAGTGCTTGGGGATCGGGCAGATAGCGTTGGAAAAACGGTTTCATGTGGGTTTGGACAGGACCGGTCATTGGGCGAGGGCTTTGACCCGTGGATACCGGAAAAAATTCGGGTCGCCGCATGGTATCAAGACTATACCGCCGTTGTCGGGGCGCTGGCTATTCGGCTGGTGCATTCAACGCGGCGCAAACTCGAAGGAATCGTAGAACAACTGCTCCGCCGGCAACCCCTGGGCGACGAATACCGGCTTGGCGGCGTCGATCATCGGCGGCGGGCCGCTCATGTAGACGTCGTAACCGCTCAGGTCGGGATAATCGGCGGCAACCATTTCATGCACCCAGCCCGCGCGCCCTTCCCAGCCATCCTCCGGGCGCGGCTCCGACAGCACCGGCGTGTAGCGGAAATTCGGCTGCTCCAACACCCAACGGCGCGGCAATTCATCCAGATACAAATCCACTTTCGCCCGCACGCCCCAGTACAGGTGTAGTGGTCGATCCAGCCCGATATGGAAGGCGTGTTCCAACATGCCCTTCAATGGCGCAAAGCCGGTGCCGCCACCGATCAGGACGATCGGGCGCGGCGAGTCCTCGCGCAGAAAAAACGTCCCCAGTGGCCCCTGAAAACGCAACAGCGCCTTGTCCTTCATCCGCTCGAACACGAAGCCGGTGAAAAAACCGCCCGGCGCATGGCGCACATGCAGTTCCAGCAGATCGTCGGCGTGGGGCGGATTGGCCAGCGAGAAGCCGCGCCGCCGGCCATCGGCCAGCAAGATATCCACGTACTGCCCGGCCAGGAATTGCAGGCGCTCGGTATTCGGCAATTTCAGGAACAACCGCATCACGTCCGGAGCCAGCAGTTCCCGCCGCTCCACCCGGCAGGGCAAGGTCTTGACCGGGATGTCGCCGCCGGTTTTGACCTCGCGCGCCTCGATCACCAGATCCGAGCAGGGTCGAGCCTGACACAACAGCACCTTGCCATCGGCCTGGTCGCGCTCGCTCAGGCCGGGCGGGCGACCGTTGGGATAGGCCACCTCGCCCGACAGAAGGGTGCTCATGCAGGAGCCGCAGGTGCCATTGCGGCAACCATAGGGCAGCACGCCACCCTTCTCGCGCAGGGCGACGTCCAGCACCGCCTCGTTTTCCGCAACCTGGAACTCATAACCGCTCGGCTGGATAGTGACGTGATAGGACATGATGGTTTGATCTCTCTGGTACATTTTCGCGTAACTGTCCAACGATTTTGAGTTCGGGTAAGCGTGTTATGCAGTCCATTACTCACTAAGTTGGCGTATATGCCCCTGCTCCCGCAACCAGACCATGTGTTTCGCGCGCATGTCCGCCAACACCTCCAGATCGATCCGGTCGTCGTCGCGGATGCGCTCGTCGTAGTTCTCCCAGCCCATGAAATCCCGCAGCGCCTTGAGCAGAGCCTCATCGCACATTCCCGTCACCGCGCCTTTATAGAAGCCCCGCGCATGAAGAACCTGCTGGAGTTCGTTGGCGATAGCGGTGTCAATCTTCGCGAGTTGCTCGGGATCGCTGCGGAAGTAGGTCAGGCGATGGATGGCGTACAGCCGCTCCAGTTCGGCGATGGGCGCGGAATGGTCGTAGACCGAGATCTCCACGTAGCGGTCGTCGAAGCCGCCGTAACCGCCGCCGGCCCGCACCACCTTCAACGCTGCCGACTGCTGGCCGCGCCGGTCGCCCCCGGCGGCCTGCCCCGCCCACAAAGCCGCCATCAGCCGCACCGCCAACAGCCCCGGCGTCGCCTCGAACGCCCGCACCATGCCTTCCACCACTCGCAACCCGGCCAGCGTATTACCTTGCGCCACGCAGTTCCGACCCTGCAAACCGCCGGCCCAGTCGAAACAGTGGGCGCCGGTAAAACTGGCGGCGCGGCCCCGGGCGTCGATGATCCCGACCTGCCGGTAATCCCGCTGTTCGTCACCGCCGGTTAGAATCTCCATCGCCTGTTCGGGCGACGCGCCGTTTTCCAGCAGCACCAGCCCGCGCGGGCCGTAGCTGGTGTTGCAATAGGACTGGGTCGCCACCGCGCCCACGCCGGCCTTGGCGAACGGGATGGAAACACCGACGTTGGGGAACTTCGACTGCACGGCCACGCCCAGATCGCCGTTGGCGGGGTCGAACGCGACGACGGAAAAGGTCATACGAGTTCCTCCATTGAAGTTCGGGTAAGTCGTTCGATGAGCGCGGCATGGTGGGTACTGACGGGTGAATAGCGGTCGCCAACCATCCAATCGTCGGCGGTCAGAAGATTCATGGTCATTCCCCTTCATCGTCCTCTGTCATCCCCTGGTCCCCTGTCCCCTGATACTTGCCACACACCGGACACTCCGGCCAGCGCCGGGCCTTCAGCGTTCGCCATTCCATGCGCAAGGCGTCCAGCAGCAACAGGCGACCGTCGAGCGGCTCGCCGAGATGGGTCAGCACCTTGATCGCCTCCACCGCCTGAAGGCTGCCGATCACTCCGACCACAGGCGCCAGCACCCCGGTTTGAGCGCAGGTTTCGGGATTCATCCCCGCGTCGCGGTACAGGCAGCGGTAACAGGCGCCCTCCCCGCCCGGCCGCCAGACCAGTACCTGTCCTTCCAGCCGGATCGCCGCGCCAGTGACCAGCGGCGTCCCGGCTTGCACGCAGGCGGCGTTGATCGCCAGCCGGGTCGACCAATTGTCGCAGGCATCCACCACCACGTCGGCCTGCCGCGCCTGTTGCAGCAACTCCGCTTCGTCCAGCGCCTTCGGAATGGCGGTCACCTCCACCAGTGGATTGATCGCCCGCAGGGTATCGCGGGCCGATTCCACCTTGGGCCGGCCGACGTCGGCGGTGCGGTGAACGATCTGCCGTTGCAAGTTGGAGAGGTTCACCGTGTCGAAATCCACCAGCGTTAACCTTCCCACTCCGGCGGCGGCCAGGTACATCGCTACCGGCGAACCTAATCCACCCAAGCCGACGATCAGCGCATGGGACTGGCGCAACCGCTCCTGCCCGTCAATATCGAGTTCCGGCAGCAGGATATGCCGGCTGTAGCGCAGCAGTTCGTCGTCGGTCATGGGAACCCCGGGGCGTAGCGGACGATGATTGAGCGGGAATGATTGTACGGCCAAACCGGCCAGTTGAATCGCCGCCGCTTTCGGCAAACTGGTAAACTTCGCCGCCATGCTGACCCTACGCCAACTCTCCCTGCAACGCGGCGGCAAGCCGCTGTTCGAAAACGTGTCGCTGACCGTGCATCCCGGCTGGAAAGTTGGGGTGATCGGCGCCAACGGCAGCGGTAAATCCAGCCTGTTCGCCTTGCTGCTCGACGAATTGCACGCCGACGCCGGCGATCTCGACCTGCCGCCGCGCTGGACCCTGGCCCACGTCGCCCAGGAAACCCCGGCGCTGCCGACGCCCGCGCTGGATTTCGCGCTGGACGGCGATGCCGAGCTGCGCCAGATCGAGCGCGACTTGCACGATGCTGAAGCCGCCCACGACGGTGCGCGCCAAGCGGAGTTACATGCGCATTTCGACGCCATCGGCGGCTACAGCGCCCGCGCCCGCGCCGGCAAACTAATGGCTGGCCTCGGCTTCACCGCCGAGCAACTGGAACGGCCGGTGGCGGAATTCTCCGGCGGCTGGCGAGTGCGGCTGAACCTGGCCCGGGCGCTGATGTGCCGCTCCGACCTGCTGCTGCTGGACGAACCGACCAACCACCTCGACCTTGACGCCGTGCTGTGGCTGGAACAGTGGCTGCGCGCCTATCCGGGCACCCTGCTGCTGATCTCCCACGACCGCGACGTGCTGGACAACGTCGCCGACCACATCGCTCACCTCGACCAGCGACGCATCACCCTGTACCCCGGCAACTACGCCGATTTCGAGGAGCAGCGCGCCGCCCGACTGGCCTTGCAGCAGGCCGCCTACGAAAAGCAGCAGCGGGAAGTCGCTCATCTGGAAAGCTTCATCACCCGCTTCCGCGCCAAGGCCACCAAGGCCCGGCAGGCGCAGAGCCGGATCAAGGCGCTGGAGCGGATGGAGCGAATCGCCGCCGCGCATGTGGATTCACCGTTCGAGTTCGGTTTCGCCGCGCCGGGGCGCTTACCCAACCCACTGCTGGCGGTCGAGAAAGGCGCGACCGGTTATGGCGAACGGTGGGTGCTTGAGGGCGTGAATCTGGTGATCCATCCCGGTACCCGGCTCGGCCTGCTGGGACCGAACGGCGCTGGCAAATCCACCCTGATCAAATTGCTGGCCGGAATGCTGCAACCGCTGGCCGGGTCCATTGAGACCGGGCAAGGTTTGGCGATCGGGTACTTCGCCCAGCACCAGTTGGAGCAACTGCGGCCCGACTGGAGCGCGCTGCGGCACCTGCAACAGTTGGACGAACGCGCCAGCGAGCAGGAGTTGCGCAACTTTATCGGCGGTTTCGGCTTCAACGGCGACCGGGCGCTGGACCCGGTCGCGCCGTTTTCCGGCGGCGAAAAAGCCCGACTGGCGCTGGCCTTGCTGATCTGGCAACGGCCCAATCTGCTGCTGCTGGACGAGCCGACCAACCACCTCGATCTCGACATGCGCCACGCCCTGACCCTGGCCTTGCAGGACTATCAGGGCGCGCTGATCGTGGTCTCGCACGACCGGCATTTGCTGCGCACGGTCACCGATGAATTTTTGCTGGTAGCGGAAGGTCGGGCGCAGCCGTTCGACGGCGATCTGGACGACTACCGCGACTGGCTGAACGAACGCCAGCGGGCTGCCAACCGGGACACCGCGCCGCGTCCTATCGGCAGCGGCAACGGCAACAGCGCCGTCGAACGGCGCGAACAGAAACGGCAGGAAGCGGATCGCCGCCAGCAACTGGCGGTCAAGCGCAAGCCGCTGGCGCAGCAAATCAGGAAGTTGGAACAGCGGCTGGAGAAATTGCACGCCGAGCAAACCCGCTTGCACGATGAATTGTTAGAACCGGCGCTGTATGAGGACGCCAACAAAAATCGGCTAAAGGAATTGCTGTTGCGCAAGGCGCAGATGGACAAGGAGGTGGAAAATCTCGAAGGCGAATGGCTGGAATTACAGGAAGCGTTGGAGACGCTGGCGGGTGAATCTGCTCAAAAGCCTCCCATCTCCAACTGATCGCCAGCGGCAACGACGACGCGGCGGGCACAAATCCGCTATGCTTGAATGCAACTTCCCCCACTGAATTGCCCCCGCATGGACTGGAACCGCCTGCTCTCCCGCGTCCGTCTGGGCCTGTCCCGCCAGCACCCCGACAGCGAAGCGCGCACCGATTTCCAGCGCGACTTCGACCGCATCGTGTTTTCCTCGGCGTTCCGGCGGTTGCAGGACAAAACCCAGGTTTTTCCGCTTTCCCAAAGCGACTACGTCCGTACCCGTCTGACCCACAGCCTGGAAGTATCCAGCGTCGGCCGTTCGCTGGGCACCATGGTCGGCGACAGCGTGATCCGCCGTCACGAGTTGAAGGGGGTCTACCCGCAGGATTTCGGCGCGGTGGTGGCCGCCGCCTGTCTGGCCCACGACATCGGCAACCCGCCGTTCGGCCACGCCGGCGAGGACGCCATCCGGCTCTGGTTCACCGCCTCCGCCACCGGCCGAGCGGTGCTGGAACAACTGAGCGAAACACAACGACAGGATTTCCTGCGCTTCGAGGGCAACGCCCAAGGCTTCCGCATCATCACCCGGTTGCAAAGCCCGGATAATCCCGGCGGGATGCAACTGACCTGCGCCACCCTGGGCATTTTCACCAAATACCCGCGCGCCTCGTCGCTGCCAGTCGAACCGCCGCCCGGCATCGCCTTCAAGAAGTTCGGCTTCTATCAAGACGATTGGGATTTGTTCGTGGAAGTCGCCGGACAACTGGGGCTGGAACCGGTCGCGTCGAATGCCTGGAGCCGGCATCCGCTGGCCTGGCTGGTCGAGGCGGCCGACGACATCTGCTACCGGATCATCGACGTGGAAGACGCCTTCCGGCTCCAGCAGTTGCGCTACGAAGAGGTCCGCGATCTGCTGTTGCCCCTGACCGGCGAACCGGAGCGCGCCCAGCGCAAGCTGTCTCACATCACCCGGCCCAGGGAAAAAATCGAATACCTGCGCGCCAAGGCCATCGGCGCCATCATCGAGCAGGTGCATCAGTGCTTCATGGAACACGAGGACACGATTCTAGCCGGCGCCTTCGCCGCGGAATTGCTCGACGCCATCCCCGCCGCCGCCGCCATGCGCGCCCTCAAGGACTGCGGCGAGCAACAGGTCTATGTCTCCCGACCGGTGGTGGAAGTGGAAGCGGCCGGTTTCGAGGTGCTGGGTGGCTTGCTGGAAGCATTCGTCACCACCGTCAACGACATCGCCGCGCATGGTTCGGCGGCCTCGTCCAAGAGTCGGATGCTGATTCACCTGATCCCGGAGCCGTTCGCCGGACCAGGCCGCCAACCCGTCGCCGATCTCTACCGCCGGGTGCTGGCCATCACCGACTTCGTGTCCGGCATGACCGATTCCTACGCGGTGACGCTGTTCAAGAAGCTGACCGGAATTTCGCTGCCGACGGGCTGATTTCACTCGCCGTCGCGGACCAGCGGCACGAACACCACCGGCAGCACGCTGCGACCATGCACCATGCCCCGCTCGTCCTTGCACAGCAGGCGCAAATCCTGGGTCCGGCCCGGCAACCCCACCGGCACGACCAGCCGCCCGCCCGGCTTGAGTTGCCGCACCAGCGCCGGCGGAACTTCCGCCGCCGCCGCCGTAACGATGACGCCATCGAAGGGAGCGTATTCCTCCCAACCCTGGCCGCCATCGCCAGTGCGAACCTCCACGTTGGTATAGCCAAGTTCGCGCAGGCGGCGGGCGGCGGCTTCGGCCAGCTCGGGAATCCGCTCCACCGAATACACCTGACGAGCCAACCGGGCCAGCACCGCCGTCTGATAGCCCGACCCAGCGCCGATCTCCAGCACCACGGCATCCGGTTCGAGTGCCAATAACTCGGTCATCAGCGCCACGATGAACGGCTGGGAAATGGTCTGGCCGCGCCCGATCGGCAGTGGGATGTCGGCATAGGCCCAATCCCGTTGCGCCACCGGCACGAAGCAATGCCGGGGAACCGCCGCCAGAGCCCCCAGCACGCGCTCGCTCAAGACCGGACAGCCGGTTGCCGCGCCGGTTTCACGGGTCTCGGCGACGACCCGCTCCAGCAGGCGCCGCAGATCGCTCTCAGGAGCGAACGCCAAACCGTCGCTCATGTCGCTCTCCCCTCGGCCGCGACCGCTCGCGCCGCACGACCCGCTCGGGCATCAGAATCCGCGCCACCAGATCGCCTTCGCGCAACAGCGGCTGCCGGCGCAAGCTCGCCAGCAATCCCGCCACCGGGGCCACGACCCGCGCCCGCTCGCCGCCGGTGAAACCGTCGTAGACCTGGCCCAGTTCCTCGCCCGCCCGGACCCAGCGTCCGACTTGCTGACGCGAGGAAAAGATGCCCGCCTGTTCGGCCAGCACCGCGAACATCTGCCGCGGGCCGAAATAACCCAGATCTTCCTCTTCATTGGCCAGCCGCAAGCCGCCAACGATGCCGGTCCGGTCCAGAAACGCCACCAGGGCCCGAAACAGGCTCTCGCAATGGCCGGTCTGCAAGCCGCTGCTGGCCTGCCCGGCATGAAGCGCGAAACTTTCGCCGCCATGCGGCCGCCAGGCGCGCATCAGGGCCGGCGCGTCGCCCGGTTCGAGCGGCCGTTCGATAACCGCCGGCAGTCCGAACAGACAGGCGCTGGCCCGTTCGTCATCATTGGGCGCGTAGAGCCACACCTGCGGCATCTCTTCGACATCCGGGCTGGGATAGATCGCCACCCGGTAATAGGCGGTCTGGGTCGCCGCCACCACGGCTTCAGTCATGGCCCATCGCAACCACGCGGCCTGTTGGGCGCCCGCCCCTCGCGCCTCCGGGGCATTGCCGACCGTGGGAATGACCAACACCCGCTCGCGCAAGCGCAAGTTGCGCCGCTGGCCCGCGTCGATATCCCGTAGAAACGCCGCCAGCCGCGACAACACGAACATGCCGTTCAGATCCTGGCCCTGTAAATCCGCCACCAGCGCCAACCGCGGCGCCCGCTCCCGGGGACCGATATCGTGGTGGGGAATCGCACCGTCGCCGTACCCTTGCTCAGTCAATCCAGGGATAGTCATGGTGTTCAAGGTTTCGCTCCGCTATCCACACGCCGCGTTGACCGAAAACTGTTTTACCGTCTCACCGAGCTAAGCATAGTTCAAATTGTAAATTTTGCATGGTGAATTTCACCGCCGCTTTATCAGGATTTACCACCCGCAACCGCTGCCACCTCGCGAGCTAAATCTTCCCCTTCATGTTGCATCGCAACATCAAATCTTTTATATTGCAATACAGCAAATTCAATCCTGTTCGACGAGGAATTCGTTATGGTTGTCAATCTGTTCAATAAGGCGCTGGAAACCCCGCAAGTCCTGCCGGAACCCATCATCAAGGCAAACAGGCTATTCATCGAAAACGTGGAAAAGATGTTGGTATTCCAGATGAACTCGCTGAAAAGCTATTTCGACATCAGCATCAACCAACTCCGGGCCGCCGCCGAGATCACTGATCTGGCCAGCTTGCAGGACTTCTGCGGGCGCCAGGCGGAAATCGCCCAGACCATGCACCGCAAGCTGATGAACGATGTTCGGGTCATGACCGACATGGCCGCCTGCTTCAAGACCGAGATGGATGATCTAAACCAGACCACCATGGAAGAGACGTTGCGCAAGGCCGCATGATCCATCGCCATCCGGATCAACGCCCCACCCGCGTGGGGCGTTGTCGTTGATGACCCCGATGGTTTTGAACTCCACTCCCCCATGCCGCGTCGCGGTGGCTTGCGAACCGTCCGCTGATCCAACGGCCGCGGCGGCCCTGGCCACGGCGCTGGGGCTACCCTTGGCCCTCGCCCCTCTCGCGGCTGGCTTTACCCACCTGCTGGTTTTGACACCGGAACGGCTGGAATTGCGGGAACCCGGTCCGAATGCGCCCGGACCGGTCTACGCCGACTTCGCGGCGGGCGCGGTCGCCCACCGACGCCGGTTCGGCGGCGGGCGCAATCAACCGCTGGCGCGCGCAGTCGGGTTC
>JBATNZ010000127.1:0-14556 GCA_049290615.1 Candidatus Contendibacter sp.
GGGTCTTCGCCCTGCTGGCCAGCGTCATCGACACCTGCCGGCAACGCAGCCACTCGCCCTGGCCCTATATTGCAGCGGCTATCGCCGACCGGCGCGCCGGTCGCCCCCTCGCACCCCTGCCGCAGCCAGGGGGGTGAACGACTGCAACCGGTTTTTTCGCCACAGCCACCACAATTCAGCTTGTGCTAACGGTTGCGCTAAACCAGGGTGTTTCCGCTTCTGCCGTTCATAACGGTTCATCATACCCGTCCGACTATCCACCCCTTCTGATCGAGCTGCCGCCAAGCGGTGCGGATATGCTCCGGCTTGAACCCGCGCTGCTTGCGCGGGTTCCAGGCGTGGATTTGCGCGATGGCCTCTTCGGGGTTTCCCGCCGGGCGCTCCTGATTTGGTCCGCCGCGATGAGCCGCCCAATGCACCGACGCCAGCAATTCCATTCCGTAGGGCGTTTCAAAGCCCTCGATCAGGTCGGTGATGCGTTCCAGCCGCGACAATGATTCAGGCCGATCCGCAAGGAAATCCGCAGCCTCTTCGACAACGCCCAGCAGTACATCAATTTCCGCATCCGGTTTTTGGCTGTCGCCGCAGCCACGGATGAAGTGACCTTCCATCACTTCCAGCACCTTGTTGAGGTTAGCGGCGTAGGGGCCGTAATGTCCGGCCTCGTATTTGAGCCGCAGAGGTTCTCCCGCTTCCTGCAGAAAATAGGCGAGCTTCTGCACTTCCAGCAGGGTGCGGCGGTAATCCAGCGCCGCATAGGCATCCATCAGTTTGATGAACAGAGCACGCGCCGGGGTCATCTTCGGGCGCTCGGTACGGATCGGCATCGTTTTGGCGTCGGGCGTACCCGCCGGCTCGAACAGCAGTACGCGCACCTCGGGCAGCGGGGCGAAAGCCTGTTCGATCATCGGCCGTACCACGCGCCAGTCCAACCCACCGAGACCACAACCCAGCGGCGGCACGGCGATGGAACGGATACCCAGTCTTTGCACGGCCGCGATCAATGCCTTGAGACCTGACTCAATATCGTCGAGGCGTGACTGGCCGCGCCAATGGCGCTTGGTCGGGAAGTTGATGATGTAGCGTGGATTGACCAGGTTGCCGTTGGCGTGAATAAACATTTTTCCAGGCGCTACCTCGCTGGCGCGGCAGGCAGCTTGATAGGCTTTGAAATTGTCGGGAAAGGCTTGTTTGAACTGAAGTGCGATGCCCTTGCCCATCTGGCCAACACAATTCACTGTGTTGACCAGCGCCTCGGCTTGCGCCTCCAGCAAGTTGCCTCGGGTAAGTTCGATCATGGCTTTTCCCCCTCAGTAGTACCAGTTCGATTTGACCGCGATTTGAGGCTGCGCCCGCTGCGGGAACTGGTTCAGGATGGCTTCGACGCGCTGTTTCATCACGGCGTTCAGCACCGCGATACCACGAATTAGAGACCAGCCCAGCGATTGCCAGACCAGAAATTCGGCCTGCTTGCGCCGCTGGCGGTCGTTGCCCTCCGGCGTATCGGGCCAGTACCTTGCTCCGACGATCTTCCAATCCACTTGATCCAGCCGCGCCAGATCGTCATACCAATCGGTAAAAGTCGCGAGTCCGTGGCCGTCTGAAAATACGAACTGGACCCCTGCTTGCTGGATCATCTGGGTGGTGGTCAGCAAGTAGATCAGCGGTTCCTGTCCTTCGTTGTAACCGGCCACTCGACCGGTTTTCAGGTTCAACAACATCACCGACAAGGGTCCGAAGTAGAACGGCACGTAGTCGTGAATCGTGCCGCCGGGGCCGCAGGGGATCGTCTTGACATGACGATTCGCCTGTACGCTGACGTTGTGGATGGACCTATAGGGCAAACCGTCGTTCGGGGTTGTGTGCGGTGCATGCAGCGCCCCGCGAGTTAGCAACGTGGACAGGTTATCCATATGCACCAGCCGGTACAGCCAGGTTGGGTTCGGGGGCGCGGCGGTCGGCATCAACCGAACTCCAGATCGACAGGCACCCGAACCCGACCCGTGAGTAGGTCGGCCATGAGGGCGGATTTGAGAAGATTGAGCTTGGTGAAATTGGCTGATTCTGTTTGGATGAGTACATCCGCATTCGCCACTCGTTTTACAATTTGTTCCTGCTCTTCTATCGTAGGAAACGCAAAGGCTAAATGGGCAAGCAATGTTGTATTCAGGTTGACCATCGTCGTACCGACTGCTCGTGCGGCGATCTGTCGCTGGCCAAAATCATGGCGGTAGGCAAATGAAAGCCAAAATGGCGAGAGGGTTATTTGCTCAAATTTCATCAATAAGCACCCTGTACCGCACAGCCACCCAACTTCATTTTTTGTCACCACCGAACACCGAGAAAGGTCGCCTCTGCGAGCAAAGATGAGGTCACCCAATCTCAGAAAATGCCTCTGCAATTCCTTGGCTCTGATTGTTGAGATTCGAGCAATTCTCGTGTCATCAAAACTGCCTTCGAGAATATCCTGCGGCATCACCACAGGAACACCATCCATAGTGTACTCATGCGCATGGAGTTGGCTGCCAAATGGACCAGTCTGAATAATTCCAGTGTTTCGTTGAAGCCGCGTACCGAGTGATTCGAAATCCCAATCTCCGGGAATCCTCCCAATCGGCGAATCCTGAAACTGTTCCGGGCGGGCGATGGGATCGCGGAGTTGGCCGTTTTCGTCGAGGCCACGGGTCAGCAGATCGTGAAGCAGGCCGGCGCGCACCTGCTTGAGCTTCGCAATCACCGCCTCAGTCTTTGCAATTGCCTCGTCTACTGTGTCCAGTACGGCGGCGATGCGGGATTGTTCGGCAGTTGACGGTTTGAAAACGCGAAAGCCCCTAAGCTCATTCCATGATGTTCGCGGCATTTTGGTCCCTGCTGCTGTAGCCGAGGCTGCGGCAAATACTGGCTCCCATTGGAATACATGCCCCGCAAAAGCCGGATCGACTCCTTCGATACAACGAAGGACAAGAATGTCAGTCGAACAGTAACCAGCGAATGCTGCCCGCAGACTTTTCCGAAGATTTGGCCGAAGTTTCCCAAACAAAATGTCATTCTTGGCGAAAACGGAATTCGTACTTACAGACGATCCACTGTCAGCAATTCCTAACAACCTTGGCGAACCTTGTGCGATGTGCTCCAAACCAATATAGGGCAGCCGAGGGTCTTTGTTGACGACAATTTTATCAGTTTGGAGTGTTACCAAATCGCCAAGTGTTGCAATTGGAAGCGGATTTTTCATGTATAAGCCAGATATCTGAGAAATTCATCCAATACCGATTCAACATCGTAGCGACTTTCCCGTAAATCGTTGAGAGGAACCCGATATTTATCCCACACCCCCTCCAAAAACCGCACCAACTCCTGCCGTTTCTCATTCACCGCCGCATCAAGACCCGCCTGCACATCCTGAGCAAACAGATCGAGAACCAGAGCGCGCTTTTCATCGTCACTCAACTCATCGCAACGGGCCTTGAGCACGTCCACAAAAGCGGCGGTCAGTTCGCGGTAATGGGCGCGGGCTTCCGCCAGTTGTTTCTTGATCGCTTCATAAGGCGCCAACTCGGCCTCAATGGCGGCCATGCGGTCGAGTGTGGGTTGAAGTCGTGTCTTGGCGGCGGTCAGGTCATCGGCCCTCACCCCTGCTCCTCTCCCGGAGGGCGAGGGGTTCTTTGCGGCAGCTTTTTCCAGCTTCGTCAGTTCCTTGAGCGCATCCTTGTGCTCCGCCTTCAACTCCTTCATTTGGCGTTCCAAATCGCGGGCCTGATTCCAGTTCGCCAATTCCTCCTCGTCGACATCGTCGGGCGGGTTACCCTGCTCGAACGCTTCCTTCTCGCCCTTGAGCCGGGCGATGTCGGCCTTGGCGGCGGCGATGCGCTCCAGATAATCGGCCATGACGCGCCGGACCAGCTTGTGCCCGAACGGATCGAACGCCGGGCCGGCGGCCTCGTCGTCCTCCACCGCATCGGCGATGGCGTCCACCCAACCGTCGATCACGCCGGGAAAACCGTTTTCCAGCAGCGTCTTGAAATCGGGCAAGGTATCCGTCCACCAGGTCGCGATCACCCCCGCCAGATTGAAGCGATCCAGCGTACCCAGCGGCAACAACACCGCGCCAAAGGTATCGAGAAACTCAGCACGAACCCGGTTGAGTTGGCGATGTTCGGGCAGATCGGCGAGGCGCGGCGCATGAGCGGTCCACCAGCCGGCGAGGGCAGCACGCAGGGCCTTGATGCGGGCCTGGACGCCGGGATCGTTTTCCACCAGCGGACGGATGGCGGCGCGGTCGGTGAGTGTCGGGGCGAAGTTGAGGTAAGCGCCCTCACTCCCACCCGACAAGGACAGGTCTTGAATTTTCCCCTCCTTGAAAAGGAGGGGTGGCGCGTCAGCGCCGGGGTGGTTAGCTTGGCCGGCTGTAGACCCCCCCGGCGCTTCGCGCCACCCCCCCTCAATCGAGGGGGGGAACTCATCCATCCGCGCAACAAAAGCTTGCCCCGCCGCAAACTCCAGCGCCTCGAACAGCGCTCGTTTCGTCTCCACCTCCGCCACCGGCACCCCGCCGAGCAGATGGGCGCGCACGTCGTGCGGTTCGGGCGGCGGCGAATTGTCCACGTAGCGGCGGATGTTCAGATTCCAGTCGTTGGCCGGACCGCCGATTTCCGCCAACGCCACGCGCCGGGCGTAGCCGGGCACGTCCTCGAACCGGTCGAAGGTCGAAACGATTTTCTCGATATGCTCCGGGCGCAAATAATTCTGCGCGCGTCCGGCGTGAAACTCGGCGTCGGCGTTGACGAACAGCACCTGACCGCGCCGTTCGACGGGCTTGTGCGGATTCAACGGCTGGCCGCTCAAGTTCGGGCGCAACACCAGAATGCAGGCCGGGATGCCCGCGCCGTAAAACAGGTTCGGCGGCAAGCCGATGACCGCCTCGACCAAATCCTGTTCCAGCCACTTCCGGCGAATCTCCCTCTCCGCCCCGCCCCGGAACAGCACGCCGTGCGGCATTACGGTGGCGACCATCCCGCCCGGCTTGCACACCGCCAGCATGTGCTGGGCGAACATCAAATCGCCCTTCTTGCCCGAGGTCGGGCACCAGCCCCAGCGAAACCGCTCGGGAAACTCCATGCTGCTCCGCGTGTAGTTCTGGCTGAACGGCGGATTGGCGATCACCCGGTCGAAACGTTCCAACTCGCCACCGTCGCGGTGCATCGGATGCAATAGCGTGTCGGCTAACTGAATGTCCGCGCCCGGCACGCCGTGCAGCAGCATGTTCAACTTGCAAATCGACCAGGCCGAGGCGTCGTTGACCTGACCGCACAGCCGCAGGTTGCTGGAATCGCCGCCGGACTGTTCAACGAACTCCCGGCTGATGATCAGCATTCCACCGGAGCCGCAAGTCGGATCGTAGACGCTCAAGCCGGGCCGGGGCTTGAGAATGCGCACCATCAGCCGGATCACGTCGCGCGGGGTGTAGAAATCGCCGCCCTTCTTGCCCGCCGATTCGGCGAACATGTTGATCAAAAACTCGTAGGCCGCCCCTAACAGGTCGGAGAACTGGAAATCCTCGTTGCGAAACTTGTGGCGGCTGAAATGGCGCACCAAATCCTTGCAGGCGTCGTCCGACACGATGCGCTTGGTTCCTTGGGCGCGCATGAAGCTGATGTGATCGAGAACGTGTTCCAGCGATTCGTTGTGCTCGCTCAGTGCCCCAAGCGCCTTGTCGAGCACGCCGCCATAGGGTTCAGTGGCGTCGTTGAGCCGGCTTTGCAGATAGCGCCAGCGGGCGCGCTCCGGGACGAAGAAACCGTCGTAGTAATCGGGATTCTCGCCGTACCGGACTTCCGCCTCATCTTGCACCATGCCCTGCTCGACCTTGCGGCCGACGATTCGGTCGTGCTCGGCCTCGAACACATCTGAACAGCGCTTCAGGAACAGCATCCCGAAGATGTAATCCTTGTAGGTCGCGGCATCCAGCCCCTCCTGCCGCAGGCGGTCGGCGGCTGAGTAAAGATGGCGTTCGAGTTTGGCGAGGGAGAGCTTGGGCATGAATCCAATCCAGCGTGGTTTTGCGCGATTTTTGTCAGTTTAAGCGCGATTCGACTAACCTTCACCCCCGCCCCTCTCGCTGAATCTTGTGTTCCCTCCGGATGGGCTAGAACTTGACTGGCCGCTTGGCCAGCTTGCGCTGCAAGGTGCGGCGGTGCATACCCAACTGTCTGGCGGTAGCGGAGATGTTGCCATCGTTGTCGCGGAGCACTCGCTGAATGTGCTCCCATTCCAAACGGTTGACGCTCAAGGGACGGCTGTTGAGCGGCGCGGTGGGGTCACCCGTGGTAATTGCGAAGGCCGCCAGTACCTGATCGGCGTCGGCCGGCTTGGCCAGATAGTTCACCGCGCCCAGCTTGATCGCCTCCACCGCCGTGGCGATGCTGGCGTAGCCGGTCAGCACCACGATGCGGGTGGCGGGATCGAGCGCCAGCAGGTCCGGAATCAGGCTCAGCCCCGAATCGCCGGCCAGATTGAGATCCACCACAGCGTATTCCGGCGGTTCGAGCCGCGCCTGTCGCAGGGCCGCCGCGCTGCTATGGGCGGTGGCCACGACAAAACCGCGCCGGCTCAAGGCGAGCCCCAGCACCCGGCAGAACGTCGCGTCGTCGTCCACCAGCAGCAGACTGGAGCGCTCGGTCGAATCCGTCATGCGACTTCGGCCCGCGCCGGCAAATCGATGCGGGTACAGGTTCCGCCCCGGGGATCGCGCGCCAAGCTCACCTGTCCGCCCAACCGCTCCAGCGCGGCGTTCGCCAGCAGCAACCCGATGCCGGTGCCACCGTTCTTGGTGGAAAAAAAGGCTTCGCCGGCGCGTTCCGCCACTTCCGCCGACAGGCCCGGCCCCCGGTCGCGAATCTCGATGGTCACCCGGCGCGCGTCCCAGCATCCCGCCAGATCCACGCCATCGGGACAGGCGTCGGCCGCGTTATCGAGCAGGCTGATCAAGGTCTGGCCGATGGTCTGCGGCGCTGTCACCGCCGGCGGCGGCGGCGGTCCCGCGCAGTTCACCCGCAGCGGTACGCGGGGATGCAGCAGTTGCCAGCGGTTGCGCGTGCGCTCCAGCAACACGTCCAGCGTCTGCGCCGCCTCGCGGTCGGCCGCCAGATCGGCACCGCGAAGCAGATCGCCGAGGATGGATTTGCACGCCTCCACCTGCTGGCGCAGAGTGCGCAAGTCGGCGCACAGCATCGCGTCCTCGCCGTGCTCGCGTTCCAGTTCCCTGGCCAGCACGGCGATGGTGGACAGTGGGGTGCCCAATTCGTGGGCCGCGCCGGCCGCGAACATGCCCAGCGCCAGAATCTGCTCGTCGCGCAGCGCTTTCTCGCGTAATTGCGCGACCTGGCGATCCCGTTTGCGCAAGGTAGCCGCCAGCCGCGCCACGAAACCGGCGATCAGCAGGGCGCTGATGACGAACACCAGCCACATGCCCCACAGATGCGCGTGAAAGCCGGGACCGTGGCCGCTGAGCATGCCCGGCAGCGGCAGGTAATGGAACATCAAGGCCGTGTAAACCGCCACCGTCACTCCCGCCATCGCCCAGACACAGCCGACCGGCAGCAGCGCGGCGGTGATGATCAGGGGCAACAGCAGCAGCGAAACGAAGGGATTGCTGGCGCCGCCGCTGAAGAACAGCAGCACCGCGAGCGCCAGCACGTCGAGTTGCAAATACGCGAACAACTCCCACGCCATCACCGGCGCCGTCCATCGAACCCGCAGGCGCAACGCGGCGAACGCCAGCGCCATCAGCCCCAGGAACATCCCCACAGCCCATAACGGCAGCGGTTGCGGGGGAGTCAGGCCAAAGCGCAGCCAGAGCAGCATGACGCCCGGTCCCAACACCACCAGCAACCGGAGTAGCAACAAGCGCCGCAAGTCTTCCATCGGGCAAGATTTCGATTTGGCAAGCGTGGTTTCAAGTGGCAACGATCAAAGTGTAGATTCCGTTGCTTGATTGGCAAACGTGACAATTTGCCGCATTTCTCATCGGTCAGTAATCACGTATACTGCACTTGCACAAAAAAGCGGTTACAGTCGCCGTTAATGTCTTCACACAGGAGAGAGCCCCTATGAAACACCCTTATCACTCGCTGCCGCTGCACCGACTCGACCGGGGAATCCGCCATGCTCGACCCAGGCAGCAGCTACCCCGACGCATCACCGCCGACGATTCCGCATTGTCGGTGATGACCGACCTCTGTCAAGTCACCGCCGTTACCACCGAGCTATCGACCCCCCTCGGCAAGGGGTTGGATATGATGGTCAAGCGCGGAGTGCGCATCCTGCTGGTCTGCGATGCCGAAGACAACATCCTCGGGCTGCTCACCAGCCGTGATATCGACGGCGAGAAGGCCAACCGGATTCTGGCCAAGACCGGCGGCGCCCGCGAGGATTTGCTCGTCTCCGATGTCATGACCCTCAGAACGAAACTGGAAGTGTTGACGATGGAAGACGTGCTGAACGCGCGAGTGGGCGACATCATCGCGACCCTGCGGCAGGTCGACCGCCAGCACGCCCTGGTATTGGATACCGATCCTGAAACGGACATACCGGCGGTGCGCGGCATTTTCTCGCTATCGGAGATCGGCTTGCGGCTGGGATTGAACATCAATCGATCGCGGCAACCCACCACCTACGCCGAACTGGAGAAAGTCGGCGGCGCGCTGTAGCCCTTCTGGTCGGGGACGCGGCAATTCGTCGCATTCCCACTTGATCCATCACCCCTTGGCATTGGAGTCCAGTCTGGGGCGGCACACCGGCTTTGGGCCAAGCGGGTTCTGGCGTGGGTCTGGACAACACGATGCGGGTTTCATTGTAGCGATTCCCCCGATCCTACCGGGTGCGACAATTTGCCGCACCCCTCCATTTTCCCCAAGTGATGTTGGCTGGATAATCCGAAGCGGCGCGTGCTTCGGGAGGGCACTCTTACCACCCAGCCAGCGGCTGGCACTTCCCAGCCCCGCCCGTTGAGATCAAGATATCAGTTGCTCTTGAAACATCACCCCAAACATTGGAGATTTCCAGATCCATGAACATCAAGCTGTCCGCGCTGGGCTTGTTACTCGCGCTGAGCGCCCCCGTTTTGGCCGCTGATACCGCAACGATCAAAGTCGAGGAGCCATGGGCGCGCGAAAGCCCGCCCACTGTCGCCAACGGCGCTGCCTACATGACCCTCGTCAACACCGGCAAGGAAGCGGACCGCTTGGTCAGCGCGTCCGGCGAGGTTTCGGCCGCCGTCGAGCTACACACCCATCTGATGGAGGACGGGGTAATGAAAATGCGCCCGATCAAAGCCATTGAAGTCAATCCCGGGGAACCCGCCATGCTCAAGCCCGGTGGATTGCACATCATGTTGATCGGACTTAAAAAGCCCCTGGTGGCGGGCCAGACTTTTCCCCTGCGCCTGCGCTTCGAAAAGGCCGGCGAGATACCAGTGGAAGTGAAGGTGCGTACAATGGGTCCGGGAGAAGGCGCCGAGCACTCGCATCACAAAGACCACAAGGCACAATGACGTTAAATTTTTCAGAGAGGGGTTGGAGATCCCGGTTCCAGCCCCACTCGACGAGAAGGCCATACCATGACGCGCGGCAAACAAATTATCCTGATACTGGCCGGTGCGCTGGCTTTGGGTTTAGGTCTCTGGCTGGGTCAAGTATTGACCAGATCTCCAGTCGAACTTCCGGCCATTTCCGGCACCCTCTTTCCCGAACCCAGGGAAATCGAAAACTTCACCCTGATCGACCAGGACGGCCAGCCTTTCCACCGCGACCGGTTTTTGGGCAAGTGGACTTTTCTGTACTTCGGCTATACCTATTGTCCGGATGTATGTCCGCTAACCCTGTCCGAACTCGCCAAAGTGCAGCAACAACTGGCGCGGAAAAATTTGGATCAGGATACCGCCTACATGCTGATTTCGGTGGACCCTCAACGCGATACGCCGCAGCGGCTCGGAGAATATACCCGTTATTTCAATCCAAAATTTCTGGGCGCCACCGGTACGCCGGAAGAATTGAGCAAGCTGGCACGGCAGTTTGGTGTTATTTACATGCGCTCGCCTGATCCGGAGAATAAAGCCAACTACAGCATCGACCATTCTTCCACAGTGCTATTGATCGACCCCAATGCCCATCTGCACGCCGTCTTTACGCCCCCCCAGACACCGGAGGCCATAATCTTCGATTTCATAAAAATTCGCGAGTATTACCAATTGATGAATAACTAACTGGTTATTTTATATAAAAACATCGACCACTACATTGCAAACTATTCAAGAGCCGGTCAGCAGATTAAATTCCGCCAAATAGGATGTATCGCTCATAATTTCCACCGTCACCCGCCATTCCCGGCGTCCCATCGAGCAAACCGGCAAGATTGCCTGTCCCCGCCATGTTTTATCCGCCTGTTGACTGAGATCAAAGCGGTTAAATCCCATTTCCATGTTCAACATGGAAAAATTGACCGTGACTTTTTGGACCTTGGCCGCTTCCTCTCCAATTAACTCTACTTTAACGGGGAATGCGGTCAGTGGTTGTATGCTGTCTCCTAGCCCGAGCTTTACGGCCAATGCCGCATTACTGGCTGTACAAAGCTTACCTACAGGATTACAAGCATGATCAGCGTTCAAAATAGTGGCGTGAGCTGGGTTACGCTGTAACCAATGGTTCAAGCGAGGATAATACACGCTTCCCAAGATTCCCAATAGAAAAAAAGCCGTAATCGCTCCACCGAGCACTAGAAAATCCCGCCTTGTCATATTCCGTTCCATAGCCTCGATAATAATAATCCGTACACCGATCTCCTCATGGCGCTGAATGCCAATAGCTCTGAGTTGGCGTATACCGCCAACCCTTCATCGAGCAGCCAATCCCGTAGTTTTTTTGACAGAGTGCCAGTTCCATCATAGCAGTTCACATGCTCCCATGGGTGCGGCAATTTGTCGCATTTTCACTCTGTTCTCCACACCTTAACATGATTGGATAACACGAAGCGGCAGACGCTTCGTCGATCCACCTCATGTTAGCCTGACCCAGGAGAATCCCGAATGGCTTACCCCCGCGACCGGCAGTTCTTGTTCCCCATTCGAAGCGCCACGGCGCTGGGCATTGCGCTGGCGCTGCTGGCAGGCTGCGGCAGCGATGACAACGGCCCAAGCGAGCGTCAGGCCAAGGTGCTGTTCGAGGCGCAGGTCAACGGCCAGGATTTCGTCTGCGGCGCAACCTATAGCGGCGTGGGGCTTGGCCAACCCGGCACCTACCAAGTCAACGACTGGCGCTTTTACGTCTACGACGTGGCGCTGGTCAAACCCGATGGCAATCGACAGGCGTTGGATCTGGATCAGGACGGCGTCTGGCAGTACCAGAACGTCGCTCTGCTGGACCTGAGAAAGAATTGCGGCGGGGGCGTCCTGCCGTCGAATGCCGTGGTCAAGGGAGCCGTGGCCAACGAGAGCTACACGGGGGTTTGCTTCAAGGTGGGCATCCCCTTCGCACTCAACCATACCAACGACGCGACCGCGCCCTCGCCGCTGAACAGTTCCGGGATGCTGTGGAACTGGCGGGGCGGGCGCAAGTTCATCCGGGTGGACGGAGTCGGCGATCCGACCAATCTCAAGCAGTCGTTCGTCATCCATCTGGGCAGCACCGAGTGCCCGGGTTCAGACCCCAATGCGCCCCCCACCGCCGCCTGCGGCTATCCGAACATCGCCGAATTCTGCCTGGATAACTTCAACGCTGACCAAGACCACATCATCATGGACATCGGCAAGGCGCTGGCGGCGTCCAATGTCGTCGTCAACACCGCAAGCACGGCACCGGGTTGCATGTCGGGCAACTCCGATCCTGAGTGCATCCCCATTATGCCGCGCCTGAACCTGGACTTCACTTACGTTGCCGGCGCCAGCTCGACCCCGGAAAAGTACCCCAAAGTGGTTCCCCAAGTGTTGTTTAGTGTGCATAAGCAATGAACCAGGCATTGCTTTGGACCCTGCTGCTGGGCGCGCTGCTGGCGGCGGGTTGCGGCGGCGGCGATAGTGGGGATTCATCGCCGCCGACCGGCAACGCTGGCTATCAATGGTTGTTGCCACAGGGCTTTCCCACCCCCAAGGAGTCGGCTGATAACCCGCTGACCGACGCCAAGGTGGAACTGGGCCGCCATCTGTTCTTCGACCTGCGGATGTCGATCAACCAGACCATGGCCTGCGCTTCCTGTCACCTGCCGGCGCGCGCTTTTACCGACGGTCGCCCGACTTCCATCGGCGCCACCGGCGAAGAGCATCCACGCAACGCCATGAGCCTGACCAACGTGGTCTACAACGCCAGCTTCAATTGGGCCAACCCGGTTCTCACCACGCTCCACGCGCAGGCGCTCATTCCGATATTCGGCGAATTTCCGTTGGAACTGGGCTGGAGCGATCACGAAACCGAAATCCTGGATCGTTTCCGCCGTGATGCACAGTACAAGCAACTGTTCGCCGCCGCCTATCCGGGCGAATCCAACCCTTTTAACGCCGACCGGGTGGCCAAAGCGATCGCGGCCTTCGAGTCGATTCTGATCTCGGGCAATTCGCCTTACGATAAAGCCACGTTGCAAGGCAATCCCAACGCCATGAGCGCGGCGGCGCGACGCGGCCAGGAATTGTTCTTCTCCGAGCGCATGGAATGTTTTCACTGCCACGGCGGCTTCAACTTCAGCCAATCGGTGAGTCATGCGGGGACGCCACTCCCGCAGACGAATTTCTTCAACAACGGTCTCTACAATATTGGCGGCACGGGCGACTATCCCATTAATAACCGGGGATTGTGGGAATTCACCCAAAAACCGTCCGACATGGGACGTTTCCGCCCACCTACCCTGCGCAATATCGAGTTGACCGCTCCCTACATGCACGATGGCTCTATCGCTACTCTGGAAGACGTCATCGATCATTATGCCCGTAGCGGACGACTGATTAGCGAGGGGCCACTGGCCGGAGATGGCGCCTTGAGTCCGTACAAAGACCCACTCATCGTCGGTTTCAAGCTGACCGCGCAGGAAAAACGAGACGTCATCGCCTTTTTCCAGAGCCTGACCGACTGGGAATTCCTGTGCGATCCGCGCTTCGCCGACCCGTTCGGCAATTTTCCACGGCATCCCCGCTGTAACTGATCACCCTGGAGATCATTGCCCGTGTTCAATTTCAAGCAACGCCTGTCCAGCGAATCCCCCTGCGCCGGCTACCCTCTCGGGATTGCAGCGCGCTATCGCGTGGTAGGGATCGTTCTGGCCTTGGTTCTAATCATGCCGACTCCGTACAACACCCTCGCCCTGCCGGTGGCCTATGCCCATCATGGTGGCGGCGGTGCGGGTAGTGGCGGTGCGGGTGGCGGTGGTAAAGGGGACGGCATGATTCGGAAAGCGCCGGGTGATGGTTATGGCAAAGGTGGCCGGGGTTTCCAGGGGATGAAGTCATGAGGACGCCGGCGAGTGTTGCACTCGTGCTGGCGCTGGCGCTGAACGCCGGTTGCGCCGGGTTGCGCGCGGCGGACAGCTACGGCGCCGTAGCCTACGCTCCCAGCACCCAGGACTGGCGCCTGCGCTGGCAGGCGGCCGACCCACAGCGGGCGCGGCAACGGGCATTGGAAGACTGCGCCACCGCCGACTGCCGGGTAGTGTTGGAGTTCGGGCCGGGACAATGCGGCACCCTGGCGCTGGGTCAGGCTGGGTTCGGAGTGGGCCAGGGCGACACGCCAGCCGCCGCCGAGACCGTCGCTCTCACCGAATGCTCGCGTACCGGGCCGGGCTGCCAGGTCGCTCCGGCGGAGTGCAATCGATGAAAAACCCCAGGGCACGCGCGCCAACCGCAAGAGGTCTTGCGTGAACCTGAAACGGTTTTCTTCCTTTCTCACCACGCTTGTACTGATCGGCCTACCGCTCCTGGTCAGTGGTCACGGGTACCGATTGGGCAGTATCAGGATCGTGCATCCTTGGGCTATGCCCACAGCCCCATCGATTACTGATGGCGCTAACGGTGTTGGCTATCTGGTGCTAAAAAACAGCGGTAGCAAACCCGACAAGCTGCTTTCGGCCTCCGTGGCAATCGCCAGGAAAGTCGAACTGCACACCTACGGCACAGCGGACGATACGCCAACGATGCGCCAAGCGGACACTGTTGAAATCCCTGCTGGTGGAGAAACCCGGCTGGAGCCCGGTGGGTCACACCTGATGCTGATGGGTCTCAAGCAACCGCTGGAGGAAGGGCAGCACTTTCCGGTCGTGCTCCAGTTCGAACGCGCCGGAAAAATTACCGTGGACATGCTCGTGCAGAAAAGCGCAAAAAGCTCAATCTATTGAACGGGTTCGTCATCGGGACTCTCGATATCCCGCTTTCAATCTGAAGGACTTCAATCATGCATATGTTGGAGCAAAGCGAAGAAACGGTCATCGGCAAGGTGGCGCGGGGTTCCTCCGCCAAACGGGCCGCCGCCCTGATGAATTATGGCAACCTGATCGCGATTCTGGTCCCGTTTCCCCTGCTCATTT
>JBATNZ010000128.1:0-23987 GCA_049290615.1 Candidatus Contendibacter sp.
GGGAGGCTCCGGTTGAACGACGTGGTGCGTGTGGTACCCGCTCATGCCATGTCGCTTGACTTAATCTGCCGAACCGCCGTGTACGTGACCCGTATGCACGGTGGTGTGGGAGGGGGGAGCCGTGAGGCTTCTCCCTATCCCGATTAGGCATGCACATGGACTATGACTCACTGATCGCAGTCTCTGAAGACCTCGAGTACTTGTCGCAGTGGGGCGCAGATATTTCCAATGCAGAAATTCGTCGCGGAACGGCGATACTCCGCCGCCTATTGGTCGAAGATTCGTATGGTGCTGCTTGGCGAACTGTTGGAGAGATTAAGCAGCCTTCGTTGCCAGCGGTAGACCTATCGCTCCTGCTTGGAAACGATACCAACCAAGTCGCATACGCTTTGGCCGGTGGCGCCAATTTTCGCGGTATCCAAATGGCCTGCATGATGCTCAATAAGGGAAGTAAACCTATCGGAGGTTCTCCGCCCGAGTCAATTCGAGAAGGTGGCTATCCCTTTGAGCGCATGTTCACTCTCTCGGAGTATCTCTCGTCGATGTCAGGTGTCGTTGATGGTCGCGCTTTCAATCGTCGCGAAGTCATCAAGTACCTCGCAAACGTGAAGGGTGGCGTCCATCTCAGTGCCCAGCAACGCAAGGCTGAGGAGAAGCTTATTGCGCGGCTGGGAAAAATCGAAAAGAAAATGATGGTTCACACGACAGACGGTTTGCTGGTTGAAGCTGTTGCTTGCGGTCAATCCCTTGGAAATTCTGACGATGCAAAGACCTTTATCAGGAGAGTCCGTGCTTTACCCAATGCCTAACCCTGCGCTCAACCTCGCTCCCTTCGGTCGCTGGACGCTGCGCGATAAAGCCGCGCAGCGCCGGTTAGCTTGAACGTTCGGCCGCAAACGAGAACAAATGACGAGACGCACCTTATGGAAATCAGAGTCCAGACCAGCGAGGAACTAACCCTCCTCCTCAGCGCCTTGGCCCAAGAGATTGTTGACGCAAACATCTACCATCGTCTCTTCTGCGATGTGGTCGACAGCATCGCTGCCCATGAACACGAGTTTCGTCAGTCGAATACGTTCTGGAGTCTGACGATCGATGCACTACGCGATGCTCGTCTCACCCACCTGTGCCGGGTCTATGACCAAGAATCGAACAGTTTAAACCTAGTTAACCTCCTCCAGACACTGAAGGCCAATCTGCAGTTCTTCAACGAGGCCAGTTTTCGGGAACGGTTGAAGGGCAATGCCTTTGTGGATTCGCTAGCCGATCAGAGCCGCATACCGGACATGACGGAACTTGACGCCGATATTGAGTCGGCGTCTTGCAGGAATCCCATAGTCAAGAAGCTGATGATTTGGAGAAATAACTTGGTCGCACACCGTGGAGCAAAAGCGGCACTCGGAAAGAATCAGGTGCTACGCGATAACGCTCTCTCGCAGGAGGAGATTGAGCAGTTGCTCGATCATTCCTTTAAGACATTCAACAAATACTCGAGTCTCTACCAAGCATCAACATGGTCGAGGCAAGTCATTGGTCATGACGACTACAAGTCCTTACTGAAGTTCCTCGGTCTCGGCCTCGACAAATGGGACGAGGACATTGAGCATGAGATCAGCGAGCGCGTAGGGCGGGTAGAGCGGAGCGAAACCCGCCTACTGGGTGCTGTACCGGAGACTGCGCTATTGCCTGTTGTGAGTGATTCCAAGGTCAGCAAGGCACGGCACCAGTGAGCAGATTCGTTAGCGGGGCTGGGTGCCATCATGTTCCTGGGGGACCTAGACGCTTGCGACAAATTTCTCCGTAAATCGTGACATCAAGCGGATACGTGACCTTGCGAGGCAGGGCAGATGCGTCATTCGATCACGCTAATCCGTTTCGAGAAACTCAAGCCTTTTCACTATCCCAAAAAGGGACGTACACATGATCGTAAATCGCCTTCCAACGGTATTGACATTCTGTCTTCCTCTCGTCGCCTGTGGGGCGGCGCCGGCACCGTCCCCGGATGGTCCTGGCGCCTCCAAAGCGACGAACAGCTCGGCCCCCGATATCTCGGGGCACTGGGTCAGCCAATGTGTGAAGGTCTCCGAGCAGCAAATCATGAAGCTCGATTTTCAAATCACCAAAGACACTTGGACGCTCGACTATACGACATTCGCGGATCCAGCGTGCCAGACGAAGTTCCTTACAGTTCACATCGAGGGACCTTACGAGATGGGTAATCCGGCGGCGTCTATCAAAGGCGCGTTTGAAGGCAAGTTTGGATTCACGAAGAAGACGGTCACGCCGCACATTGACGCTGCCGTGGGTTTTCTCGGAAGCGACAAGGGGTGCGGCGGCGGTTCGTGGACTGTCGGCGCGGCGTCGGACGTGCTCAAGAAGGGTTGCGCGGGGCTTGGTCAGCGACCTGGCATCACGTGTAGTGCCGATTACGACCTCGTGTACACCGACGGCAATACACTCACATTTGGTGCGCGACCCACCGACAACAACATGTGTACGGCAGACAAGCGACCTGTGGCATTGAGCAAGCTCTCGATGAAGAGGGTACCGTGATGTATTCGCTGACCATCATCCTTGAGCCTCTCTCCGGCAAGCGCGATGAGCTTGTGGCTGCGTGCCTCGCTGTCATTGATGCGAGTCGTGCGGAGCCTGGTTGTCTTTTCTTCGACGTGCTCGTGGGGGAAGGCGCGCTCGATGAGGTGGTGTTTTACGAGGCGTATCGCAACGAGGCGGCTTTTCAGGCGCACATGGCCTCACCCCATACCAAAGAGTGGCAAGCGCGTGCGCTTCCGCTGGTCGAGAGGAGCCGGATTCGATCCCCGGCCCATCGAGGCATAGGCAGTACACCCCCCGATCGGGAGTGAATCGCGCGCGAGCGTTCTTGAGGCAAGGCCCGCCAGTTCGACAATGAACCCGATGGATCCGCTTCAGTCGCTCATCGGGCTCTGTTAGGCTGGCCGGAAATTGGTTAAAAACTATTTATGATCAAATAGTTGTCTTCTTGTGAGGAAAATCCCTGAAATAGCTTGTAGCTACAATCATGTCCGGAACTGTGAGGGACTTGACTGGATTCGACTTAGAGGAAACACAAGTGATGCATAAGAAGATATGGGTCTACGATCCCCAATCCGGTGGACGACAAATCCCCGATTCGATCAAACCACGGATCAATCAGCGCATTCAGGACTACGCTGAGAAACATTACGCGGGAAAGTACGCGCGGATTGATGTTCGGTTCCACGGAAAATTCTGCTACATCGATGCTTATACCGAACCAGAGGAGCCAGAAGAATCCCTTCTGAAAATAACGGGTGAGACCCGTGAAGAATTTCTCAAGCGGATGCGCAGTTGGCCGTTACATCTTTGTCGGCTGCGGTACTTCAGCGATGAAAACCGATGGTCCATGGCTTTCTACACTTATAGCCATGAGAAGTACGAGCCCTGTATTTTTGATAACGGCAGTTGGGAAGGGACGCCGGAGGAGGCGTTCGCGACTTCCGCCGTCTATTTGCACGGCTGATGCCCGCCATGACCACCACCATCATCCGTCCCGGACAATTCGAGGTCGCCACCGGCGACATTCCCGAACTGCGCCTTCCAGACTTCCAGCCGTTCGCCCGGCGGGCGCGGCGGCTGCGCCAACTCGCCGCCGGCCACAGCCTCGGCGACTATCTGGCATTCGCCACCGCCCTGGCGGAGGCCCAGCAGGAGCAACTTGACGGACTCCCGGCCCTGCCGATGCCCGATCTCGATCTGCTCACCCGTTGCCGCGAGCACGGCATGCCGCCGCTGGCGCCGGGAGGATGGCCGCGCGATCCGGTTTGGCGGACCTTGGTCATCCAACTGGCGGACGCATTGGACGGCATCGCCCCCGCGCCCGCCCGCGCCGCCTTCGCCCGCCTGCGCGAAGCCGGGGACGAGTGGCTGGAATCTCAGGCGGACCTGCTGTTGGCGGGAGATCAACAGGGGCTGGATGTAGCCTGCGCGCCGGTGATCGGCGCGGCGCTTCAGGTGTGCTGGACCCGGCTCGCGGCTGCTCTGGACCCCGTCTGGGTAACGCGACCGGAGCTGCGCGGTCTCTGCCCGGTGTGCGGCAGCCCCCCGGTGGCCGGCGTGGTGCGCGGCGACGCGGACCACGGCTTGCGTTATCTCCATTGCGCCCTGTGCGGCACGGAGTGGCACGTCGTCAGAGCCCAGTGCAGCCACTGCGACAACGACAAAGGCATCGTCTATTACACGGTGGAAGACCGCAAGGACCCCGTCCAGGCTGAAGCCTGCCCAGAATGCGGAAGCTACCTGAAGCTTTGCCGCATGGATCAGGACCCCAATGTGGAGCCACTGGCCGACGATTTGGCGAGCCTCGCCCTCGACTTGCTGATGAGCGAGGAGGGATTCGCCAGGAGTGGCGTCAACTACCTGATGGTTCAGGGAGATTGACCTCTGGCGGCGCCTGTTTCCTCTCCTCTGTCCCCAATGCCCGACGCTCCCGCACTCCATCATCCCCCTTCCGTTGACCGGGTGTTGAACTGGCCCTCGGTGGCGCCGCTGCTGGCCGAGTACGGGCGGCCGGTGGTGCTGGGGGCGGTGCGCGGCCTGCTGGAGGAACTGCGCCAGCAGTCTCGGGAGGGCGAAGCGAACAGTCAGGCGTTCGCCGAGCCGGCCCTGTCCGCCCGTCTCGGCGAGCGGCTGGCCCGCGATCACGCCGCCCGCCTGCGGCGGGTGTTCAACCTGACCGGCACGGTGCTACACACCAATCTCGGTCGCGCGCCCCTGCCCGAGGCGGCGGTGGAGGCGGTGGTCATGGCCGCCCGTTATCCCTGCGCCCTGGAATACGATCTGGAATCCGGCGGGCGCGGCGACCGCGACGACCTCGTGGAAGGGTGGCTGCGGGAATTGACCGGGGCCGAGGCCGCCACCGTGGTCAACAACAATGCGGCGGCGGTGTTCCTGCTGCTCAACACTCTGGCGTTGCGGAAGGAAGTGGTGGTCTCCCGGGGCGAGTTGATCGAGATCGGCGGCGCGTTCCGGATTCCCGACATCATGGCCCGGGCCGGCGCCCGGCTGCGGGAAGTCGGGACCACCAACCGGACGCATTTACGGGATTTCGAGAGCGCCATCGGGCCGCGCGCCGCCCTGGTGATGAAGGTCCACGCCAGCAACTACGCCATCACCGGCTTCACCGCCAGCGTGCCCGAAGCCGAACTGGCGCGGCTGGCGCACGAGCGGGGGTTGCCGTTCGTGGTGGATTTGGGCAGCGGCGCCTTGATCGATCAGGAACGCCACGGTTTGCCCCACGAGCCCACGCCACGGGAAGCGCTGGCCAGCGGCGCGGATCTGGTCAGCTTCAGCGGCGACAAACTGCTGGGCGGTCCCCAGGCGGGTTTGCTGGTGGGACGGCACGATCTGATTCAGCGGCTCAAGAAGAATCCGCTGAAACGAGCCTTGCGGGTCGGCAAGCTGACTTTGGCCGCGCTGGAAGCGGTGCTGCGGCTGTACCGCGATCCCGACCGGCTGCCGGAGCGGCTGGCGACGTTGCGCCTGCTCACTCGCCCGCCCGCCGAGATCGAGACCCAAGCCCAGCGCCTGCTGCCGATGCTGCGAGCCGCGCTCGCGGACTGGCCGGTTCAGGTCGCCGCCGAACCGGCCCTGAGCCAAATCGGCAGTGGCTCCCTGCCGGTGGACCGGTTGCCCAGCCATGGTCTCGTTATTACGCCGCAGCGGAAGAAGGGCGGCATATTGCGCGAACTGGAGACCGCCCTGCGCCGGTTGCCGATCCCGGTGATCGGCCGAATCGGCGATGGCGCGCTGCGGTTCGATCTGCGCTGCCTGGACGACGAGGCGACATTCGTCGCCCAGCTTTCGGAACTGGCCCGGCCATGATCATCGGCACCGCCGGTCACATCGATCACGGCAAGACCGCCCTGGTGCGCGCGCTCACCGGCGTGGACACCGACCGCTTGCCGGAAGAGAAGGCGCGCGGCATCACCATCGACCTCGGCTACGCCTATCAGCCGCTGGACAGCGGTGAGACGCTCGGCTTCGTGGACGTACCTGGCCACGAGCGACTGGTGCATACCATGGTGGCCGGAGCCATCGGCATCGATTTTGTGTTGCTGGTGGTGGCGGCGGACGATGGCCCCATGCCCCAGACCCACGAACATGTGCAGGTGCTCGACCTGCTCGGCCTGGCTCGCGGCGCGGTGGCGCTCACCAAGATCGACCGGGTATCGGTGGAACGGGCAAGCGAAGCGTCGGCTGAAATTCGCCAATTCTTATCCGCCACCGGCCTGGCGGAGAGTCCGATTTTCCCGGTTTGCGCCCTTACCGGGGAGGGAATCGGCGACCTCCGCCACTATCTACAGGATGCCGCGCGTCAGACTCCGGCCCGTTCCGGCGGCGAACGATTCCGGCTGGCGGTGGATCGCAGTTTCACTCTGACGGGCATCGGCACGGTGGTGACCGGCACCGTCCACAACGGTTCCGTGCGGGTGGGCGACCGCTTGCTGATCTCGCCCTCGGGCCGGGAGGCGCGGGTCCGCGGCATCCATGCCCAGAACCAGCCGGCGGAATGCGGCAAGGCCGGCCAGCGTTGCGCTCTCAACCTCGCCGGCCCGGACTTGCACCGGCAGGACATCCATCGCGGCGACTGGGTGCTGGACGCGGCGCTGCACGTTCCGACCGCGCGCCTCGACGTGGAATTGCGGGTGCTGGCGGCCGAGGAACAACCCTTGCGGCATTGGACGCCGGTGCATTGCCATCTGGGCGCGGCCGATGTCACGGGCCGGGTGGCGGTGCTGGAGGGGGAGGCCATCGCGCCCGGCGCAGCGGGACTGGCGCAACTGGTGCTCGATCATCCGGTTGCCGCCCTGCATGGCGACCGCTTTATTCTGCGCGACCAGTCGGCCCGACGCACGTTCGGCGGCGGCCGGGTGCTCGATGTCGCCCCACCCGCCCGCGGCCGGCGCAAGCCGCAACGGCTGGAACTGCTCCGGGCCTTCACCCACCCGAACCCGTCGGAGGCGGTGCGCCAGGCGCTGGTCGTGGCGGAGCAGGGGCTCGATCTGGGAACGCTGGCGCGGCACTGGAACCTGGAACCGGCGGTCGTGGCGGCGCTGGCGGCGTTACCGGAGGCGGTGACCGTGGCGGGCATCAACGGCCCGGTGCTATTTCCACCGGCGCGCTGGCAGGCGTTGCGAGACCTCCTGCTGGCCGCCCTCGCCGCCGAGCACGAACATTTCCCCGAACGGCTGGGACCCGACCGCGAGCGCCTGCGCCGCATCGCCGCGCCTACTCTGGCACGGCCGGTATTCGCGGCCCTGCTCGATGGCCTGGTCGCGGAAGGGCGCGTTGCGCGGACCGGCCCGTGGGTGCATCTGCCGCATCATCGAATCCAACTGACGCCCGCCGACGAACAGTTGTGGCGGGTCGGCATTGAACCGCTGTTGCGGGCGACGCCCTACAATCCGCCGCGGGTGCGCGACATCGCCCGCCAGTTGGGTTTGGAGGAGGACCGGACCCGGCGTCTACTCAAGCTGCTGGCGGGCATGGGCGAGGTGTTTCAGGTGGCCCACGACCACTTTTTCACCCGACCGGTGGTGGCGGAATTGTCGGCCATCGTGCTCGAACTCGCGGAGAGCGAGGGCGAGGCTCGCGCGGCGAGTTTCCGCGACCGGATCGGCGGTGGGCGCAAGGTGGCGATTCACATCCTGGAATTTTTCGACCGCCTTGGCTACTCTCACCGGGTGGAAGATGGGCATCGCATCTTTCGCGATACCCTGTTAGACCTGCGAGCCATGGGGAAAATTTAACTGGAAGGGCCGCGCTATCCGGTGAGGCGGCCGGACTTCAAATCCGGTGGGGGCCGTCAGGCGGTCCTTGGTGGGTTCGACTCCCACGCCCTTCCGCCAATCAACACCCTCACCCCCAATCCCTTTCCCAAAGGGAGAGGGAGGTTCGCAAGCTGTTATTGACCGGATCCTGCCTTCGGAGGCGAGCGGTCAAGTTGGTCGCCAGTTTGGCGCGTGACATTGATCGAATCCACCTCAACCAGGGAGCACGGGCATGACCACCCCGGAACCATTCGCCACGACCGATCCCGCGTCCATCCGCCTCACGACGCTGACGCATGGCGGTGGCTGCGGCTGCAAGATTGCGCCCAAGATACTGCGCGAGGCGCTGGCCGGCGTCTCGGGCGGTTTCCCCCATCCCGACCTGCTGGTGGGCAGCGCCACCGCCGACGACGCCGCCGTGTTCCGTCTCAACGACCGGCAGGCGCTGGTGGCCACCACCGACTTTTTCATGCCCATCGTGGACGATCCCCACGATTTTGGCCGCATCGCCGCCACCAATGCCATCTCCGACGTCTACGCCATGGGCGCCACGCCGGTGTTGGCGCTGGCGATCCTGGGCATGCCCGTCAACACGTTGCCGTTGGAGGTCATCCGCCGGATCATGGAAGGCGGGGCCGAAGTCTGCCGCGAGGCGGGTGTCGCGCTCGCCGGTGGTCACTCCATCGATTCGCCCGAGCCGATTTACGGCCTGGCGGTGATCGGCCTGGCTGACCCTGGCCACATCAAGCGCAACGACACCGCGCGCCCCGGCGACGTCCTGGTGCTCGGCAAGCCACTGGGTGTCGGTGTGCTCAGCGCGGCGCTGAAGAAGGGCCTGCTGGACGCGGCGGGCTACGCGGAGATGCTTGCCGTCACCACTCGCCTCAATACAGTAGGCCAGCGCCTTGGCGCGTTCGATGCGGTTCATGCCATGACCGACGTGACCGGTTTCGGTCTACTGGGCCATCTGCTGGAAATCTGCCGTGGTTCGGGTCTGGCGGCGCGGATTCGCTTCGACCGCCTGCCGATTCTGCCCACCGCCCTGGTCCTGACGCCTCAAGGCATCGGTCCCGGCGCCATCGAGCGCAATTGGGCGAGCTACGGGCACGAGGTCAGGCTGAGTCCGAAACTGCCTTCCTGGAGCCAGCGCCTGCTCTGCGATCCCCAGACCAGCGGCGGCCTGCTGGTGGCCTGCGCGCCGGACGCGGTGGCAGCGGTGTTGGAGCAGTTCCACGCCGCCGGTTTCCCGGAAGCCACGGCCATCGGCACACTGGAATCCGGCGAATCCCAAGTCGTCGTCGAATGATCCAGTTCAGCGCGCCCCGTCAGTGGGCTTGTACAAACGTAATCATTCAGTCCCCTCTCCCCCGCTCTCTCCCGTAAAGGGGAGGGCGCCTTCGCGGAACTGTCCGATCATGCGGCCACCTTGGCGGAGCGCGCGGGCGCGGCATCGAGCGCACCGCCGCAACTGCTGCCCTGCCCAGCGGTGCAACCGTAACAATGTTCGGCGACCCGGATGCGGGCGCCGGTCAAATCCCGGTCCAGCAGTTGATTCAAGTGGGTGCCGCCCGGTCCATTGGCCCCCAGCGGCAGTTTCAGCATCTGGTTGAAGTCGCAATCGTAGACGTAGCCCTGCCAATCCACGGAAATCAGATTCCGGCACATCACCCCGTCCAGATTCTCGTCCCGGTGGGCGGATTTAAGCAGATCCATGTAGGGTTTGAATTGCCCTTTGGAGATCAGTTGGCTGCCAAAGCGCTGGATCGGCATGTTGGCCAGCGCCAGCAGGTGGTTAAAAACGATGCCGTAACGGGCGGCCAGCTCGTGTTGGTAGGCAGCTTCCAAACCGGCCTGCTCGGGTGGCAGGATCGGGCCGAGCGGGTTGTAAACCAGATTCAGTGTTAATCCGCTGCCGGGCTGGCCGTAGCCTTGAGCATTCAGTTGCCGCAATCCGACCAGACTGGATTCGAACACGCCCTTGCCGCGCTGCCGGTCGACGTTTTCCTCCAGGTAACAGGGCAGGGAGGCGGTGATTTCGACCGTATGACCCGCCAGAAATGCGGCCAGATCCTGATGGCCCGGTTCGTTGAGGATGGTCAGGTTGCAGCGGTCGATGACGCGAATCCCTTGACGGCGGGCGCGAACGACCAGGGTGCGGAAGTACGGATTCATTTCAGGGGCGCCGCCGGTCAGGTCCAGGGTCGTCACCCGGCGCAACTCCAGGTAGCGCAGCAGCAGTTCCATCGTCTCCCAACTCATTTCCTCGGTACGCTGGGGACCGGCGGCGACATGGCAATGGGTGCAGGACTGGTTGCAGCGATAGCCCAGATTGGCTTGCAGGGTATCGATGCGGTCGCGGTAAACCGTGGGAAAGTCGGTTCTCACCAGGAGTGGAAACGTATCGCGCATAGTGATGCTCTCGCAGCGTTAGGGGAGTCTTTCCGATTCAGTCGGACGAGGACGGCAAATTCTTACAGCCGGTGAGCAAAAAAAGCGCCGATGCTGGCTGGGGCATTACTGCCGCGGTCCACTAATGTTCATCAGCACATCACCGTGGAACGTCAGGATTTTGGGCAGCGACCCAGCCAGCCAGCCAGCAATGGCCTATTGTTTTAGTCAGTTTTTTGGACTATATGTTTTGTCCAGCACTGCATACTTGGATAAAGGCCAAATACTGGAGCGCGCGCTCGGTGTGCCCCCAGGTCGAGGCCCAAGCGCCCAAGTTTGGGCTCCTCAGCACCAGGAACAGCGTAAATTCCGAGATATGATTTTATGAATCAAACAGTTGATTTTTATCCGGCACATAAAACGGCCAAGATCGCATCGCCGCATGGGTCGCCAGGCGCGATGGCGGATCGCCAGTCCAGATTGCGCGGGGTCGTCGCGTTGCTCTTGGTGGCTTGCGGGTTACCGGCCACAGCGCAGGAGACCAACCATTACCCGAATGGCACTTCCGGCATCCTGGCGGGCAGCGTGCCGGGTCCGGGCCTTTACTATCTGATGTACAACCTGTTCTACGAAACCGATCAACTGAAGGATAGCGCCGGACATACCGCGCTGACGCCCACCGGCAACTCCCTGGATTTCAGAGCCAAAGCGTTCGCCAATGTCCATCGGCTCATCCACGTCACCCACCTCAAGTTCCTGGGCGCCGAGTTCAGTTGGAATGTGGCCGTGCCACTGGTCTATCGCAACGTCCGGATCAACAACTTCGATATCGACGACTCCAACTTCGCGCTGGGCGACGTCAACCTGGAACCGCTGGTATTGGAATGGCGTGGCCCGCAGTGGGATTTCGGTATCGGCTACGGCCTGTTCGCTCCCACCGGCAATCGGGATGATCAGCATCCGGCGGAACCGGGCAAGGACTTCTGGACCCACTATCCCATTGTGGCAGGTACCTGGTTCTTTGATCCGGAACGAACCTGGTCGGCCTCTTTTCTATCCCGCTACGAGTTCCACAGCAAGCGCCAGGATGTGGATATCACACCAGGCAACGACGTCTCCGTGGAGTGGGGCGTGGGCAAGAGCTTCGGTACCTTGATTGTGGGCGTCTCCGGTTATGCCCAGTGGCAAGTCACCAGCGATACGGGGGCGGACATCAACTACGATGCCAACGACCACGACCGGGTGTTCGGCGTTGGCCCGGAGATCCAATACTTCTTCCCCGAGTATGGCTTTGGCTTCCAGTTGCGTCACTGGCGCGAGTTCGGCGCTAAAGACCGCTCCGAAGGGTCGATTACCACCTTGACTCTGGTCAAACCCTTCTGACCAGCGGACGCGCGCTCCCTGGGACCGTAACGGCTTGCCGAGCAGACCGCCGGAACCGAGCATCCGGGCATTGTGAACAGCCCTCTCGCATCATCCATCTGCCCCGCTCGGTAGTTCAACCTCTAATCCCGTGTCTGTTTGTGGGCATGTCCAAACTCGGTCACAACCAAGCTCGGAGAGTTGGAGGATCCACCTTGGATGCCGTATAAAAATCAAGCCTTTGATCTATATGGTAGTGGATCCGGCTCCACCTCAAATTTTGTATTGTAAATTTTCCGGTGACAGCGATCACCCGTGGCATGGGCTAGATCATCGACTTTAAGTTAACCCATTGATCTTACTGAGTGATACATGCTTTACTCGCTACGACCCGTAGTTCGGATCGCAGGAAAATTTACAGGAGGTCAAATTTTGCTGAAAATTAATGAGGGGTTTTTACACAACCTCTTAACATCAGGTCAATCCTGTCTTGAGAATGGGGTCCATTTCAGCCGGTAATCGTATTTGGGGGAGCGGGTGATGAAATTGAACCTTGGCAGCTTGATATCCAAAATCAACGATCAATTGGCGTTGGGTCAGCAGGCGTCGGCGACCGTGTTGTTCGCCGATAGCGGCGGCGGTACCCGTTTGGTTGAGAAGTATGGCGCTCAGCGCGCGCGACAGATCGAGACGCGGGTGCTGGATATACTCACAGCCAAGACCGATGCTTATGGTGGGGCGGTAGTCACCACGGTCGGCAATGAAATCATGATCTGCTTCCTGGACGCGGAGAGGGCGGTTCGCGCCGCCTGCGAGATGCATCGGACCCTCAAGGATGATCGAGAACTGATAGGGTTAAACATCCCCGTCAGGATCGGCTTGCATCATGGCCAAGTGCTGGTGGAGGAGGACAAGGTGTTTGGCGATGAGGTGAATGTCGCCGCTCGGATGCTTGCCTTGGCCAAAGCAGATCAGATCATTACCACAAGGGAGACCATCGGGCTACTGCCGCCCGATCTTAAGCAAACGACCCGCGATCTCGGGCAATCCTGGGTACCGGGCAAGCAGGATGAGATGGAAATCACCGAGATACTCTGGTGCGACTCTACAAGTCAGACCCAGTTTGTCAGCTATAAGGATGTATTGATGGATTTGCTGTTCGCGCGACTGTTTCTGGAATACCGCGGCAAGAACATCGAACTGGTGCCCGATCATCGGGTGTTCAAGATTGGTCGCGGCAATGGAAACGACTTGGTGGTGAGTCGAGAACAGGTATCCCGTAGCCATGCCACCATCGAGTTTCGTCAAGGCAAGTTTATCTTGGTGGATCAGAGTGTCAACGGCACTCATTTACTACTGAAGGATGGCGCGCGCATCTTCCTTCGGCGCGAGGAGTTCACCCTGCACGACCGGGGGATCATTTTTCTAGGTCCGATCATTTCGGAACAAGACCCTGATATTATTCATTATTCCGTGATTCAAAACGCTCAGGAGGTGTATGCCCGCGAGAATGAACTGAAGAAGCAGGTCGAGCAAATGCACATCGAGATCGACAAAGATGAGATTGCCAAACAGGTTGGCGAAATCGTCGGATCTGAGTACTTCAAGCATATTAACGCAGTGGCTGGTCGATTACGCGCCAAACGGTCCCAATAGGGAACCTGCTCAACGGATGAAGTCATTATTGGGTAAATTTTGATCGTGTTGAGTTGAAAGTGACAGCCAGTCGGGCAGCGCCTAACAGAGGATAGCCCCATAAATTACTTGTGTAGGTCAATGCTCATTTTCTCAATTCTAATTGTTCCAATTCATAATAACTGCCGGATTTGTAGTCTGTATCCTCATCTGTATCCTCATCTGGACCCTCATGTTTATCGCTCTATTCTTAGCTTAGACCATGATCCGTTACTTCTGCCCGTCCTAGACAGCCGCGAGTCGAAAACCCGGTTCATCTTCACCGGACCGGGCGGGATTCCTTCAAGAAGGTTCAACGCTGGAGGTGGCGTTGTGTCCAACAAACTGCTTTTTATTATTCAGCGTGTTATAGCGTTAATCAAACTAAATCAGTGCCATCGGGCGCTGAGGAAGGGTAGATCCCCACTCTGCCGGAAGCCGCCATGTCCGAACTCCATCGCAGCAATCGCCTGATCCACGAAACCAGTCCCTACCTGCTCCAGCACGCCCACAACCCGGTGGATTGGTATCCCTGGGGCGAGGAGGCGCTGGACCAGGCCCGCCGCGCGGGTAAGCCGATCCTGTTGTCCATCGGCTACTCAGCCTGCCACTGGTGCCATGTCATGGCCCACGAATCCTTCGAGGACGAGGCCACCGCCCAAGTGATGAACGAACTGTTCATCAACATCAAGGTGGATCGCGAGGAGCGGCCCGATCTCGACAAGATCTATCAGACCGCGTTCCAGTTGCTGCAACGCCGGGCTGGCGGTTGGCCGCTGACGATGTTTCTGACCCACGACGACCATGTCCCCTTCGTCGGCGGCACCTATTTTCCCAAGACACCCCGCCACGGCATGCCGGCTTTCACCGACGTCCTGCACCGGGTCAGTGCCCATTACCGCCAGCACTCGCTGGAATTGCGCGAGCAGAACCAGACGCTGCTGGATGCGCTGCGCGCCGGGATGGCGGCGCCGACCACCACTGGCGCCACCGCCCTGACCGCCGCGCCGCTCCAGGACGGGCGTGACCAGCTTGTGCGCGGCTTCGATCCGGTCCATGGTGGCTTTGGCGACGCCCCCAAATTTCCCCATCCCCTCAGTCTGGAACGGCTGCTGCGGCACTGGGTCGCCAGCATCCAGGGCGGCGGGCCGGACCGACCGGCCGAAACCGCTACGCTGTTCACCCTGCGCCAGATGGCGCGTGGCGGGATTTACGATCATCTGGGTGGCGGGTTCTACCGCTACTCGGTGGACGCCGAATGGGGAATTCCGCACTTCGAAAAAATGTTGTACGACAACGGTCCGCTGCTGGCGCTCTACGGCCAGGCTTGGCGGGCGACCGCCGACCCGCTGTTCCGCACGGTGGCCGAGGAGACGGGCGAGTGGGCGATGCGGGAGATGCAGGCCCCGGACGGCGGCTATTACGCCACGCTCGACGCCGACTCCGAGGGCGAAGAAGGCAAGTTCTACCTGTGGATGCCCGACCAGGTCCGGGGGCTGCTAAACAGCACCGAGGAGTATCTGGCTTTCGCCGTCTGTTACGGGCTGGAACCACCGCCCAACTTCGAGAGCCACGCCTGGCACTTGCGGGTGACCGCCGAACCCGCCGAACTGGCCAGCCGGTTGGGCGTGGAACCCGCGCACGTCGCCGCCTGGCTGGCCAGCGCCCGGCGCGCTCTGTTCGAAGCCCGGTCGCGGCGGATCTGGCCCGGCCGCGACGAAAAGGTATTGACCGCATGGAACGGCTTGATGATCAAAGGCATGGCGGTCGCCGGCCGGCATCTGGGCCGGGCGGATTTCGTGGCGTCGGCGGAGCGCGCCCTGGATTTTATCCGCGCCCACCTGTGGCGGGACGGTCGCCTGCGGGTGGTCTACAAGGATGGCCAGTCGCGGTTGAACGCCTATCTGGATGATTACGCCTTCCTGATCGACGGCATTCTGGAGTTGCTACAATGCCGCTGGCGGGAAGGCGACCTGGACTTTGCCCTGACTCTGGCCGATGTCGTGCTCGACCAATTCGAGGATCGCCAGGCGGGCGGCTTTTTCTTCACCGCCAACGATCACGAGTCGCTGATTCAGCGGCCCAAGCCGGCGCACGACGACGCCCTGCCGGCCGGCAACGGCATCGCCGCGCAAGTGCTGTTGCGGCTGGGGCATCTCACCGGCCGGACCGCCTATCTGGACGCGGCGGAACGGACCCTGCGCTGGGCCTGGCCGACGCTCCAGCAAATGCCGACCGCCTGCAACGCCCTGTTGACGGCATTGGAGGAGTTTCTGGAACCCGCCCAGATCATCGCGCTGCGCGGCGAAGGGGCGGCGCTGGAGGCGTGGCGGGAGCGGTGCGCCCAACCCTACGCGCCGCGCCGGCTGACGCTGGCCATTCCCGCAGCGGCGGCGTTACCCTCGGGATTGCTGGCTGGGCAGCCGGCTGGCGCCGCTCCAGTGACCGCTTACGTTTGTGATGGGCTACAATGCCTGCCGCCGATCGCGACGCTGGCCGAGTTGGAGCTCGAACTAGCCCGGACCGAGGCGACCATGCCCTGAACCTTTGGCGTTTTTGCCAAATTCTTTGACCCAAGTAGCGATTGCCCGCGAATTCTTTACCAGGTTCGCAAGTGAGCTACCATAATTACCTTGTTGTCGTCACTGCTCGCGGATCGCCGAAGCTTGGCCATCAGGGCGAGATGGATCGTTCCCAGCGGTGCGTCATGTCCAACCTGACGGCTTGGCGGAAAGCCGGTTCCTTCCGCCGATAGCCTGCAGCAAGCTATTCCCATACCTCTGGAGAGGGCACACAACCATGACCATTCATCTGTATTTTTCGTTGATTCCCGAAGCGCTGATTGCTTCCAACCTCGGGCCGGAGCAGTTCGGGCAGTACTACGCCACCGGCCATAAGTACAAGTCCAAGGGGCAGGCGATCTTTTTCGAGGTGGATCCCGCGTTTCGTCACGACTTTTTCAATCTTGACGAAGGCTTGAATCGTTGCGCGCCACATCCGGACGGCACGCCCAAGAATTCGGTTTACATTTCGGTCTACCGGGTGTTGGAACATATTCCGGTAAGCGCGCTGGGCAAGCTCTATCTAAGCACCGCTTACGGTCACACCCTGGGTCTGGAAAAAGGAGCGATCACGCCGCGGGAGGCGCCAGGGCTGCACATGTACCAGGATCTGGTGCCGGTCAACAGTCTGGTCGTCAGCACCCAGGATCCGGTCACCTTCTACCAGAGTGTCACCAGTCAGCCGGCCAAATTCATCCGGTTCCCCGGCCTGTGCTTTGTCGAACTGGGCCTGGGCGCGCTGGCGACCGATCCCGAAAATGGGCCGGTGGGCGATCTGCCGTACTCGTTCATGCACCATTTGCGCGAGGCTTTGCTGGAGCTGAATCCAGCGGGCAAGGAGAGCAAGCTGGTGAATCGGGTGCATTCGCTGGAATTCCCGTACCGGATGATCAAGAGCGGTTTCTATGTCGGTAACGGCCCCGATTTGGCGTTCTATCCGATGCCTTCGCACGAGGCGCTGCGCCGGGAGCACAATCAGTGGTGGCGCTCGGCTAATCTCTGAAGCGTCCATTCTGGCAGGGCATCCCCACTGCTCCAGGCCGCCCTGCCCGCGGCTCCTGGACTGGCTCTCCCCGAACCGGTCTGACCATCGTTCGTGGCACCGGATCGCCCTCGACAAGGTGCTGATACCCGAAGTGGCGCGGTTGGCCCCGCGCGAGCTCGACCGGGTGCGCGGCTTTGGCCATGACCCGGTGGAATTGATCGCGGCCCCGTCAGCCATGGCTGGCGGGGCCGCGCGTACCTCAATCTTGGCTATTCAGCGCCGCCGCCAGCAAGCGGGCGGTCACATCCACCACCGGAATCACCCGGTCGTAGGCCATCCGGGTCGGGCCAATGACGCCCAGCACTCCCAGCACCCGCCCTTCCACCGAATAGGGCGCGGTCACCACGCTGCAACCTTCCAGCGCCTCGAAACCGGATTCCTCGCCGATGAAAATCTGCACGCCGTCGGCATGCAGGCACTGGTCAAACAGGTGCAGCAAATCGCGCTTGTGGTTGAAGGCTTCGAACAATTGCCGTAGCTTGTCAAGATCGGACAGATCGGCGTACTGCATCAACTGGGTCTGACCGGCGACGACATAATCCTCGCCGCCTGGTTCGGCTGCGAAGGTCTGCTCGGCCATCTCGACCACGGTTTGCATCAACCGGTCAAGGCTGTCGCGCGTTTCGCGCAAGTCCCGCAGCAACGACGCCCTGACCTGCTGGATGTCCTGGCCGGTGAACTGCTGGTTCAGATAATTCGCCGCCCGCTGCAATTCCGCGGCGCTGTAGGGGCGCTGGGTCTGGATGACGCGGTTTTGCACCTCCTGGCTGTTCAACACCAGAATCACCAGCGCCCGGTTTTCGGCCAGGGGCAGAAATTCCACTTGACGCAGGGTCGCCGCCTTGCGGCGCGGCAGCATGACCACGCCGGCCAGATGTGTGATGCCGGACAACAGATCGGAGACCGAACGCGCCAATTCGGCGCCGTCGCGGACCGGTTGGTCGATGCGCCGGCGCAGAATTTCGATCTCTTGATGTTCCAGGGGCTTAAGATGCAGCAGCGCGTCGATGAAAAGCCGGTAGCCACGAGCGGTCGGCACCCGCCCGGCCGAGGTGTGCGGGGAATGCAGATAGCCCAGTTCCTCCAAATCCGCCATCACGTTGCGGATGGTGGCCGGACTGAGATCCAGCCCGGCGTCGCGCGCCAGTGTACGCGAGCCGACCGGTTGGCCATCGCGAATATAGCGCTCGACCAGTATGCGCAACAGATGCTGGGTGCGTTCGTTGAGGGCGGGATGGCCCGTCAGGGTAGATTCCGTGTTGTGCATGCCGAGGGTTTCCTGTTATTTGGCACTCTCGGCCTTAGAGTGCCAAATAACCGTAACAACTCCCCGAAAAGGTGTCAAGCAATCCGGCGCTTGGCGCGGTTTCCGGTAAAATGCTAAGTTGCAATGTGAGCAACCACCCAGTACGGAACAATGTCCACCCTGGCTTTTCACACTATCGGCCTCATCGGCAAATTTGGCGATCCCAACGTCGCGGGGACGCTGAGCCAGATTGCCACCTACCTGCGCCAGCGCCAGTTGCGGGTGCTGCTCGACGAAAGCTCGGCCCGGTTGATTCCAGACAACGGCCTGGAAATCGCCAGTCGGGTGATGATCGGCGAGCAGTGCGACCTGGCGATTGTCATGGGCGGCGACGGCACCATGCTGAACGCGGCGCGCTCGCTGGTGGATTACGAAGTGCCGATCCTGGGCGTCAATCTGGGCCGGCTCGGCTTTCTGGCCGATGTCTCCCCCAGCGAAATCCCCCACCGGCTGGATGCGGTGCTGAACGGTCATTTCCGCGAGGCGCGCCGCTCGCTGCTGCACGCCCAGGTACTGCACGAGGACCGGGTGACCGGCGAGGCCGACGCGCTCAATGACGTGGTGGTCCACAAGCGCGAGGTGGCCCGGATGATCGAGGTGGACACTTTTCTGGACGGCCGCTTTCTCAACGCCTACCGCGCCGACGGGCTGATCATCTCCACCCCGACCGGTTCCACCGCCTACGCGCTGGCCGGCGGCGGACCGATCATCCATCCGGGGCTGGAAGCCGTGGTGCTGGTGCCGATCTGCCCACACACCCTGACTCACCGGCCGATCGTGGTCAAGGCCGACAGCGTCATCGAGGTGGTGCTGAACAGCGCCAACACCACTCAGACCCAGGTCACCTGCGACGGCCAGATCAGCCTGGCCATCGAGTCGGGTGACCGCATCCTGATTCGCAAGAAGGGACGCAAGGTACGGCTGGTCCATCCCCTCAACCACGATTACTTCGAGTTGCTGCGGGCCAAGCTGAGCTGGGGCCTGAGTCCGGAAGCCACGCCGTTCATCTGAAGGTCCAGCCGCCATGCTGATCCAGTTGCGCATCCGCGATTTTGCCATCGTCGAGGACCTGGATCTGGAACTGGCGGCCGGGATGACCGCGGTCACCGGTGAAACCGGCGCCGGCAAATCCATCCTGGTGGACGCCATCGGCCTGCTGCTGGGCGACCGCGCCGACAGCGACGTGATTCGCCACGGCGCGGAGCGGGCCGATCTCAGCGCGCTGTTCGATCTCGATGCCCTGCCGGCGGCGCGCGCCTGGCTGGCCGAGCGCGATCTGGACCGCGACCGGGAGTGCCAGTTGCGGCGGGTCGTCGCCCGCGCTGGCCGCTCGCGCAGTTATATCAACGGCGTCCCCCAAACGACCCAGGCGCTGCGAGAACTGGGCGAACGGCTGGTGGACATTCACGGCCAGCACGAACATCAATCGTTGCTACGGCGCGAAGCCCAGCGACAACTGCTGGACGATTACGCCGGCAATCAGGCGCTCGCGGCGGATTTGGCGGAGCAGTACCAGACCTGGAGCCGACTGCGGCGGGAACTGCGCGACTTGCGGCAGGCCGCCAGCGAACGCGACGCCCGGCTGGACATCCTGCGCTATCACCTGCGGGAACTGGCGGCGCTGGATCTGGCGGAAGGCGAAATCGCGGAACTGGAACGCGAGCAGCGGCGGCTGGCTTACGCCAGCCAGTTGCTGGATACCGGCCAGCGCTTGCTGGGCTGGCTGAGCGAGAGCGAGGACTCGTCCATCGCCGACCGGCTCGATCACAGTCTACGCGAACTGGAAGCCCTGAGCCGCCTGGACGCCCGCCTGGCTCCAGTCGGCGAGATGCTGAATACCGCGCTGATTCAGATCCGGGAAGCCAGCGGCGAGTTGCGCGATTACGTGCAGGCGCTCGACCTCGATCCCGAGCATCTGGCCCAAGTCGAACAGCGGCTGGCCGCCGCTCACCAACTCGCTCGCAAGCATCGGCTGGCGGCCGAGGAACTGCCGGCGTTGCGGGCGCGATTCGAGGCCGAACTGGATACGCTCGAACACAGCGAAACCCGGCTGGAAGCATTACAGCAGGCGGTGAAAGCCGCGCGGGCCAGTTATCAGACGGGCGCCGACCGCTTGAGCGAGCGGCGGGCGGCGGCGGCGCGGGAACTGGGCGAGCGGGTGTCAACGGCGCTGGCCGGGCTGGGCATGCCGGGGGGATGCTTCGCCATCGGCCTGGAACGGCTGGAACAGCCTACGCCAGCCGGGCTGGAGACGGTGGAATTCCAAATCAGCGCCAATCCCGGCCAGCCGTTGCGGGCTTTATCCAAGGTGGCTTCCGGCGGCGAACTGTCACGCATCAGCCTGGCGATCCAGGTTATTACCGCCCACGCCGCCCGCATCCCGACCCTGATTTTCGACGAGGTGGACAGCGGCATCGGCGGCGGGGTGGCGGAAGTGGTGGGCCGGCAGTTGCGTACCTTGGGCGGCGGCCGGCAGGTGCTGTGCGTGACCCATCTGCCGCAGGTCGCGGCGCAGGCGCATCAGCAACTTAAGGTGGAAAAGCAGACCGCCGGCGAAACCACGCACACGCAAGTCTTGCCGTTAAACACCGACGAGCGGGTCACAGAAATCGCCCGGATGCTGGGCGGGCTGGAACTGACCGCGAACACGCTGGCGCATGCGCGGGAGATGGTGGAGAACGCGGCGTTGTCAACGGCTGCCGGGGCATCATGATGAACTGGCAAGAAGTCCACGCCCGTCAGGCTGATCCATGCCCTTGTCAGGTTCGAGGACGATGCTCGTTTCATCTTGATCATAAGCCCACTTTTGCCATCCACGAGGAACCCATGTTGCCTGATGACCGCATGATTGTCCGTTCCATCCGTTCCATCCCGCGCCAGCGCCGGTGGCTGGCCGCCCTGTTTCTGCTGGCGTTGATGCCGTTCGCCGCCCAGGCGCAACTCTCCGACGCCAAGGTGGAGGCGCTGGTGGAAGCGCTGCGGGTGGCGGCGCCGTCGGCCAGCACCGACGCCGGGCTTTACAGCGCCTGGCGGGTCAAGCCGGACAATATCGTGCGCTGGTCCAAGCGCTGTCTGGACCGGGAGGTCACGCCCGAGCAGTTCGCCGCCGATCAGGCCGTGGCCCGGCCGGTGCTGGTCTGCGTGATGGGTCCGGTGCTGCGCGATCAGCTCGCCCAGAGCAACAACAACGAAATGGTCGCCGTACAGCGCGCGGCCGCCTGGTGGATGACCGGCGATCCCGCCCAATATCGGACGGGTTCCACCGGCGATTACACCCTGCGGGTGCTGGAAGCGTATCTGCGGTTTTTCTGACCGGGTTCAGCGGGCGTGGCGGCTGATGCTGCGCGGGAAGAAGGTCCGGCGGTCGTAATCGCGGAAGCGATGGTGCTGCGGCGAGCACCGGGACCGATCAAGAATATTTTCTGTTGTCGTGATAAGGAAAAGTCGATGAACACTAAGTTGCTGTTTCTACTTGTCGCTATTTTGGCTATACCCGCATTTGGGCAGGCAGTTTATAAGTGTCCAGACTCATCAGGTACAGTACTTTTTCAGCAAGTTCCTTGTGCAGGCGGACAAGCTATTATACAAACAAAGCCGAAACCTATATTTAATTTTAGACTCGGTAATGATTACAAATTGATATTGAAATCTATTAATGAACAAAAGGCTAAATGTTTAAGTATTAAAGATGAAGATATATTATCTAAAAATGATTGTTTAAAAAAAGTTGATGAAAAAATATCATCAGAATGTCCGCTCTGTTTTAAAAGTGACAAAGAGATTCTTACTATTCGGGCAGAAGATTGGATGCATCTTTTACAATATTTAACTAAAATGAGCGAAAAGGAAGCAATTCTTGCTATGGAACAATATCTTGAACCATCAAGTGCGACAAAACAACGAGCATTGGAATATTATGAAGGCTATAACAAGAATAATAAAGACTCTGTTATTTCTTCTTCTGTGGATGATGTAAGAATTGATGAATCGGAAGAATCAGCTTTGGTTAGATATACAACAATATATAGTCGTACTGATAAAAGCACTAGGACATATACAGAACTTACTAATTGGAAAAAAAAAGATGGTGTATGGTATAGGACAATAGAGAGTTCATCTGGTCACTATAACTAATAAACGAATAGCTTTAATGAGACTAAAAAGCAGTGAAATCTGAAAGCTGCATAGGCTGGACTCCCACCTTTCCTTGCAACAAAATACTCAACCAGCCTAACCGTCATGTCGGCGGCGTCACCCCCGGCGATGAAAGTCGGTACTTTCATGGCAACTGGTTGCTGCACCAGAGACCGTGCCAGAGCCAGTGTTTTACACTTGAACGCACATCAATGGCGCGGCCCCAGTGAGCGAAATCGTTATGTTCAAGGAGGTACGTTTGCCTAAACAAATATGTGTGCTTTGTGGTGAGCGCGAGGCTACTAAAAAAGGTGACCACCTACCTCCAAAAAATCTTTACCCAAGACCAAGAAAACCAAATGTAGAATTACACAAAGTTCCGGCTTGCAGTGTGTGTAATAACCCAGCAAGTAAGCATGACGAAGAATTTAAAATTATTATTGGATTTACTACCGGGGAATTTAGAGAAAACCAAGATGCTATCATTAATTCAATAGGTAAAACTATTGGAGTTAATAAACGAATCGCCCGGCAGATTTTCTCAACGCATAAAAAGACATACGCGGATAGGGGAAGTGGTATAGCAGAACCTGTCGTACAAGTGGAGTTTAATTTCGAAAACTACTCGAATGTAGTTTCTCGTATGGTCAGAGGACTTTATTGGCGGGAGACACACAGCATCATGGCAAAAGACACAACAATATCTGTCTGGCCAACAATTGGTATGAAAAAAGATATTGCGTCTAACCTACAAGAGTTAATGAGCTATCTAGAACCTCGTAAGCTAAATGATGGTACATTCATCTATAAAGTCTTTTTCGGTAAAAATGGGTTAAGTGTTTGGGGTATGCAGTTTTTTGGCAAACATACCGTTTTTGCGTATACAGAACCAAACGAACATAACAAAAAAATGCAGCCTACCGCTGAAAGCGCCGGCTGATTTTGGCGTTGTCAAGGACGCTTCGCACCCGCGACAACGGGGCGGCGGATAGCATCCGCTGGCTGCCCGGCGCAAAGCGCCGCACAACCAGCGGATCAAGCCGACTCCAGGCGGAAAAGCCTGCGGCTTTCCCGCCCTTCGCGGCTTATCCGCCGCCCCGTTATGCGGCAGAATACATACCAAGTAGCGTGTCTGAATGGATTTCGAGATTATTGGAAAAATCCGCCATACGGAAACCTTTGCACAAGGGTCCAGTATTCGGGAAATGACCCGCCTCCGTAAGTTCTACGGAGATGGCCACTGGCGAAAACGAAAAGCTGAAGCTACTGTGCGTTTGTCAGATGGCACAGTACTGAACTTGGAAAGCGGGAGTTCAAGATCAAGCGGTATCTGGAGTAAGAACATGGCTAGTCATCAATTTGTTGTTTGTATTAATAATTGTGGCTACGAAGTGTCGCTGGAGCCACGCAAGCTTTATCAGGTTCTACCTGACTCAGAGGCGGCGAAGCACCATCAAGTGCGCATCGTTGACGAATCAGGAGATGATTATCTGTACCCCGAGTCATTTTTCTTGGCTGTGCCTCTGCCGGAGCGCGTCGCTGAACAAGTAGCACATACCGCCATCGAGGTAGGACAGCCGGTTGCCCGACTGCCCCCTCACAGATCCCGGCGTGCGGAATTACCGCACTGGGCTCCTCAAAATCGCTCGCTTCGCACACGGCTTTTGTCTTAGAAAGCATGACAGATG